>DATFSP010000147.1:0-24927 GCA_035262545.1 Rhizomicrobium sp. | reverse complement strand
AAGCGCGGGCTGCCGAGTTCGTGCGGCACAAGCCCGATGTGGTGCTGCCGGATGCGGTGCTGGAGCGGATCGCCGAGTTGGAGGATGCCAGCCCCCGCGAGATGATCGGCGTCTTCACCAAGCTCGCGACTTATGCCGATCTCACTAAGAAGCCGGTGACGCTGGAGACGGCGGAGGAAGCGGTAGGTTTGCGCGCAGGTCCTGGCGTCAAGACGTCCATCGAGGACATCCAGAGAAAAACCGCCGAGTTCTACAAGCTCGACGTCAGGGATTTCCATTCGCCGCAGCGGGCCCGCCGTGTGGCGCGCCCTAGGCAGGTTGCGATGTACCTGTCGCGCAAGCTTACCACCCGTTCGCTGCCCGAAATCGGGCGGCGCTTTGGCGGGCGCGATCACACCACGGTGCTGCATGCCTGCCGCCGCATCGAGGCCCTGATCGACGAGGACCCACTGTTTCGGCAGGAGGTGGATTTCCTTTCCCAGATGCTGCAGCGGAAGGGTGAGCTTTAGAAGCCCCCGGGCACCCTCAAAAGTGCCTGTTTTCAGGGCAAAAAAACGCCGGTTTTGCCGGCGTTTTTTTTGCCCTTTTGCCCCCCTTTTGCTATCATCTCCCGCTTGAGTCTTGGGGCCGCCTTGAGGCGACCGATATCTGCTCCAAAACACAAGAATTTGGGATTTTCCGGGCATTCAGCGCGGGCAAAACCGTGGCCTGGAAGCGGGGCATTTACAGCGATGGGACGCTTCGTCTCACGAGGCGGAAATCAAACCGATGAAGATCAATGTCGAACGGGGCGCATTCTTGAAGGCTCTCTCCCACGTGCAAAGTGTGGTGGAACGGCGAAATACCATACCCATCCTCTCCAACGTGATGTTGGAAGCGGGCAAGAGCTCGCTGAAGCTCACCGCCACCGACCTCGACATCGAGATCGTGGAATCCATTCCTGCCGACATCCTGAGAAATGGCTTCGCCACGGCCCCCGCGCACATGCTCTACGACATTGTGAGGAAACTTCCCGACGGTGCCCAGGTGCAGGCGGAACTCCTCACCAGCGAAGGCGGACGGCTCGCGGTCTCGGCCGGAGCGTCGCGCTTCGAGCTAGCCTGCTTGCCCAAAGAAGATTTCCCGCAGATGACGGCGGGCGCCCTGCCCCATCGCTTCCGGCTGGCAGCTGACGATCTCAAGCGCATCATCGACAAGACGCGCTTCGCCATCTCGACGGAAGAAACCCGCTATTACCTGAACGGCATCTATCTGCATGCCGCCAAGGACACCAAGCCGCCCGCGATGCGTGCGGTAGCGACCGACGGCCACCGCCTTGCCCGCTACGAACTGGAATTGCCCGACGGCGCCACCCAAATTCCCGGCGTGATCGTTCCCAGAAAGACTGTGGGCGAACTGCGCAAGCTCTTGGATGATGCCGATGGCGCCATTGAAATCTCGCTCTCCGACACCAAGGTCCAGTTCGGCTTCAACGGCGTGGAGCTCACCTCCAAGTTGATCGACGGCAACTTCCCACCCTACGAGCGGGTGATCCCCACCGGCAACGACAAGGTACTGGCGCTGGACGCCAAGGAATTCTCCCAGAGCGTGGACCGCGTCTCGACCATCTCTGCGGATAAAACCCGCGCGGTGAAGCTCAATATCGGCAAGGACAAAGTGACGCTTTCGGTGGTCAATCCGGAGTCCGGCACCGCAACCGAGGATGTTGGCGCTACGTACAGCGCTACGGGCCTGGAGATTGGCTTCAACGCCCGGTATCTGCTCGACATCACCGGCCAGATCGAAGGCAAGGATGTGCGCTTCATGCTGTCTGACGCCGGCTCGCCCGCCATTATCGAAGACGCGGAGGACGGTCGCACACTTTACGTCCTTATGCCGCTAAGGGTCTGATTTTGGCAGCTGCGCCTGACACATGCCTTTCGGGCGTTCCGGTCGCCATTCCGGCGAAGCTGGCGGTGACGCGGCTCCATGTCACGAATTTCCGCTCCTATGCGGCGGCCGAATTGAAAACTGCGGGTGCGGCGGTGGTGCTCGCCGGGCCCAATGGCGCGGGCAAAACCAATCTCCTGGACGCGATTTCGCTGCTCGCGCCCGGCCGTGGCCTTCGCGGCGCAAGGCTGGCGGAGCATACCCGCAAAGGTCCGGCGGTGCCGTCCGAGGCCTTGTGGGCCGTGGCGGCCACGGTGAAGCGCGGCGAGACGGATTATGAGATCGGCACGGGACTTTCCGAACAAGCCGCGAGCCGTCATGTGAGACTGAACGGCGCGGACGCCAAAGGCTCGGCCGAACTGGGCGAGATCGTGCAGATGGTTTGGCTCACTCCCGCGATGGACCGGCTCTTCATCGAAAGCACTTCGGGCCGCAGACGATTCCTGGATCGCTTGGTGCTGGGCTTCGACGCATCCCACGCCCGCGCGTCCAGCCGCTATGAGACCGCCATGCGCGAACGCGCGCGCCTGCTCAAATACGGCCCCCGCGATCCCGCCTGGCTGGACGGATTGGAAAATGAGATGGCGGAGGCGGGCATCCTGGTGGCGCGTGCCCGTGAGGATGCGGTCGCCCGTCTCAATGCCGCGCTGGCTACTCGGATTGGCGCTTTTCCTGCTGCGGCGCTTAGACTCTCGGAAGAGACTTTTACCGACGCGGACACGCTGCGCGCGGCACTGGCAAAAAGCCGGATCCGTGACGCCGAAAGCGGCCGCACCTTGGTGGGACCACATGTGACCGACCTGTTTGCCCGCCATGTGCAGAAGCGCACCAATGCCCGCGACTGTTCGACCGGTGAGCAAAAGGCGCTGCTGATTGCCATCATGCTGGCCTTCGCCCGAGAGTTGACGCGCGCGGGCGATTGTCTCGCACCGCTCCTGTTGCTCGACGAAGTCGCCGCGCACCTGGATGCCATGCGGCGCTCGGCCTTGTTCGACGAGATTGCCGATCTCAAAGCCCAGGCATGGATGACGGGCACCGACCTTTCCCTGTTCGAGAATGCAAGGGCACAGATTTTCGAGGTGCGGGACGGAACTTTCCGCGAGGCGGGCACATGATCCCGCTGCACAATTTCCTGCTCTATTGCCTGCTCTATACGGTGGCCATCGCCACGCCAGGACCGGGCGTGATTTCCATTGTGGCGCGCGCGCTGGGCCAGGGATTCCGCAAGACGGTGCCCGCCTGCCTGGGCATCACGGCAGGGGATCTGATTCTGATGACCTTGTCCGCTTATGGCCTGGCGTTGGTCGCCAAAGCGATGGGCGGAATGTTCGAGATCGTCAAAATCGGGGGGGGCTTGTATCTTCTCTTCCTGAGTTACAAATACTGGACGGCGAATGTCTCCCAGCAATCTGAGGTGATACCGGAAAGCGCCAGTCGCGGTTTCCTCACCCAGATGGGGATCACGCTTTCCAATCCTAAGGCAATCGCCTTTTTCGTGGCGCTGCAGCCCACCGCCATCGATCTCAAGAGTCTTACTTTCGTGGGCTATTTGGAGCTGGTGGGCGCAACCTTGGTGCTGATCCCGGCAATCACCATGGGTTATGCCGCTTTGGCGGCACGGCTCAAATCCCTGGTGGCGAGCGTGAAGGCACGCCGCCGCATCAACAAAGGTGCCGGCCTGGTGATGGCTGGCGCCGGCATTGCGATCATGGTGAAGTGAATGTCCGAACATGCGAACCCGGTAAGCGGCGAATATGGCGCCAGCGCCATCAAGGTGCTGAAGGGCCTGGATGCGGTCAGGAAGCGTCCCGGCATGTACATCGGCGACACCGACGACGGCTCGGGTCTGCACCATATGGTCTATGAGGTGGTGGACAACGCCGTCGACGAGGCACTGGCAGGTCACGCCGACCGCATCGATGTCGAACTCAATCCTGACGGTTCCTGCACCGTGCGCGACAACGGCCGGGGCATTCCGACCGACATCCACAAGGAAGAAGGCGTCTCTGCCGCCGAAGTCATCATGACCCAGCTCCATGCGGGCGGGAAATTCGAGCAAAACGCATACAAAGTCTCGGGCGGCCTGCATGGCGTGGGTGTCTCGGTGGTGAACGCGCTGTCCGAGTTCCTTGACCTGCGCATTTGGCGCGACGGCAAGGAACATTACATGCAGTTTCGCAATGGCGACGCGGTTGCGCCCCTCAAAATCGTGGGCGATGCGCCGAACGATAATGGCAAGGCGAGGTTAGGCACCGAGGTTACCTTCCTGCCCTCGCCTGTCACCTTTACCAAGACGGAGTTCGATTACGCGACCCTCGAGCATCGGTTGCGCGAGTTGGCCTTCCTCAATTCCGGCGTCTCCATCGCGCTTGCCGACAAGCGCGGGGTCGAGCCGAAGGAAGCGCTGCTGCATTATGATGGGGGATTGAAGGCGTTCGTGCAGTATCTCGACCGCGCCAAGAATGCCCTGATCCCCGCACCCATCATGATCGAAGCCGAGCGCGATGGCATGACGGTGGAAATCGCCCTCACCTGGAATGACAGCTATCACGAATCCACGCTGGTCTTCACCAACAACATCCCGCAGCGCGACGGCGGCACGCATTTGGCGGGCTTCCGCGCGGGCCTTACCCGCGTGGTCACCAAATATGCCGACGCGATGCCCTCGACCAAGAAAGACAAGGTCGCGCTCACAGGCGACGATTGCCGCGAGGGTCTTACCTGCGTCCTGTCCGTGAAGGTGCCCGATCCCAAATTCTCATCCCAGACCAAGGACAAGCTGGTGTCGTCGGAAGTGCGCCCCGTGGTGGAAGGCGCACTGATCGACCAATTGGGCGGCTGGTTCGAGCAGCATCCTGCTGAAGCCAAAACCGTGGTGGGCAAGGTGGTGGAAGCGGCCGCCGCCCGCGAAGCGGCCCGCAAAGCCCGTGAACTGACCCGCCGCAAGGGTGCACTGGATGGCGCGTCACTGCCTGGCAAGCTGGCCGACTGCCAGGAGCGCGATCCGTCCAAATGCGAAATCTTCATCGTCGAAGGCGACAGCGCTGGCGGCAGCGCCAAGCAGGCCCGAAACCGCGCCAATCAGGCGGTGCTGCCGCTCCGCGGCAAGATCCTCAATATCGAGCGCGCGCGCTTTGACAAAATGCTCTCATCGGACAGCATCGTGTCTCTGATCACGGCTTTGGGCACCGGCATCGGACCAGAGGAATTCAATCCCGACAAGCTGCGCTATCACAAGATTATCATCATGACCGACGCCGATGTGGACGGCGCCCATATCCGCACACTGTTGCTTACCTTCTTCTATCGCCAGATGCCGGAACTGATCGACCGCGGCCATGTCTTCATCGCCCAGCCGCCGCTCTACAAGGCCAGCCGCGCCAAGTCGGAGCGCTATCTGAAGGACGAGGCGGAGCTGGAAAATTACCTTATCGGCGAAGGCGCGGCCGGCGCCTCTTTCACGCTCCATACCGGCGAGACCGTAGCAGGTGCGGATTTCGCCATGTTGGTGAACAGCGCGCGAGGTGCCGTGGCGGCCCTCTCCGGCTTTCCACATCATTACCCCCGCTTCGTGCTGGAGCAGGCGGCGATCGCAGGCGCGCTCAATCCCGAAATCCTGTCAGACGCCGGCCGCGCGGCGCAAACGGCACGGTATATCGCCCAACGGCTCGATACCTTGTCGGAGGAATTCGAACGCGGATGGCATGGCGAGCCCACGCCGGATGGCGGACTCAGATTCTGGCGCGAGGTCCGCGGGGTTCGCGAGGCCGTGGCGATCGATGGCGCGCTGATCTCGTCGGCCGATGCGCGCAAGCTGGACAAGATGGCGGGCGAATTGCAGCAGACCTATCTCCGCTCCGGCACGCTCACGCGTAAGGACGAGACCAGGGAGATCCGATCACCCTCCGAACTGCTTAATGCGGTGTTCGAATGGGGCCGCAAAGGTCTGGGACTTCAGCGCTATAAGGGCCTGGGTGAGATGAACCCCGAGCAGTTGTGGGAGACTACGCTGGACGAGAACGCCCGCTCGCTGCTCCTTGTCAAGGTTCAACATGCCGATGAGGCGGGAGAGCTATTCGCCAAGTTGATGGGCGATGTGGTCGAGCCGCGACGTGAGTTCATCCAGGACAATGCGCTTACCGCGTCGGTGGATATTTAAAAGTAAAGTACGCGGCCTTTTGCGTCGTGACTGCGTCGCGCGTGCTCATGCCCCGCACGTCCGCTCCACGCGTCGCTCTTGCTCGCGAAAATCCTCTCGTCACGGGCTTATACACCGGTCTTGGCGCTGACCAGCCAGCAGGCGGTGCCGGGTGCGATTTCCGCCGCATCGCCTTTGAACGCCGCCATATCCTTGGCGATGGCTGCTCGCGCCTTCGCGCGCGTTTCTTCATCCACATTCTTGAGTGCCCGCGACGTCGGACCCATCAGCGAGGTGAGTTGCAGCGCTGCATGTTCCGGCGATACGCCAAGCCGCATATATCCGTTGAACGGTTCGATGGCGATGCCGCGGAATCCGGCTTCGGCCAGAATGCCGCGCGTGCGTTCCGGGTTGGCGAAGGCGAACGGCCCCGGCGCGTTGGTGTCGACGGGCTGTTGTGGCGGCAGGAAGGGCATGGCCGCCAGATAAGGCCGCATCGCCCATTCATTCTCTTCCACACTCCGCCAGCAGATGAAGACCAGTCGCGCGCCCTTGGCGGCAGCTTTGCGGATGTTCGTGAAGGCCGCCACCGGCTCAACGAAGAACATTACTCCAAAACGGGAAAAGATCAGGTCCCGGTCTGACGTGAAGTGATAGGCGGCGGCGTCGGCCTCTACGAAGTGGATATTGGGCGTTTGCACATGGGTGCGCGCAATCGCCAGCATCGGCTGGGAAACGTCCACGCCGATCACGTCTCCGGACGGACCCACTGCTTCCGCCAGCATCAGGCTGGTCGAGCCATTACCGCAGCCGATATCCAAGACGCGCTCGCCAGGCCTAGCATCGGCCAACACCATGGCCGCCGCGCCAATATCCGCCAGATTGCGATCCATGTCGGTCTGGTGCTTGGCCCATTTCTGGCCGGTGGGTCCGTTCCAGAAATCGATCTGGGCCTGGTTCACGCTCATCTTTATTCCTCTCTCAGCGCAGATGCGCTCAAGCACCAAGAGATCCGTTCCTTTCATGGAACTTAGGTCCTGGCGAGCCGGTCCGCGACAATGTGCTGGACTTGCGGGTTCGAACAAACCGTCATGTGCGGTCCGGATACTTCCACGACCTCGACCAATTCCGATGGCGCCGGAACAGCCGCTTGCCAGTCAATCACCCCGTCATCCCTGCTGACCACCGCAGTCAGCGGCACCGGAGGCGGCTCGGCAATAGCGCACAAGGCGTCCAGTTCTTCGATATCCCACAACAGCGAGGCCGCTTCCGCCAGCGGCGCGAGGGGCGTCACGACCGGCAGGTGGATGGGAGCGACCAGCGTGATCAAGCGTGCGATCGGCCCGAGGCAGGATTTCGCCACCTCCCGCGCGACGACGCCGCCAAGGCTGATGCCGACAATTGAGACCGGCCTTCCCGTGGCGTCAGCGAGTTCGCGCACGTGACGCTCGACCCCCGCAATTATGCGCGGCATTGGCCCGATATTAAGGCCACAGACCCACGGTTGGGCGACAAAGTCCTGATGCGTCAGGAAATCGCGCAGCCGGGCGGTGGTCATGTCCGGCGACAGCAAACCCGGAATGACGATTACGGGCTGGCCCCTGCCTCGCGCCGCGCCGTCCGGGAACGGCGGCGGCGCCAACACGACGCGGGCAACCGCGGCCATTTCGCGCGCGAGGGTTGCCGGCGAAACAGTTGCCTCGTGGGACGGCCAGCTGGCAAAACGGCCCGCGCGCGTCACGGCGCTATTTTGCCTGACGCTTGCGCATTGCAAGCGTCCTCAGCCTTAAAGCATTGAGCTTGATGAAGCCCTGGGCGTCCTTCTGGTCATAGGCACCCCTGTCGTCTTCGAAAGTGACCAGACTTTCGCTGTAGAGAGAATAGGGCGAACTGCGGCCCACCAGTGTGGCATTGCCTTTGTAGAGTTTGAGCCTGACTGTTCCGGTAACGAATTCCTGGCTCTTGTCGATCATGGCCTGGAGCATCTCCCGCTCCGGAGAGAACCAGAAACCGTTATAGATCAAGGCGGCGTAGCGGGGCATCAACTCGTCTTTCAGATGTGCCGCGCCGCGGTCGAGCGTGATGCTTTCCATACCGCGATGGGCGGTGATTAGGATCGTGCCGCCCGGCGTCTCATAGATGCCGCGCGACTTCATGCCCACGAATCGGTTCTCCACCAGATCGAGGCGGCCAATGCCATTGGCCTTGCCCAACGCGTTGAGTTTGGTGAGGAGGCTGGCGGGCGAGAGTTTCTCGCCGTCGATGCTCACGGCATCGCCCTTCTCGAAGCCAATCTCGACATAGGTGGCTTTGTCGGGCGCCTCTTCCGGGGAAATGCTGCGCTGGTAGACGATACTGTCAGCTTCCTTGGAAGGATCCTCCAGCACTTTTCCTTCCGAGGAGGAATGGAGCAGATTGGCGTCCACCGAAAAGGGCGCCTCGCCGCGCTTGTCCTTGGCGATGGGAATCTGGTGCTGTTCTGCGAACTCCAAAAGGCGGGTGCGGCTGGTGAGGTCCCATTCCCGCCACGGCGCGACCACTTTGATGTCGGGCTTGAGGGCATAATAGGAGAGCTCGAAGCGCACCTGGTCATTGCCCTTGCCGGTGGCGCCGTGGGCCACCGCGTCGGCGCCCATCGCCTCCGCTATCTCGATCTGCTTCTTGGCGATCAGGGGCCGCGCGATCGAAGTACCCAGAAGATAGACACCTTCATATAGTGCATTGGCGCGGAACATGGGAAAGACGTAATCGCGCACGAATTCCTCGCGCAGATCCTCGATGAAGATGTTCTGCGGCTTAATGCCCAGCGTGAGCGCCTTCTGGCGCGCGGGCTCGATCTCGGCGCCCTGTCCCAGATCGGCAGTAAAGGTGACCACTTCGGCGCCATATTCGCTTTGCAGCCATTTGAGGATCACCGACGTGTCCAGCCCGCCAGAATAGGCGAGCACCACTTTTTTTACGTCTTTCTTGGCCATGGAAAGGTCCGTCAAAAATCGGGCGGACTATAGGGATTGAGAGTCAAAAATCCAGCGTAGCGAAGGCGGGCGCATAATCCACTTGGCCCGCATGGTGAGGAAGCGCGGCTTGAAGCGCCAGCGCCATGAAATAAGGACCGGAATAGAGCGAGCCGAAACCCGCCGCCAATTCCGCTGAAAAGCCGAAACGTCCGTAGTAATGAGGTTCGCCCAGGACGAAGACCCCTTCCCAGCTTGCCGCCCCGGCCTCGGCCAAACCTTTCTCGATCAATTGTGCCGCGATCCCCTGCCGGCGCCATTTCTCCGAGACGGCCACCGGCGCGAGACCTAGGGCGCGAAAGGGCGCTTTCATGGGCGAGAAGAGGACATGGCCCAAGATTTGGTCGTTCCCCTCGGCTACCAGCGAAATCGCGATGTCGCCCGCCTCGCGCAGGCGGTCCACCAGGATCGCTTCGGAATTCGAGGGAAATGCCCCGGCATGGAGGTCATAGATCGCCCGGCGATCATTCGCCTGTTCGGCCCGTATCCACATGGATCAGCTTGGCATTCGTGCCAGCTGGCCCGATTGCACCGCCGCCAATTTTTCCGCCGCCAGCCGCGCCGAAGCCCGTTCTTTAACGCTTTCCGATTTGAGCTGGCCGCAGGCCGCCATGATGTCGCGCCCGCGCGGCGTGCGCACCGGGCTCGCATAGCCTGCCTTGTTGACGATCTCCGCGAATTTCTCGATCTGCGCCCAGTCCGAACATTCATACGGCGCACCCGGCCAGGGGTTGAAGGGGATGAGATTGATCTTCGCGGGAATGCCCGCCACCAGCCGCACCAATTCGCGCGCCTCGGCCAAACTGTCGTTCACGCCCTTGAGCATCACATATTCGAAGGTGATGCGGCGCGAATTGGACGCGCCCGGATAAGCGCGCACCGCCGCCATTAATTCCTTGATCGGGTACTTCTTGTTGATTGGCACGATCACGTCGCGCAATTCGTCCTTTACGGCATGAAGCGAAATCGCCAGGCCCGAGCCGATTTCGGCACCCGCGCGCGGAATCATCGGCACCACGCCCGCGGTCGAAAGCGTCACCCTGCGCTTCGACAGGGCCAGCCCGTCGCCGTCGGTGACAATGGCGAGCGCGGCCTTCACATTGTCGAAATTATAGAGCGGCTCGCCCATCCCCATCATCACCACATTGGTGACTTTCCTTCCCGGAGCCGTTGATGGCCAATCGCCCAAGGAATCCCGCGCCACCAGCAACTGGCCCACGATTTCGTCGGGCGTGAGATTGCGCACCAACTTCTGGGTACCGGTATGGCAGAAGCGGCAATTGAGCGTGCAGCCTATCTGAGACGAGACGCAGAGCGTGCCGCGATCGGCTTCGGGGATATAGACAGTCTCGAATTCCAGGCCCGGCCCGGTACGCAGCAGCCATTTGCGGGTGCCGTCAGTGGAAATCTGTTCGGTCACGACCTCGGGGCGCGCCAAACTGAACCTGCCCGTCATCTCGTCGCGGAAATCCCTGGCGAGGTTGCTCATGCCGGCGAATTCGCGCGCGCCATGGACATAAATCCAGTTCCACAATTGACGTGCGCGCATGCGCGCCGATTTTTCCGGCACGCCGCTTTCGATCAGACTCGCGGACAACTCCGCAGGCGGAAGCCCGATCAGGGATTTACATGTTGCAGACAGCATGGATCTTGGCGAGCGCGTCATTGAAGCCAGCGAGCGAATAAGTGTCCGCGGATTTTGGGCCGTGCGAGGGCGTGCCCAGCGCGACCACCGAAACGCCCTTGCTCATGGCGTCGATCAGGCGCTGGCCGTCGTTGAGCGCGGTGAGCCAGGCCGAACCCTGCTTGGCTTCATTCTTGCCGAAGAAATTGAACCGGTCCTCGCCGATCTCCAGCGTCACGGGCACACTCTCTTTATATTCATAGCCGGGGACGATCTCGGGCTCAGCCTTGACCTTGCGGGCGGGATAATCGGTGACGATCAGATAGATGGCGCCGCGCTTCAGTCCCCGTTTGGGCTCGACCGCCCGAGGTTGCGACATTGCAAAACAGGTCAGACCATCGCCGCTTCCCGTGGAATAGGCAGTCCAATTTCCGAACGCGCCCAGAAGATTGGCGTTTTCGCCCAATGCGGGTACGGCAAGCGCGACCGCGCAAAGGGATCCCAGCAATAGTGTGCGAATCATGAATGCTCCAAGCAAAGTCAGGGCCGCTCCATGGCCGAAAACGGGCAATTTCATGGGCTTGCGCCGATAATTTCATGAGAATAGCCAAGGGCCGGAGCCCCCGCCAGTCTATTCCCGCAGGCCGTATCCCCGGGCATAAAGCCGCCATACCACCACGCCCAGGGCCAGCGTGAAGACCAAGGTCAGTCCCACGCCCAAACCGGGCGGGGTCTCATCGAAGCCGATCATGGCGCCGCGAATGCCATTAATGAAATAGAAGAAGGGATTGGCCCAGGCCAGCCAGCGGAGCCAGGACGGAAGCATCTGCACCGTATTGAACACGCCGCCGACCATCGACAGCGGCGTGAGAAAAAACACGACCGGCATGGAAAGCTGTTCGAAACTCTTGGACCACAGGCCCACTATCAGGCCCAACAAGCCGAACACGGCCGACACGCTCACGACCCAAAAGAGGAACAGGGGCCAGGATTCAATATGGGTGGCGCCAAAGCCGATGCCCATCAAGAGAATACCTATGCCGGTGATGGTGGCGCGCAGCACCACAACGCTGAGGCTGCCCACAATCATTTCCAGATAGGAGAGCGGCGCCACCAGCATCTCTTCCACGAATTTGATGAAGCGCGAAAAATAAATCGCCGTGGAAGATTGCAGGAAGGCCGCATTGATGATGTTCATCATCAGGATGCCGGGCAGCACGAATTCCAGGTAGCGGTGACCGCCGATCTGGGCGATGCGCCCGCCGACCACCGAGCCAAAGATGAAAATGAAAAGCAGCGCCGAGATCCACGGCGCGACAAATGCCTGGATGGGCACCCGCGATATGCGCGACACTTCCCGTCGCACCATGGTGTAAAGGCCGATCCAATTTACGCCTATCGGCTTTTCCAACTGGCTCATCATCTTTTCCATGTCACTGCCCCGCGACATGATCTGGCTCGGCCCCGGTCGCCACCAGATAAGCATTCTCCAGGCCCCCGGGGGCGCCCGCGATCTCGTCCTTGGTGCCCTCGCGCACGATCCGGCCCTTGTTGATGATCGCGACATGGCGGCAGAGCCGCTCCACTTCCTCGAGGTAGTGCGAAGTGAGGAGGATGGTGCGCCCGTCCTTGTTGATTTCGGCCAGATACCGCCACAGCACACGGCGCAGTTCCACGTCCACGCCCGCAGTGGGCTCGTCCAGGATGATCAGCTTGGGATCGTTGACCAGCGCGCGCGCCAGGACCACGCGGCGCTTCAAGCCGCCCGACAATTCCCGGAACTGTTTTTTCTGGTGCGCGACCAGGTCGAACCGCTCAATCAGGTAATCAATACGCTCTTTCCTGGCCCGCGCGTTCATGCCGAAATAACCGCCCATCCAATCTACGATCTGGCGCGGCGTGGCGAAGGGATCGACATTGAATTCCTGGGGGCAAAGGCCGACCAGGCGGCGCGCCTCGCGATAATTCTTCACCGCGTCGATGCCGAATATTTCGATCCGTCCCGAACTGGGCTCGGCCACACCGGTGATGCAATGGATGGCGGTGGATTTGCCCGCGCCGTTGGGCCCAAGAAAGCCGAAAAATTCGCCCTCCGGAATGGTGAGCGACAAGTCTTCGACAGCGACCGTGCCGCTGCGGTAGACCTTGCGAAGATGGGAAATAGCCAAGGCGGGCATCATGCGCCGGAACTAACACGGCCATTCCGGCTTGGAAAGGCGACTATTTTTCAGTGAGCGGGCTTGACGCGAATCAGTTGTTCTAATCGTCGCTTCTGGGCTTTGCCAACGGCGCACCCCAGGTGTGCAGCGGCGGCACCTCTGCGCCCTCACCGCCCGCCCTGACCGGGCGTGCGCCATAGCCACCCAGCGACATCAGCCTGTCATAAAGAACGATGGCCCCGGCCATGCCCACATTGATGGAGAAGCGCGTGGGAATCTTCACCACGAAATCGCAGGCTTTGAGCATTTTGGGCGAGAGCGAGAAGCGCTCGGCCCCGAACACGTATGCGGCGCGGACGGGATGGCGGAACCGGGGAAGTTCGACCGCATCGTCGGTGATCTCGACCCCCACCAGGCGGCAACCGATGGGAAGACGCAAATCCTCCGGCTTGGTGAAACTATAGAAGGGAAGCGCACCCTGCGCGCGCGAAGTGTCGCTCTGCGCGTCCGACAATTTCAGCCGGGGCGCGACGGAAAAGAAGAAGCTGGCATCAAAGGCATGGGCGATGCGAACCAGATTGCCCAGATTCATGGGCTTGGAGATGCCGTCCACGCCTACCCCGAAATATCCCCGCAAAGTTCTTTTCCCCAAGATGCGTATGCGCGGCTTGAAGTTTGAGGCTACCGGATCACGATTGCCATTTGAACCAATTAAGCGTGGACATCAGCGCGACGCTGGGGCATAGGCGGCAACCTCCGAGATGAGGCAGCGCTGCGCCGGGCGTCCGGCCTGGGCCGGCACCAGCACATAATCATTGCGGCTGAGGCAGGACACGCCCAAGCCGCTATAGCTCTTGAAGCTCAACGCCTGATGCCATTTGAGGTCGAAGCAGCCCGTTCTGAGCGACACTTTGAAAGCCTTCTGCACCTTGTCGGTGACGATCAGGGTTTTGTCGTCCACGACCGTCCATCCCCAAACCATGTCCGGGCGCAAACAGATACTCGTCCGCTTTGCCGGCGCCTCGCCCTGGGGCTGCGCCGGCGCGGCAAGCGGGATCAAAAAAAATAAAAAGACAAAGGAAGCGGTCCTCACCGAGAACCTTCCGCGAGAAGATGCATTCCCATGATAGGCTTTGACCGGGCTTCCGGCTGCTGAAACTTTTACTCCATCCATCCCCTAGGCCAATGACCGCCGCGAAACGCAGAACCAACCTGATCCGGCGGCTCTCGCGCATCGCCGTTCTCAATCAATTGGGTCCGGGCCTGATCACCGGCGCGGCCGACGACGATCCCTCCGGAATCGCCACATACAGTCAGGGGGGCGCGCAATCGGGCCTCAACCTGCTGTGGACCATGGTCCTCTGCTTTCCCTTGATGGTGGCGATCCAGATGGTGAGCGCTTTGATCGGGCGCGTCTCCGGCCATGGCCTGGCCCGTAACATGGGCGAAGCGATGCCCAAACGGTTGGTGACGGGGCTGGTTGCCCTGCTCTTCATCGCCAATACCATCAATCTAGGCGCGGATTTGGCCGGGATGGGCGAGGCCGCCAGGCTGGTGGTTGGCTTCGGCCAACATGAATTCACCATCGCCTTCGCCATCCTATCCCTGATGCTCCAACTTTTCGTCACCTACCGCCGGTATGCGCGCTTTCTCACCGTGCTTACGCTTTCGCTGTTTGCTTATGTGGCGGTGCTTTTCTTCGTCCATCTGGACTGGTCCAGGATCGGGCTGAGCCTGATCGGGATTCATGCCGAGGTTTCCCGCGGCGCGGCCACCACGATCGTGGCCTTATTCGGCACGACCATTAGCCCCTATCTCTTCTTCTGGCAGAGCGCGCAGGAAGTAGAGGAAGTGGATCAGCGCCGCTGGACAAAACCTCTTCTGGAAGCTCCAAAACAGGCAAGGCGGGCTTTGCACCGCATCCAGGTGGATACGGTCGTGGGCATGTTCTTCTCGAACGCAATCTCGATTTCCATCATGATCTCGACAGCGGCCACCTTGCATCAAGCAGGGGTCACCAACATCCAGACTGCCGCGGACGCGGCCAAGGCCCTGGCGCCCCTGGCCGGACGCTTCGCCTCGCTTTTGTTCGCCCTGGGGATTGTCGGCACGGGGCTGCTGGCAATTCCGGTGCTGGCGGGATCGGCGGCCTACGCGGTCGGAGAATCGCGCGGCTGGAAGATCGGGCTCGACAACATGCCCTGGCAAGCCAAGGGATTCTACGCAGTGATCGGCGCGGCCATGCTACTGGGCTTAGGGATAGACTATTCAGGGCTCGATCCCATCAAGGCTCTTTATTGGAGTGCGGTGATCAACGGCGTGATCGCGGTGCCGATGATGGCGGCGATGATGTATGTGGCCGGCCATCGCGGCAAGATGGGCGCCTTTCGCATCGGTCCCCTGCTGGGTGCGCTGGGCTGGACCTCCACGGCGGTGATGGCCGCCGCGACGATCGCCATGTTATACGTAAACCTTGGCTGACTTTCGGATTTTGAAACCATGTATGTTTTGAGCTGGATTGTTTTCGGCGCCTTCACCGGCTGGATCGCCAGCCTGATCGTCAACAGAAGTGGCCAGGGCTGCATCGTCAACACCGCCCTTGGACTGGCGGGCGCTCTGGTGGGCGGCTGGCTGTTCCGCCAGCTCACCGGCTTCCATTATGAAGAGCACGGCTTCTTCATTTCGGCGCTCGTGGCCGTGATTGGTGCTGTTATCGTGCTGTTCGCGTATTACGCCATCACCGGCAGCCGCACGCTTCGTTGATCGTCGCAAATTCTCTCACTCTGCGACTTGCTTTCATTCGCAGAGATTGCGGATGAAACCAGCCCTGGGCCGCGCTATCAGAGAATCGCGGAAGGGATGGCATGATGCGCACACTCGGCATGGCGGGACTGTTGCTGCTTGCTTCGTCGGGCGGTGCGATGGCCGTCACGGATGAGATCCAAGTCTATACCGGCGACATTGAAGCCCAGGGCGTGTTCGGTATTACCTGGCACAATAACTATACGCCTGACGGACTGAAGACGCCGGATTTTCCGGGCGGCCTGGTGGACAATCACGCCTATAGCAGCGTCACCGAATGGGCCTACGGGGTCATGCCCTGGTTCGAAGCAGGGCTGTATGTGCCGCTCTATTCCAATTCCACCAATCAAGGCTGGACCTATAACGGCTTCAAGCTGCGGGCTTTGTTCGTGCAGCCCGATAATGACCAGAAGGATTTCTATTACGGCGTGAATTTCGAGTTCAGCTGGAACCAGAAACAGTGGGATACGCAGGTCAATACCGGCGAGATCCGCCCCATCATCGGCTGGCGCTTCGGCGACGGGTTCAGTCTCACTTTGAACCCCATCGTGGACAATTCCTACAAGGGATTCTCGCGGCTGGAGTTCGTGCCCGCCTCGCGACTCGACTACAAGATCGATTCACGCTGGACCGTGGCCGCCGAGGAATATGACGATTTCGGCGAGTTGCGCCAATTTCTCCCTGCTTCGGAACAGTGGCACCAACTTTGGGCAGTTGCCGACTACACCGGCGATCCGATTTCGGTCGAGACCGGCGTGGGTTTCGGGCTGACTCCGGGAACGGACAGGTTCGCGATCAAGCTGATGCTTTCCAGCGATCTTAACGGGCCCCACGGGCTCTTCACCGAGCGGCCCTGAATTTCTCTACACAAATGTCATAGCCCGCGATGCGTGGGCCGCTCCTCACAGCTTCCGATACATCACCAGCGCATCCACCAGGCCCAATTTTGGATGCTGGAATGCGTCCGGTATCCGGCCGACTTCGTGAAAGCCCATGCGCTGCCAAAGCCGGACCGCACCGGTGTTGCTGGACACCACAAAATTGAACTGCATCGCGGAAAAACCCTGCACGGTCGCGGCGGCCAGCGCATGCTCGCACAGCGCCTGGCCGACACCATTACCGGCCGCTTTGCCCAGCACCATGAAGCCGGCATTGGCGACATGGCCGCCGGGACCAGGACGGTTGGCGCGCAGATAATAAGTGCCGAGGACCTCGCCGTATCCGCCATCCGCCACAAAAACGCTGCGATCGTGCGCGAACCAGTGCGCCAGTGCCTCTTCGCGACCCATGTCGCGCGGCAGGGAATAGGTTTCGCCGGCGCGGATGACGGGCTCCATGAGGCGCCAAACCGCCTCGCGATCGTCCGCCCTGGCAGGACGAATGGAAAGGGACATCACCGTTCGCCGCGCTCGTAGAGCGCCAGGTTTTCTGGCTTCGCTTCGCTCATCAAGAAAAACTTAGGCCTCAGCTGCGGGCTTATGGAGATAAATCTCGCCACCGCTTTGCTTGAACTCCTCCGCTTTCTTCGCCATGGCAGCGCGGATCTCGGCGGTGGAGAGCGTGTCGTTCTTTCCCTTGGCCGCGTCGCGAACCTCCTGGCTGATTTTCATGGAGCAGAATTTTGGTCCGCACATAGAGCAGAAATGCGCCACCTTGGCGCCTTCGGCAGGCAAAGTCTCGTCATGGAAAAGCTGCGCCGTCTCGGGATCGAGCGCCAGCGCGAACTGATCGCGCCAACGGAATTCGAACCGCGCCTTGCTCATGGCGTCGTCCCAGATGCGCGCAGCCGGATGGCCCTTGGCGAGATCGGCGGCATGGGCAGCGATCCGGTAAGCGATCACGCCCGCCTTCACATCGTCACGGTCGGGCAGCCCCAGATGCTCCTTGGGCGTGACATAACAGAGCATGGCGGTGCCAAACCAGCCGATCATGGCCGCGCCGATGGCAGAAGTAATGTGGTCATAGCCCGGCGCCACATCGGTGGTGAGCGGGCCCAGCGTATAGAAAGGCGCCTCATCACAAGCCGCCAATTGCCTGTCCATATTCTCTTTGATCTTGTGCATGGGCACATGGCCGGGGCCTTCGATCATCACCTGGACATCGTGGCGTTGGGCGATGCGGTTCAGCTCGCCCAGTGTATCCAGCTCGGCGAATTGGGCGGCGTCGTTGGCGTCAGCGGTCGAGCCGGGGCGTAGCCCGTCGCCCAGGCTGAAAGAAACGTCATATTGCTTGAGGAGTTCGCAGATTTCCTCGAAATGCGTGTAGAGGAAATTCTCCTTGTGATGAGCCAGGCACCATTTGGCGAGGATAGAGCCGCCGCGGCTGACAATGCCGGTAACGCGATCCGCCGTCAGTGGGATATGCGCCAGCCGGACCCCGGCATGAACGGTGAAATAATCCACGCCTTGCTCGCATTGCTCGATCAGCGTGTCGCGGTAAAGCTCGAAGGTGAGCTCTTCAGCCACGCCCCCCACCTTTTCCAGCGCCTGGTAGATCGGAACCGTGCCGATCGGCACGGGAGAATTACGGATGATCCATTCGCGGATGGTGTGGATGTGCCGGCCGGTCGACAGATCCATAACCGTATCGGCGCCCCAGCGGATCGCCCAGACCAGCTTCTCCACTTCTTCGGCCGCGCTGGAAGTCACCGCGCTGTTGCCGATATTGGCATTCACTTTGGTCAGAAAATTCCGGCCGATGATCATCGGCTCGGTCTCGGGATGATTGATGTTTGCGGGAATGATGGCCCGGCCCTTTGCGACCTCATCGCGCACGAATTCCGGCGTGATCTGATCTGGGATGTTCGCGCCAAAGCTGTTGCCATCGGCCAAAGCACTGCGTCCCAGATTTTCTCGCGCCGCGATGAATTTCATCTCCTCGGTGACGATCCCATGGCGGGCATAATGAAGCTGGGTGACATTCTTCCCCGTTTTGGCGCGAACTGGCTTTAAGCCAGCGCGGTCGAATTGGGGCACCGACAGAAGCTCGCCGCGCTTCAACCCGTCATCCTCCGGCCTGCGGTTGCGGCCGTCATATTCTTCCGCATCGCCGCGCGCCAAAATCCAGTCGCGGCGAAGGCTCTCGAGGCCCCTGCCAATGTCGATGGCTGCGCTTTCGTTCGTATACGGACCAGACGTGTCGTACAACCTGACCGGCGCCTCGCCGCCCGAAAGCGCCACTTCGCGGAACGGCACGCCATTGACCGTCAGTTTTTTGGAGCCTGGCAAAGGCCCGCGGGTGACGGAAACGGATTGGGGATTGAGAATGGGTTTGTTCATTGGACCTCTCCCTACGCCCGTGCGAACGGGATCAGGTTCTAAGGGATTCGCGGGATTGCGATCTCAGTCCCCTTCGCGCAGAGCGCTTCGGAGGACACCCCTGGGAAGGCGACAATTTAGGCCCGCTGGCCTTCTCAAGCAATCGTGACCGAAAGTGGTTCCAAGCCAGCCACTTCGGCTAAAAGCCGGTCGCCGCGTTTGACTGCGCCCACACCTTCCGGCGTGCCGGTAAAGATCACATCGCCCGCCGAAAGCGCCACCTGCTGGGAAAGCCGGGAGACGATTTCGGCTTCGTTCCACAACATCAGGCCGGTATCGGAATCCTGTTTGACCTCACCATTCACCGAAAGACGAATGCGGGCGGAAAGCAGCGGCCCCGATGACGGAGTAAGCGAACCTATGGGGGCGCTTTGTTCAAAGCTTTTGCCGATTTCCCAGGGCCGGCCCTTTTCCTGCATCTGCTTTTGAAGGTCGCGCCTGGTCATATCGAGGCCGACGGCATGGCCGAAGATCAGTTTTGGCGCATCTACGACTGAAACATTCTCGCCGCCGTCCTTCAGCGCTACGACCAATTCGCATTCATAGTGATAATTGGAGGTGAGCCCGGGATAGCGGATCACGCCGCCATTCTTATCGCTTGCCGAGACGGGCACCAGCATGTCGGGCTGCTTCGAGAAGAAGAATGGGGGGTCTTTCGCGTCATTGCCCAGTTCGCGGGCATGGGCGGCATAATTGCGTCCCACGCACCAGACCCGGCGCACGGGAAAGCGCTTGCTGCTTCCCAGGATGGCGATGAAAGGCTGGGGGAGGGAAAAAATAAATTCGCTGGTCACGCCGCCTCGAATTGCTGAAATTCAGAAATCACTGCCTTCACCGCCGCCTCGACGATGCGCCTGCCCGCCTCGATGTTCGCCTGGGACGGATCTGAGCCCATGCGGCCATCGGGAAACCGGCGGCGGAAATCCTCGGCATCTCGGATTGGGCCGGTGGGCGCGATCCGGGGCGACATGGCCACGCTTTTGACTGCTTCGGGATAGGCGAAATAGGTTAGGGAGATTTCAGACGGAGTGGCGTGGCTGCCCTCGCCCACCGGGAAAAGCTCACGGCAAAGGTCGGACACGCCCGGCAATTCCCACCAGTTGCGCAAATGACAGCGAAGGGGCGGCCGATTGGCGCCAGTGCCGGCGAATGTCACGCCGTGATAAATCTCCGAGAAGGCGGCAGTGATCGTGGCGATATTGCCGCCATGACCATTCAACCAATAGATTCGTTCAAAGCCGTGGCGTGCAAGGCTTTGGGCCCAATCCACCATCGAGGCGATCATGGTCGAGGGCTTTAGCGTTATCGTGCCGGGAAACGCCATATGATGTTGGGCCTGGCCCACGTTGAAAGTGGGACCTACAAGGATGCCGCCCTCGTCGCCGGCGCGCCGGCCGATGATCTCCGGGCAAAGTGCATCGGTGCCCAGAAGCCCGTTGGGACCATGCTGCTCGGTCGAACCGATGGGTATGAGGATCGCCCGCGAGCGAGCCAGATAGGCCTCAATCTCCGGCCACGAGGAAAGCTGCAATTGCATCAGACTATTGTTTCCAATGTCTTCTGGAGCCGGGCTGTCGCTTTCTTCCACAAAGCGCGTTCTTTTTCCACTATGGCCTCATTTGCCGCCAGCAAGCTATTGATTCCCGGCGGGTCGGTTTCGAGCTTCGCCAAGAAGCCGATATCGGTATGATGGGGAAGGCCGAAAAACGCAACAACAGACGGCCCAGTGAAAGCGGCCGCAAAAGAGGGAACACAAGAGGGAACAACATATGAGCGATTCGGTCATCCCGGTCCCTGAAGAGTGGAAGAAGCGCAGCTTCATCCATGCGCGAGACTATGCCGCGCTCTATGCCGAGTCGATCAAGGATCCCGATGCTTTCTGGAAGAAACAGGCAGAGCGGATCGACTGGATCAAGCCCTTCACGAAAGTAAGCGATGTTTCCTGGAAGGCAGAGGATTTGCATGTGCGCTGGTTCGAGGATGGCGTGCTCAACGTTTCTGCCAACTGCATCGACCGGCATGTCACCCAGCGCGGCAATCAGATCGCGATCATTTGGGAGGGCGACGACCCCAAAGACAGCAAACACATTTCCTATCGCCAACTCCACGAAGAAGTCTGCCGCTTTGCCAACGTGCTGAAGGCCCGCGGCGCCAAGAAGGGCGACCGGATCACCATCTATCTTCCGATGATCCCCGAGGCGGCCTATGCGATGCTCGCCTGCGCCCGCATCGGCGCCATTCATTCGGTGGTGTTTGGCGGCTTCTCGCCCGACAGTTTGGCCGGGCGGATCAATGATTGCGACAGCAGGCTGGTAATCACGGCCGACGAGGGATTGCGCGGGGGCAAGCCCGTGCCGCTTAAGGCCAATACAGACGAGGCGCTCAAGAAAGCGCCCGGGGTCACCGACGTGATCGTGGTGCGCCGCACGGGCAACCCGGTAACGATTCAGTCCGGGCGCGACCGCTGGTATCACGAGGAGGCGGCCAAGGTTTCTGCCAATTGCCCGCCAGAACCGATGCGCGCGGAAGATCCCCTCTTTATCCTTTATACTTCCGGCTCCACGGGAAAGCCCAAGGGCGTGCTGCACACTTCGGGAGGCTATCTTCTTTATGCCGCCCTGACCCATCGCGACGTGTTCGATTATCACGACGGCGATACCTATTGGTGCACCGCCGATGTCGGCTGGGTAACGGGCCATTCCTACATCGTCTACGGACCGCTCGCCAACGGCGCGACCACTTTGATGTTCGAGGGCGTACCCAATCACCCCACCACTTCCCGCTTTTGGGAGGTGATCGACAAGCACAAGGTGAACATCTTCTATACCGCGCCCACCGCCATCCGTGCCTTGATGCGCGAAGGCGATGGGCCGGTGCTAAAGACCAGCCGCAGCTCGCTGCGCCTGTTGGGAACCGTGGGCGAACCGATCAATCCCGAAGCCTGGCTTTGGTACCACCGGGTGGTGGGCGGCGGCCATTGTCCCATCGTGGACACTTGGTGGCAGACCGAGACGGGCGGCATCTTGATCTCGCCACTCCCCGGCGCTACCGACCTGAAGCCTGGCTCGGCCACCAAACCCTTATTCGGCATCGTCCCGGTCCTGGTGGACGGAGACGGAACGGTGCTGGATGGGCCGGCCAGCGGCAATCTCTGTCTGGCTCGCAGCTGGCCGGGACAAATGCGCACCGTCTATGGCGATCACCAGCGCTTTATCGACACCTATTTCAAAACCTATCCGGGAAAATATTTCACCGGCGACGGTTGCCGCCGCGACGAGGACGGCTACTACTGGATCACCGGGCGGGTGGACGATGTGATCAACGTCGCGGGCCACAGGTTGGGCACTGCGGAAGTGGAAAGCGCGCTGGTGGGTCACGCCCGTGTGGCGGAAGCCGCCGTCGTTGGCTATCCGCACGATATCAAGGGCCAGGGAATCTATGCCTATGTGACTTTGAAATCGGGCGTGCCAGCCGGTGACGCACTGGCCGAGGAATTGAAGAAATTCGTGGGCCAAGAAATCAGCCCGATCGCCAAGCCCGACGTAATTCAGTTCGCGCCGGGCCTGCCCAAGACCCGCTCAGGCAAAATCATGCGGCGCATTTTGCGCAAGATAGCCGAGGGCGACACCCATAACCTGGGTGACACCTCTACCCTCGCCGATCCATCAGTGGTTGATGATCTCGTCAGGAATGCCAGGAAATAATGTTCGTCTTCTTCTGGATACTCGCGTCGATGGGCGTGGCCTATGCCGCCAAACTCACCATGCGCCATGCCTTCTGGTGGTTCATGGTCTCGGTGATCCTCTCGCCGCTGGTGGGAAGCGTGCTGCTGTGGGCGGTGAACAGATGGAATATCAGGCTGATCCGCCCGACATGAGGGCTGCATAGCCATCCATGGCGGTAGCAAGCTCGATGTCCTTGTCGGTCACGCCGCCCTCGTCATGGGTGGCCAGCGTCACTTCCACTTTGTTGTAGACGTTGAACCATTCGGGATGATGGTCCATCTCTGCCGCCTTCAGTGCCACGCGGGTCATGAAGGCGAAGGCGGCGTCGAAATCCACAAACTGGAATTTGCGGGTGATGGCTTCGCGTTTATCAGCCAGCCGCCAGTCCGGAAGACGCTTGAGCGCGGTCTTGAGCTCGTCAATCGGCAATTTGGTCATGCTGGGTCTCCATATCGGACGCTAGCGGATAGTCGCGCTCGACCGCATAAACACTGCCATCGCTGGTAAGGCGGCTGGAATAAAGCTGGAACGCGTCCACGCGAAAGCCCGGACTGGTAAAAAGCGCGTTGTGGGTAAGCCATTCAATCACTTTGCCCTGTTCGGGATTGCGCAAGCGCCCTACCGTGACATGCGGCGTGAATTTGTGCGCATCCTGCGCCTGGCCCACGCGGCGGATGGCATTGTCCACCTTGCGCTGGAGATGAGAGAGCGCTTCACTGGCGCGCGCCGCCGCCCAGAGCGTGTGCGGTTGCTTGTTTCCAAATTGGCCCACGCCGTGAAGCTGAAGCTCGAAGCCGGGCGCTTCGATGTTGGAGAGTGCGTCATCCAGCATCGCCGCATCACGTCCGTCCACTTCGCCGATAAAGCGCAGAGTAATATGCAATTGTTCGCGGGTCTGCCAGCGCGCGCCGGGCACACCGCCCTGAATAAGCATGATGGATTGCGCCACGGGCGCCGGGATCGCCAGGGCCACGAACAATCTCATTGCGCCAACCGCCCGAGCGGTAAACGATTGCGGAATGCCAGCACCACCGCGCCGTAGAAGAGACCGGCGCAGACGATCGCGGCCAGCAGCCCCGCCAGATCCGCAAAATGCCCCTGCACGACCAGCGATGCGGCGCGCGCGCCCAGCCAGGCGCCCGCGCCGGTAGCCACGGCCGCCAGAAGCACCGGCGGCAGCGCCCGCACAAAGGCGGCTTCGATGGCGAGCAACGCCTGGCTTTTGCCCGACCAGGTGAGGATCGCGACATTGATCCAGGCGCCCAGAGCCGTACCCAGCGCCACGCCTGCCACGCCCAAATGCACACCCCAGACGAAAAACACTTTGAGCAGAATATTGGCGATGATGGCGGTGACGGTGGCGCGCGCCGGCGTCATAGTGTCGTGACGGGCGTAGAAGGTGGATGCCACGATGCGCACCAGCGCCATGGCTGGAAGCCCTGCACCGTAAGCCGCCAGCGCCAGCGCGGAAAGCGACGCCGCTCGCGCGTCGAAGGCACCATGGGCGAACACGGCCCGCATGATGGTGCCTGGGATAGCCAGGAAGGTGACAGCAAAAGGCAATGTGAGCAGCAGGGTAAGCGCCGCTGAACGGTTCTGCGCCGCGTCCGATCCCGCACGGTCGCCCTTGGCCAGTCGCGTGGACATCTCCGGCAGAAGCACGGTGCCGAGCGCGATGCCCAAGACGCCCAAGGGCAATTGGTTGATGCGGTCGGCATAGTACAGCGCGGTGCGGCTGCCGGTGGGCAGATAAGACGCAATGAAGAAATCGATCAGGGGGGCAACCACCACGCTGGCAGCGCCGAAAGTGACGATGCCGAAGGCCTTGAAGAATTCCTTGACCTCCGGCGTCCAGGTGAGACCCACGAGCTTTAGACGCAACCCTTCACGCCGCCCTGCCCAGAGCATGAAGACCAGTTGCGACACACCGCCCAAGGCCACGCCCCAAGCGGCCGCGTAACCCGCATTGGGAAACCAGCGCGCCAAAAGCAGACCCGCGATCATCGCCAGATTGAGCAGATTGGACCAAGCCGCCGCCGCCCAGAATTTCTCGATCGCGTTCAACATTGCGGAAAGCTGTATCGCCACCACGGTAAGGATCAGGTAGGGAAAGGTGATGCGCCCAAGGCTGGCGGTCAGCGCGCGTTGTGGCGCGGTGTAGCCGGGCACGAAAGCCTGGACCAGAAGCGGCATGGCGATCATCGCCACCACCAAGATGA
>DATFSP010000146.1:0-8732 GCA_035262545.1 Rhizomicrobium sp. | reverse complement strand
CCGGGGGCTATGTGCAGTTCACCAGGCTGGATTCCACCAGCACCAGCTATGAGCAAGTCAGCAAGAAACTATACTGGGGCGACTTACTCAAACTCTCGTTGACGACGACTGAGATAGGGACCGATTGGGCCAATTTGGTTGAGAACCTTCACGGCATTCGGGACAGCGAAAACGGCCTGAAGTACCGCAATCGCGTCTGGCACATAGCCATCCGTGAACGGGCATACGGCCTTTATAAGCGCGTCAAGCGCTTTATCTGCCGCTGAAAGGGTATCGGCCTGTCCCAAATCACATATTAGCGTTTTCATGGTACGTCAAGTATATAATCGCCCCATTATTTGACATAATATTACTTATACGACAATTGTCGGTTCGCCAAAATGGCTGCGGCCCCAAGGTGACTTGCGATCAATAGCCCGGACCCCTCCAATCCCTTCTGATGACGAATCCTCCAAAATCCAGTCGCGATATCGCCCAACTGCTTGAGATCATGCGGCGGCTCCGTGGTCCAAATGGCTGTCCCTGGGACCGGGCCCAGAATTTCGACACCATCGCGCCTTATACGGTCGAGGAAGCATACGAAGTTGCGGCCAGCATCCAGGATCGCGACTACAAGGCGCTGCCGGACGAATTGGGCGATCTTTTGTTCCAGGTCGTGTTTCATGCCCGCATGGCCGAGGAATTGGGACTTTTCGATTTCGGCGATGTGGTCGAAGCCGTCACGGCCAAGATGATCCGCCGGCATCCCCACGTTTTCGGCAATGGAGAAGTCCAGGCAAATCAACACAGCCAGAAGTTAGCTTGGGAGGAATTAAAGGCTGAGGAACGCAAGGCCAAAACCCAGGACAAGACCAGCATCCTGGACGACGTGCCGCTCGCCCTACCCGCGCTTTTGCGCGCCGACAAGCTTCAACGCCGCGCCGCAACTGTCGGATTTGACTGGGATAATGCCGCAAAAGTGGTGGACAAGATCGCCGAGGAAGCGCGCGAAGTCGTGGATGCAGGGCTCGATCCCGAAAAGCGCGCCGAGGAGATTGGGGATCTTCTTTTTGTAGTCGCGAACCTGGCTCGCCATCTCAAGGTCGACCCGGAAGCAGCCTTGCGCGCGGCCAATGCCAAATTCGCCCGCCGCTTCCACTTCATCGAGGCGGCACTCAAAGCCGAGGGCCGCGACCCGGCCAGGGCCAACCTGGACGAGATGGAAGCGCTTTGGCAAAAGGCCAAGGCGGCTGAGGCCTGAACTGTTCGATTGCCGTATCGGTCCCACTACGCTGCCGCCATGAACCCCTGGCCACGGCATTCAAGCCTATATCCACAGACCACTTCCCTTATCTGCCCACATCAAGATCATGAAACAGTCTGTTGAGAGAATGTGATTTTTCCGGGAAAGCGGTCCTGGAAGCGGACCAAATCCTGTGGAGAAATCCTCAGTGAAAGTGCGATGTGATGGCCCCTCTCCCGGCGCTTCAGGACCTCGGCATGGCGATATACCCAAGCCAGGTCCGCACCGTCACTGGCATTTAGGGTCAGTTCCACACAAATATTGTCATGTGTTACATCTGCCTCGAAGCGGCCCAAAAGTGTGTCCAGCCCTTCGCCAGTGAGCGCCGATACCGCCACCGCACGCTTACCCTTGTGATTGCCCGCGACTAGCCCGGCACGGGCTTCCCTTGGCAGCAGATCGATCTTGTTCAGGATCTCGATCATGGGCCTGTTCTCCGGCACACCCAATTCGCCAAGCACCTTCAGAACGTCGGTCTTTTGCGCCTCGCTTTCCTCGTGATGGGCGTCGCGGACATGGCCGATCACATCGGCCGCCAGAACTTCCTCAAGGGTCGCGCGGAAGGCGGCCACCAATTCGGTGGGTAGATCGGCGATGAAACCAACAGTGTCGGAGAGGATAACCTTTGCCCCCTTGGGGAGCTTCACCCCCCGCATAGTGGGATCGAGGGTGGCAAAGAGCAGGTCCTTGGCCAGAACCTCGGCCTTGGTGAGCCGGTTGAACAGGGTGGATTTGCCCGCGTTGGTATAGCCCACCAGCGCGATCACCGGGAACGGCACCCGTCGCCTCGCCTGCCGACTCAAGGCGCGGGTACGTTTAACCCCTTCCAGCTCGCGTTTGATCTTGACGATGCGCTCGCCGATCAGGCGGCGGTCGGCCTCGATCTGCGTTTCGCCCGGACCACCCAGGAAGCCGAAGCCGCCGCGCTGACGCTCAAGATGGGTCCAGCTTCTGACAAGTCGCGAGCGCTGATAGGTAAGATGGGCCAACTCTACTTGGAGGCGCCCTTCCCTGGTGGCGGCACGCTCGCCAAAAATTTCCAGGATCAACGCGGTGCGGTCCAGCACCTTGGCCTCCCAAGCCTTTTCCAGATTGCGCTGCTGCACCGGGGTCAACTGGGCGTTGACGATCACAACCTCGGGTTCGCGACCCTTGGTGTCGGCGGCAATCTCGGCAACCTTCCCTGAACCGATCAGAGTTGCGGGCGCAGGCCGCGCCAAAGGCGCGACCTTAGCCTCCACGACGTCAAGGTCGATTGCACCGGCAAGGCCCACCGCTTCCTGAAGGCGCGCCTCAGCATCGCGTGTGGCCTGAGCCCCACGCGATTTGGGCTCGACATGGATAACGAAGGCTGAAACGCGACTCGCCTTCTCTTTACGCTTGGCCAAGATCAGGCAGTCTCGTGTGCCGCTTCATCCTGAAGCTGGACCGGCCCCATGGGCATCACTGTCGAGATGGCATGCTTGTAGACCAGTTGCGCCTGGCCATCGCGGCGCAACAGCACGCAGAAATTGTCAAACCAGGTGATATTGCCCTGGAGTTTGACCCCGTTGACCAGAAAAATCGTGACCGAGGATTTGCTTTTGCGAACCGCGTTGAGAAACGTGTCCTGCAGATTTTGTTGTTTTTCGCTCATGGGTTTTCCCATTTGTTATGTGTGCCCTAGAAAGCGGGGCGAATGGCTGCAGCATAGTGGATTGCCGCACTCGCGAAAGCGAAAAAACCGTAACACGGTCAACCGGCAATACCCGCTTTGTGGGCGTAGATCTCACGGATGCGGCGGGTCAAGGGGCCTGGCTTGCCGTCACCGACCGGAATGCCGTCGATTGTCACCACGGGAATCGCGGCGCCTGATGCCGAGGAGATAAAAGCCTCGCGGGCTTCCCTGGCCTCGGCCACGCTGAATTTGCGCTCGACGATCTTGAGCTGCGCGCCGGATGCCGCTTCCAGAATCACACGCCGGGTGACGCCGGGCAAAATGTCATTGGACAATTGGCGGGTGACCACATTGCCCTCCTTGTCCACGATCCAGGCATTGGTGGACGCGCCTTCCGTCACAAAACCGTCTTTGTCCACAAACCAGGCTTCATAAGCCCCGTTCTTGCGCGCTTCGGTCTTGGCCAGAAGATTGGGCAGAAGCTGTACCGTCTTGATGTCGCGCCGAGCCCAGCGCTGGTCGGGCCTTGTGATTACGCCCACGCCTTCCCTACGCTTCTTTTCGCCGAGTTTCGGGTCTTGCGGGCGTGCCGTCATGATCAATGTGGGACGGGGAGGAGAGTCGGGAATTGGATGGTCGCGTTTCGCCGTGCCCCGCGACACCTGGAGATAGAGGAGACCGTCACTCACCCGATTGCGCCTGATCATCTCGCGCATTACCAGTTTCATGGCAGCGCGCCCCATCGGCATGTCCATGCCTATCTCGCGCAATGAGCGCTCCATTCGGTCGAGATGTTCTTCCTCGTCAATCGACCGCCCATCCTCGATGGCGGTGACTTCATAGATCCCGTCGCCCAATTGCAGCGAGCGGTCCTCGATATGTACCCCTGCACGGCCATGCGGCAGATAGCGGCCATTGACATAGGCGACACGGCCGGAGGGCGCGCGTAATGAATTCCACTTTTTCATTATAAATCCGTGCAATTGTCATGGCCCGCAAATGCGGGCCATACAGGTGATAACCGACCAGACGTCAATTAAAAAGGCTAAGTGCTGGTAACCCGATGGCCTACACTCCACGCGGGGCCAAGATAAATGGTCTAGGCATTGTAGGTCTGTGACGAACCCACGCCCAAGGATTTGAGCTTCCTGTGCAGGGCCGAGCGCTCCATACCGATAAAGGCCGCAGTACGCGAGATATTACCGCCGAAGCGGTTGATCTGGGCTACCAGATAGTCGCGCTCGAAAATCTCCCTTGCCTCGCGTAAGGGAAGCGAGATCACCATCTCGCCGCCCTTGTTTCCACCCCAGCCATTGCCGCTGCCCAAATCGGTGGGCAGAAGATCAGCCGTGACCGTCTCGTCGAGATCGTCGCTGGCCAGGATCAAAAGGCGCTCGACGATATTGCGCAGCTGGCGGACGTTGCCAGGCCAATTATGCGCCTGCAACACGGCCATGGCATCGTCGCCGATATTGCGAACCGGCAGGCCACTTGCCGCGGACAATCGCTTCATGAAGTGCGAAATCAGGCCGGGAATATCGTCACGGCGCTCGGCCAGCGACGGAATGCGCACCGGCACCACATTGAGGCGGTGGTAGAGATCTTCGCGGAAACGGCCGGCTTCGGTCTCGCCTCTGAGATCCCGCGTGGTCGAGCAGATGACCCGCGCATCCACCTGGACCCTGGTCGGCCCACCCACACGCGTGAATGTCTGGTCGATCAATACGCGCAGGATCTTGCCTTGCGTTTCGAGGGGCATGTCTGAGACTTCGTCGAGATAGAGCGTGCCATTATGCGCCAGCTCGAACAGACCGGTTTTGTGGCTGTCGCCCTGCTCGACGCCGAACAGTTCTGCTTCGATCCGGTTTGGCGCCATCGTGGCGCAATTGATCGCGACAAATGCGTTGGCGCTGCGCCGCGAATGGCCGTGGATCAGCCGCGCGGTCACTTCCTTGCCCGAACCCGCCGGGCCCGAGATCAGGATCCGGCTATTGGTGGGCGCAATTTTGTCGATCAGCGCGCGGAGTTGGGTGATGACGGAAGATTGACCGACCATCTCGCCATCGTCGCCGGCCTTGAGTTTCAGTTCCTGCACTTCGCGCTTCAACCGCGCAGCTTCGAGCGCGCGCTCTGCTACGTGCAAAAGACGGTCGGCCTTGAATGGCTTTTCGATGAAATCGTAGGCGCCTTTCTTGATCGATGCCACCGCGGTCTCGATAGTGCCATGGCCGGAGATCATCACGACCGGCAAGTCGGGATGTTCGCGCTTGATGAGGTCCAGCACATGGATGCCGTCGAGCCGGGAACCTTGAAGCCAGATGTCCAGGATCACCAATTGGGGCCGGCGCGCGCGAACGGCTGCGAGCGCGCCGTCGCTGTCGGCCGCCAAGCGGGTCTCGTAACCCTCGTCTTTGAGGATACCCGAGATCAGGTCGCGAATATCTTCCTCGTCGTCGACAACCAGAATTTCAGGCGCGATCAGCGATCCGATTTTGCTCATCTTCATTGCCTTTCCGATGCACACTCCTTTGCGCAAAGGGGAAGGTCAGCGTGACCTCGGCCCCTTCGCCACTTTCCACATCCCCCAATGCAATCTCGCCCCCATGATCCTCCATGATTTTGCGCACGATCGCCAAACCCAACCCCGTGCCTTTGGCGCGGGTGGTGACATAGGGCTCGGTCAAGCGGTGGCGATGCTCGGCCGGAAGGCCAATCCCGTTATCGCTGACCGTGAAGGCGAACGTCGAACCATTGGGCTTAAGCGCGACCTGGACCTTGCCCGGCGCTTCGTCGCCCCCGGCAAAACGCGCCGCAATCCCCTCTCCCGCATTCTTGAGCACATTGGTGAGTGCCTGGGAAATCAAGCGGCCGTCGCCTTCAAAATAGACTGGTTCCTTGGGTGTATCCACGGCAAAGGCGATGTCGGGATGGGCCACGCGCTGCAGGAACACCGCCTGATGCAAAAGCTCGGCAGCATTCTCGCGCCGCATGACCGGCGCGGGCATGCGGGCAAAGGACGAGAATTCGTCCACCATGCGTCCGATATCGCCCACCTGCCTGATGATCGTGTCAACGCATTGACGAAAAACGTCCGGATCGGTGGAAACTTCGCCGGTATATTTGCGCTTGAGCCGCTCGGCCGAAAGTTGAATGGGAGTCAGCGGATTCTTGATCTCGTGGGCGATGCGGCGCGCCACATCGGCCCAGGCGGCGGTGCGTTGCGCGCCTACCAAATCGGTGATGTCGTCAAAAGTGACGACGAAGCCGCGCGTGCCTTGCTCGGTCGAGACCTGGACGGAAAGCTGGCGGGGGCTGCCGGTGCGTTTGATGGTGACTTCTCCGCCAGCCCTGGCCACCGGCTCGGACAAAGCACGGCGGATCAGGGCGGCGAATTCCGGCACCGATTCCGCGTAGTGGCGGCCTTCCAGTTCCTCGGGCGTGGCGTTGAGAAGCCTCGCCGCAGCACGGTTGACGATGGTGATGTTGCCATCGCTGTCCAAGCCGATCACGCCCGCGCTAACGCCCGAGAGCACGGTTTCGGTGAAACGTCTGCGCTCCTCGTTCAATCGGTTGGCGGCCACTAGGTCCGCTCGCTGAGCGGCAAGCTGGCTAGTCATGCGGTTGAAGGCGTGGCCCAGATTGGCGATTTCATCGTCGTCGTGGGCCACGTTCACATGTGCGGTGAGATCTCCTTCCGATACGCGCTCGGCTGCGCCTACCAGGCCGGAGATGGGCCTCACCAGCCGGTTGGCGGCCCAGATGCCCGACCACACCGCGCCCAATAGGGTGACCAGCGAGACGACCGCATAAAGTGCGGCAAACACCAGCTGTAATTCCGAACGGTTCTGGTCTAGGCGGTTATACTCCGACACGGCATATTTGGTGCGGTTGTAGTAGCCGAATACTTGCGGATCGACTTGGCGCACCACCAGGAGATATGCGTCCTTCAAAGTCTGCATCTGGATCAGCGCGGTGACGGTGCCAGAACCTGGCGCGGCGTCCACAACGATGGAGCCCGAAGCCGCCTGGGCAAGGTCGGCCGCCGATGGCGGCTTGGGGTCCTTCAGATATTGCTGTTTGGTTGAAGCCAATATTTTGCCATTGCCATCCACGATGTAGGACGCCTGCAAGCCGCGGTCCTTGGTCAAGGAATTGAGCTTGGCGAAGAAATTGGTGGGCCTCACGTGCTTTTCAGCATCGAAAAGCGTGGGATCGCGCTGGATGCTGTTGGCGATCTCGTAGGCGTCGCCAATGATGTCGCGCTCGTGATCGTTCATATAATGTTGAGCGACATTGACGGCGCTGCCCAACGCTTCCTTCACCCGGTCTGAAAACCACGCTTCCAAGCCCAGGTTGAGCGTCACCGCCGCAAAGATGGCGATCAGAATGGCCGGCACGACCGCGATAGTGCCGAACCAAGCCACCAGCCGGACGTGCAGGCGTGCCCCCGCCCGGCCCGATTTCCTCTCCGACCACAGCCGCACGAGCCTCCAGGCGATTAGGGCGCCCAGCGACAGTCCCAAAGTGAGATTGATCAGCAGAAGGACGATCAGTCCGGCGCGACCTGGCGTGAAGGGGATCAGTCCAGACAGGATAGCGTAGGTCACGGCGCCGGAGATCACGGCCAGAAGCCCAACCCCCAGCGCCAGTTGTGATGGGCGGGAAGCGCCGCGGAAGACTTCACGTTCGCGACTTATGAAGGACCTGATTGAAATGGCTGGCACCCGTCCCGTTGATCAGATTTAGGACATTGTAGCGGCACCACAGTATGTTGCAAGAATACAGCGATGCAATTCGACAACAGTTATAAAGACTTGATAAGCCAAACCTGATCGGTTCCCTTGCCTCCGTGCCGACCGATTCCGTGGCAGGCTGCCGGGCCTGGCCGACCCCACGGCTCGCTCCGCATCACGCTAGCACTAAGGACGCTGTCGCTCGGGGAACTGCGCGCCGACTATGCCGCCGCTAGCCGCCGGACTTAGTCGGCCCGAAGCCCCCGGATGACCTCCAATTCCAGATCGCGGATCTTCTTGCGCAGGGTATTGCGGTTAAGACCCAGGAGTTGGGCCGCCCGTATCTGGTTGCCTCGCGTCGCCGCGAGGCAGATCGAGATCAAGGGCCGCTCCACATCCGTCAGGATCCGGTCATACACACCGGGCGGCGGCAGCTTGTCGCCATGGCTGAGGAAATAATGAGTGAGAAATTTTTCCACCGCGGCCGAAAGCGAGGGATCCTCTTCGCCGCCAACTTCCTCGGCGATCAGCCGAGCCGGCTCTTTCAATTCGGCGGCTATGGCCTGGGCAGGAATTGTTTCGCCCGCATTCAGCACCACCAGCCGCCGCACGAGATTCTCCAACTCGCGGACATTGCCCGGCCAACGGTGGCGGCGAAGAATCTCCAACGCGTCATTGGCGAAGGCTTTCACCGGCAGCCCTTCGCTCTCGGCCTTCCGTAGGAAATGGCGCGCGAGATCCGGAATGTCTTCGGCGCGCTCGCGCAGAGGCGGCAGCCTCAGCGGCACGACGTTGAGGCGATAATAGAGGTCCTCGCGGAAAAGACCTTGGGCGATCAATTGGCGAAGATCACGATTGGTGGCGGCGATGATGCGCACATCAGTGCGGATGGGCATGCGTCCCCCTACCGTGGTGTACTCGCCTTGCTGCAGCACGCGCAAAAGCCTGGTTTGAGCCTCCAGCGGCATGTCGCCGATTTCGTCCAGAAACAGGGTGCCACCTTGCGCCTGCTCGAAACGCCCGGCATTGCGTTGGGTGGCGCCGGTGAAGGCGCCGCGCT
>DATFSP010000145.1:0-28309 GCA_035262545.1 Rhizomicrobium sp. | reverse complement strand
TAGCGACACGACCAACTGCTGACTTGCAACATAGTTCGCAAGGGTCTGCCCTTCCCGCATTGCCATTTCGAAAGCCGCGCGGGCGTTGGCGCAATAGGCCCGGGCATCCGCGCTGTCGCTGAGAGCGGCCAAATTCGCAAGCTTGGTCTTGAACGTGTCATAGTCGGCCTCGCCGCGCTCGCCGCCGCGCCGGATGAAATAGTCCTTCAGCTCGGCGTCGGATTTCTGAAGCTCGGGGCGGTAGGCAAGCACAAAGCGGTTATAGGGGCCGGTGGCGTGGCAGGTAAGGCCTGCCACCATCAGTTGCTGCTGCAGCGCGGCCGTGCGCAGCGCCAATAGTTCGTCCTGCGTGGTGCAGAGAGGAGCCGCAGCCTGCGCAGCCTGCGCGAACAGGCCAACGCTGATCAAGGCGGCGGAAGCGGCTTTCCAGTATGTCATGGCGGATTCCCTTCGACCTCAATGTTGGTTGGTGGCAACGCTTGAACGTTCGCAACGCCCGCTCGGTGGATCGGCGTGATCGAGATGAGCCACCGCTTCTCCCGCACCGCCATCACATGCCACCCAGCGAAATTCATGAATGTCGTCTTTGCCTCCGAAGCGCGTGTCGCTAGTCAGAGTAGTGACGCTGTTAGCGGCGACACTGCCCGAGATCGCGCGACCGCCATCACAGGCCGTGAGCGGCTCGCTGCCGTGCCACATGCAATATGCGAATTGCACGCTGTAGGTGCAGGAGTTGCGGAAGGCCCAATGGTTCCCGTCGCTCTCGACTCGCAGACAGGCTGAAGCATCGCGTTGTCTGGGCGGCAAAGCGCTCGTTTGCGAAGGCGCAACTGCGCTCGTCACCGCCGACGGCGCTCCATCCATCGCGTCGACCGTATGAACCACGGAATCCTTCACCGTCACCGGCATCAACGCGGCAAGCTTGGTCGCATCACCGGTTTCGGAAGGGCTGATGAAGCTCGTCGGTTTGAACCGCGCCGGTTTTTCGTGCGACTTGGCTTCCCCAGGATGCAGCGCAGGCGGGGGCGCCGCAGCCGCGGGCGCCGATGCTGCCGACGCGCCCTGGCAGCTGTCCTTTGGAGCCGTCCCAAGGCCGAGACGGCTGGCATATTCGGCCACGGCCAACTTCTTGTCGCCGTCGCTGAAGATATGGCCTTCGGGGTACCAACTGCGGCAAGTCAGATTGCCGTTGACTGCGGAGCGCCGCACCGACACGCCGCCGTCCGGCGTGGCCGTCAACATCTCGCTGCGTCCATCGGCATAGCGCACTTCGACGCCGTTATCGGTGAGGCGGAAAAAGCCGGTAACGTTGGCACCGGCAGCTACACCGCCATCTTCCACTACCGTGCCAAGCCGATCATTCATGAAGGTAAAGGTGGTTTTTTTCGGCTGGCCGCCCACGTCGGTGATCTGTCGCTCAATGCCGCCCTCGATCAAGGTAAGTGCGATGCGCGAGCCATCCACGCTGGTCAGGGTCTTGCCCGAAATGCCTTCGAAGGCGCGCGCTTCGGGCACGTCCTTCTTACCGTCGTCATCCTTCTTGCCATCGTCATTCTTGCTGGCATCGTCGTTCTTGGCGACTTGGGTCGAGTCCAGCCTGATTTGTGTGCTTGCATCGAGCATGGCTTGTTCCAGCTTGCCGTCACGGAACATGCCTTTCACAACCTTGCCATCGGCGCGTGTGAGCGTTCCCCGCCCGTTGGGCAGGTCGTCTTTCCACTCGCCGTCGTAACGCTCGCCATTGGCGCGCGCGAGAGTACCGTGTCCGTTCATCTTGCCGGCTATCCAAACGCCTTCGAAGCGGTCCCTGGCGTCGTTCACCAGGACTCCGGCGCCAGAGAATTGGCCGCCAACCTCGTCGCCGTCATAATGCCAGCCGCCGCCCCAACTCACCGAAACCGGGCCGTCCTGAGCGATGCCCCTGGCGAATGTCCCAGTAAAACTCTCGAATTGCTTGCCGCCATTGGTGAAGAGGGCGGTGCCCTTGCCGACTGCGAGACCATTTTCACAATCACCCGACCAGCTTACGCTGTCGCCAGCCTTGGCGTTCGCGTCAAACAGCGAGCAATTGGAATTGGGATCGATAAGCCAGTGCGTATCGCTTTCCGCGGAAGCGCGCGACAAGGTGCAACTGAGCATTGCGACCGCTAGCGCGGCCGGCGAGACCCATCTCATAGCACTATCTCTATTGCGCGATGGGCTCAGCTCTAACCGCTGGGCCCCCCATCGCGATGAGCATCCGCCCGAATCGAGTCTGACGTCAAATCAATTCTGACTGCGATGGAAGAAATTCTTTAAAGCGTCACCGCAATTTCGATAGCGATTAATCGCGTCAATCGCGTCACAACCATATCGTGCAGCCATGTCGTGTTGCGAATCCATGCCGCGCGCGCAGCAAAACGAGGAAAGCAATCATTCGCACAGAAACAGTGAAGTTCCGTGTAGGGAACGTCGTGAAAGGCCGATCTTTCAAGCATTCTGATGCGGAACGGCACAACCTACGTTGTTCATGTTCGTGCGCCTCAAAAAATGAATGGAGGGAACTCGCGCGATCGTGCAACTTGCACAAACATCGTTTGGAAAAATCGCAAAGGCTTTCGCGCGTTAGCGCACGCGACGACCCGTCACCATACGCGTGTACAGCTTTTCGATACGACTGGACGCGGTGCGTTCGCAGAGACCGGGTACAACGGCGTGCAGGAGGCAGGCAAAACCGGCCAAAAGAAGCGGGCCCGCGAAGGAGAAGGCCACGCGCTGGTGCTCGAAATAGCTTTCGCCGACAGACTGAGGATGGTTGAGAAAGAGCCGCGCAAACATGGCCGAGACCCCGTTGACTACATGGGGTAATATATTGCGCATTCCTTCGAATTTGTTCCCATAAACTATTGCACTACTGTCGAAATATGGGAAAATATACCATGGTTGGCAATCTGGATGGAACGGACCTGCAAATCCTTGCTTTGCTTCAGGAAGATGCCGCCCGCTCGATCGGCGAAATCGCCGAAGCAATTCACCTCTCCCAGAATGCTTGCTGGCGCCGCATCCGCCAGCTGGAGGAAGGCGGCTATATCCTGAAACGGGTAGCTATTCTTGATGCCGTCAAACTTGGCGCCGGCACGACCGTGTTCGTAATGGTGCGCGCGGGCGAGCACAGTCCTGAATGGCTGGAGCGTTTTGCCGAGGCGGTGCGCAAGATTCCTGAAATCGTGGAGTTCTATCGAATGACCGGCGAAGTCGATTATCTGCTCAAGATCAGAGTCGCCGATATCGCCGGTTATGATCGCGTCTATAAGCAATTGATCCGGGCCGCGCCCCTTACCGATGTCTCGGGCACTTTTGCAATGGAGGAGCTCAAACTCACCACCGCCATTCCGCTGCCCGTGCATTAATTCGTTTCATCCATGCTGCGCCTGACCTCTATTCGCTTGCCAATCGATCATTCGCCCGGTGATCTGCGTGCGGCCATTCTCAAACAATTGGAGATTGCTCCCAGCGAGCTCAAAAGCTTTACGGTGATCAAGCGCGGACATGATGCGCGCAAGAAGTCCAAGATCTTTTATGTGTACACGTTGGACATCGTGGTCGCGGATGAAAAGCGATTATTTGCCAAGGGCCGTTCCGCAGATATCCGACAGGCGCCTGACACCAGCTATCAGTTCGTGGCGCAAGCACCCAGCAATTTCGCGCGTCCCTTGGTGATCGGCGCCGGTCCCTGCGGGCTTTTCGCCGCACTGCTTCTGGCCCAGATGGGCTTCAAGCCGATCCTTCTCGAGCGCGGCAAGATCGTGCGCGAGCGCACAAAGGACACCTGGGCGCTTTGGCGCAAGAACATCCTCACGCCGGAATCCAATGTACAGTTCGGCGAAGGCGGGGCGGGCACCTTCTCTGACGGCAAGCTCTACAGCCAGATCAAGGACCCACGCCACCTCGGCCGTAAAGTGCTGAGCGAATTCGTCAAGGCGGGCGCGCCCGAAGACATTCTCATCGAGGCGCACCCTCATATCGGCACTTTCAGGCTGGTGACCATGGTTGAGTCCCTGCGCGGCACCATCGAAAATCTGGGCGGCGAATATCGCTTCCAAAGCAAAGTGGCCGAGTTGATCCTCGAGGACCGGAAGGTCAAGGGAGTGCGGCTGGAGAGCGGAGAGGAGATCGCCGCAGACCATGTGATTTTAGCTGTGGGCCACAGCGCCCGCGATGCCTTCACGATGCTTCATGCCCAGGGCGTCGCCATAGAAGCCAAGCCCTTTTCCATCGGCTTTCGCATCGAGCATCCGCAAAGCCTGATCGATAAGGCGATGTATGGGCAAAGCATCAAAAAACTGGGCGCGGCGGAATACCGTCTGGTGCATCACGCAAGCAATGGCCGCTCGGTGTACAGCTTCTGCATGTGCCCGGGCGGCACGGTCGTAGCGGCGACATCCGAGGAACGCCGGGTCGTCACCAACGGCATGAGCCAATATTCCCGCAATGAGCGCAACGCCAATGCCGGCATCGTGGTGGGAGTCCAGCCGGGCGATTATACTCCTTATGGCGCAGGCCCCCTGGCGGGCATCGCCTTGCAGCGCCATTGGGAAAGCCAGGCTTTTCTGCTGGGCGGGGAGAGTTACGCAGCGCCGGCGCAGCGCGTTGGCGATTTTCTCGACGATCGCGCGTCCACCGCCATGGGTTCGGTGACGCCTTCCTATCGCCCCGGCGTTATGCCCACGAATCTCTCGACCGCTTTGCCAAACTATGCGGTGGCCGCGATCCGTGAGGCCCTTCCCGCTTTTGGCCGCCAGATCCCGGGTTTCGACGTGGCCGACGCCGTCCTCACCGGCGTGGAAACCCGCACTTCATCGCCGGTGCGGGTGCCGCGCGGCACCGATTTACAAAGCGTCAACACCAAAGGGCTTTATCCGGGTGGCGAGGGGGCCGGTTATGCCGGCGGCATCCTGTCGGCGGGCGTGGACGGGATTAAACTCGCCGAGGCCGTGGCGCGCGACATAGTTGGCAAAGATGGCTTAAGCGACGTAAGTTAACGCCGTAATCGCAGGGCGGTCATTGGCCGGATTGCGAGCTAACTTGCGACAACCCGTGGCCTATCCAGGGTCTCTTTTGGGCTATACTTGATGATCACAATCATAGGCCCTCGATGGGCCGGGGAGTTTGCGCCCGGGCGGGCGGGCGGGCGCGTGCCCGTTTGATGTTTGCCCATGGGATAGCCACGGTTCGGAGACGACGCCCTTATGACCTGGATCGTGCGCGTTGCGCTGGACCGGCCCTACACCTTTCTGGTGCTTGCCATCGGCATTTTGATCTTCGGGCCGCTGGCAGCGCTTAGAACTCCCACCGACATTTTCCCCAACATCGGCATCCCAGTGGTGGGCATTGCGCTTCAATATACGGGTCTGTCGCCAGCCGAGGTCTCGGGCCGCCTGGTCACGCCGTTTGAGCGGACGCTGCCCAACGCCGTCAGTGATATCGAACATATTGAGAGCCAGTCCATCGCAGGCAACGGCATCATCAAGATTTTCTTCCAGCCCGGCGTGAATATTGCCACGGCCATGGCGCAGGTGACGGGCGTAGCCCAATGGTCCATCCGCCAGATGCCGCCTGGCACCCAGCCGCCCTTTATTGTCAATTACAACGCCTCGACTGTGCCGGTGCTGCAATTGGCACTGTCCTCAAAGACTTTGTCCGAGCAGCAAATCCTGGATCTGGCGCAAAACAGTGTCAGGCCCGGCATGCTGTCGGTCCCCGGCGCCACCTTTCCTGCGCCCTATGGCGGTAAAGCCCGCGACGTGCAGATCGACCTCGACCCGCGCGCCATGCAGGCCCATCAGGTCTCGGCCACCGACGTGCAAAACGCTATCGCGGGGCAAACCCAGATTATCCCCGCCGGCAACATCAAGATCGGCTCCTATCAATATGTGGTTCAGCTCAACGACGCAGCGCAGTCGGTCGAAGGTCTCAACGACATGCCGGTCAAGACCACCGCGGACGGTGCCACGGTCTTCATGCGCGACGTGGCGCATGTGCGCGACGGCAGCCCGCCCCAATCCACCATCGTGCATGTGGATGGCGGGCGAGCGGTTCTGGCCTCGATCCTCAAAAATGGCTCGGCCTCGACATTGGATGTGGTTCAGGACGTCAAGGATCTCCTTCCCCTGCTGAAGCAACGACTACCCGAGTCGCTCAAGATCGATCTTCTCAACGACCAGTCGATCTTCGTAAAGGCGGCGATTACGGGCGTGGTGCGCGAAGGCGCCTTGGCGGCGCTCCTCACCAGCCTGATGATCCTGCTCTTCTTGGGAAGCCTCCGATCAACCCTCATCATCGCCACTTCCATTCCGCTTTCAGTCCTGGTGGCATTGATTGGGCTTTGGGCCACCGGGCAGACCCTCAACATCATGACATTGGGCGGGTTGGCGCTGGCGGTTGGGATCCTGGTGGACGATGCCACCGTGACCATCGAGAACATCAACTGGCATCTGGAGCACGGCAAGGATGTGCGCACCGCCATCCTTGACGGGGCACGCCAAATCGTCCAGCCGGCGTTTGTGGCGCTGTTATGCATCTGCATCGTGTTCGTGCCGATGTTGGCGCTAGGTGGCGTCGCCGGCTATCTTTTCGTGCCCATGGCGATGAGCGTGGTGTTCGCGATGATCGGGTCTTTCATCCTGTCGCGCACACTGGTGCCCACCCTATCGCTTTATCTTCTCAGGCCCCACATCAACGGCGCTCATGACGCCGACGCGGCCGATCACGCCATGCACATGGCGCAAGGCAACCACATTTTCGCGCGCCTGCAGCGGCGCTTCGAGGCCGGATTCGAGGCCACCCGCGAAGCCTATCGCAATCTTCTGGCGTTGGCGCTCAATTACCGCCGGCTGTTTGTGACCGCCTTCCTGGCAACCGTGCTGGCGTCCTTCCTGCTCTTTCCATTCCTGGGTTCGAATTTCTTCCCCTCGGTGGATACGGGACAAATCACCCTTCATGTGCGCCCGCCGGTGGGGACAAGGTTAGAGGACACGACCCAGCAGGATGCGGCCATCGAATCGGAAATCCGCCGCATCATTCCCGCGCGTGAGGTTGCCGCAATCGTGGACAGCCTGGGCATCCCCACCAGCTCGGTCAATCAGATTTACAACAATACCGGCGTGATCGGCACTTACGACACCGATATCTTCATCAGCCTCACGCCCGATCACGGCCACTCCGCCGCCTATGTGAAGCGGATGCGCGAGGATCTGCCGCGTGTGTTCCCGGGTACCACTTTCTCATTCCCGCCCGCGGACATTATCAGCCAGATCCTGAATTTTGGCTCGCCGGCGCCCATCGACGTACAATTCACCGGCGTCAATCACGAAGCGACCAAAGCCTTTGCCTACAAAATCTTGCGCGAGATGCGGCGCGTACCCGGAATCGCCGATACGCGAATGCAACAGTCCGACGAAACACCGCAGCTGAACTTCAACGTGGATAGAGTGCGCGTCGCCCAATTGGGCTTGCAGGAAAAGGACGTCACCAACGCCCTTGCCACCGCGGTGGCGGGCACCAGCCAGACGGCGCCCAACTTCTACCTCGATCCGGTCTCCAACGTGTCCTATGGAATCACCGCACAGGCGCCGGAATACAAGCTGAACTCGCTCGAGGCACTACTTAATCTGCCCGTCACATCGGCTGGTGGCGACGCGCCTCAAGTCTTGGGTGCGCTTGGCACCATCACGCGCACCCGCTCGGCCGCAGTGGTATCGCAATATAACGTGCTGCCGACGACGGATCTCTATGCAACCACCCAGGACCGCGATCTGGGCGCGGTGGCGGCGGACGTGCAGAGGATCATGGACCGGCACCGCAAGGAATTGCCGCGGGGCGACACAATGGTGATGCGCGGTCAGATCGTCACTATGAACACGGCTTTCTCGGGCCTTGGCCTGGGACTGATCGGCGCCATTCTGCTGATCTATCTTTTGATCGTGGTAAACTTCCAATCCTGGCTCGACCCCTTCGTAATTATCACCGCACTCCCCGCCGCATTGGCCGGCATTGTCTGGATGCTGTTCACGACGGGCACGACACTTTCGGTGCCCGCGCTTACCGGGGCGTTGATGTGCATGGGCGTGGCCACCGCCAATTCGATCCTGGTTGTGAGCTTTGCGCGCGAGCGCCTGGCGGCTACCGGAGATCCGCTGAGGGCCGCAGTCGAAGCTGGAGTTACCCGCTTCCGCCCGGTTTTGATGACGGCGCTTGCCATGATGATCGGGATGTTGCCCATGGCGCTCGGTATGGGCGAAGGCGGCGAGCAGAATGCGCCCTTGGGCCGCGCTGTGATTGGCGGCCTCCTCTTCGCCACCATCGCCACCTTGATGTTCGTGCCGGTGGTATTCAGCATCGTGCATAGCAAAAAGGCCGGCAGCGACCAGACGGCGGCCGACGAGCCCTATGCCAAAGCCGGACCTCAAACCGGAGAAATCTATGCGTGACCAGCCTGACATTCTTCGCCACACCACGCCGCCTAGGCTGAAATTCTGGGCTGTGGTCGCGCTCTCAGTGGCGGGCGCGGTGGCAGTGGGCGGGATCGGCTTGCGCTTCTACAATGACCACCGCGCGGCGGACTGGGCGCATGATCAGGACGTTCGCCCCGTGCAACTGGTCAAGCTATCCAGTGTCAAAGGCGGAGCCTTGATCCTCCCTGGTGAAGTCCAACCCTGGATCAACGCGCCGATCTATGCCCGTGTGAGCGGCTACTTAAGGAAATGGTATGTCGATATCGGCACACCCGTGAAGGCAGGCCAATTGCTCGCCGATCTCGATACACCCGATCTCGACGGTCAGCTCTCGCAGGGGAAGGCCGATCTCAACACGGCCATTGCCAATCAGAAATTGTCCGACGTCACCGCCAGGCGGTGGGACGCGCTTCTGGCCCAAGGAGCGGTCGCGCGCCAGGACGCCGATTCCAAGGACAGCGATCTCGCGGCCAAGAACGCGATGGTAGCGTCGGCCAAGGCCAATCTCGATCATCTTCAGGCTATGGAGTCCTTCAAGCATCTAGTGGCGCCATTTGACGGCATCGTCACCACCCGCTCGGTGGATGTGGGGGCCCTTGTCCTTGTAGGTACGCCGGGAGCCACGCCGCTGTTCACCGTGGCCGATGAGACCAAGCTGCGGATCTATGTGCGCGTGCCCGAGACTGAAGCGGGCGCGGTGACGGACGGCATGACTGCGATCTTTACGGTGCCGGAACTGCCCGGACGCACCTTTACGGCCAAGCTGGCAGCCAGCGCGCAGGCCGTCGCCAGCTCCAGCGGCACCCAGTTGCTACAGTTTCAAGTTGACAACCGGGAAGGATTGATCAAGCCCGGCGATTACGCCGAGATGCATTTCGCGATTCCCGGCGCCCAGGGTGCAGTGCATGTGCCGGCGACCGCGCTGATGTTCCGCGATCAGGGCATGATGGTAGCGACTGTTGGTTCCGACAACCGGGTACGGCTCAAAGTGGTGACGATCCGGCGCGACCTAGGCACCAATGTCGAAGTGGGGTCGGGTTTGTCACTGAATGATCGCGTGATCGACAATCCGCCCGATGCCATTCGCGACGGTGATCTGGTCAAAGTTGAAGCACAAGACAATAGCTAACCATCCGGAGGACTCAAATACATGTACCGCTTTCTGGCACTAATTGCCGCCGTGCTTTTGTGCGCGCCCACCCTTGTCTCGGCGCAAAAGGCCGCCGCGCCGGCGAAATACGATCTCTCCGCGGCATCCAACCAGAAATTCCTGACCGACAATGCGGCTCGATCCGGCGTGTTCAAGACCGCGGATGGGCTTCAATATCGCGTGCTAAAGGCCGGCACCGGCAAGTCACCGCACTATGCCGACGACATGGTGACGGTCACCTACAAGGGGTGGATGATCAACGGCAAAGTGTTCGATCAGACCAAGCCGGGCCAGACTGCGACCTTCCCCGCCGGTCAATTGATTCCCGGCTGGGTCGAAGCCCTGTCCTTGATGAAGGAGGGCGATCAATGGGAATTGGTGATTCCGTCGGAGCTGGGTTACGGCGCCCAAGGCGCCGGCGCCGACATCCCGCCCAATCAAACGCTGGTCTTCGACATGACCCTGTTGAAGGTCAAGTCAGCGCGGTAGGCGCGTCAGCCTGGAGCCGATAGAGCAACGTATCGCCGGCAGCCTTTGCTGCAGACAGCGATAATAGCTCAGAACCGGTAGATCGCCTGGATCCCCGCCATCCGCGGGGCCAGGGGTACACACTGCAGCACCCCCGAGGTGCCGGCTACGCCAAACGTGGCATTTGGCGCGGAATTCAGCACACCCACATATTCCGGTCCGCAGGCTTTCTGGTTGGTCGCATTGTTGACGAATAGCGACAGGTCGGAATTGGAGCGTCCGAGATCCACCAGAGTGAGCTGCAGATTGAGAAGCCCATAAGGCGAGGTCCGCTGCGAGGGATTGTAATTCTGCAGCTCCGCCAGATAGCGGCTCTGCCAGAAATAATGCGCGCTGAACATCAAGTCGCCCACCGGAAGCTCGCCGAGTTCGTGCAGTCCGAAGTAATAAGTCGCAACAGCGCTGGTCTGCCAGGCGGGCAACGGGAAAGGCGTGCCGGTGAGGTTGTTGGTGCCGGTAGGCTCAAGGTATCCGGGCGGCGGAACAAAGACGAAATTGGTGTAGCGGGCGTCGAGGTAGCTGCCCGTCCAGTCGAGCGTGAGTTGGGGGATAGGAATTGCGGTGATATCCCATTCGGCGCCCCAGACGCGTGCGCTTTTGCCGTTGAGCGTGACGGCGGAATTCTGGGTACCCAGGCACTGGCCGGCATTGAATAGGGCCTGGGTGCAGGGCCCTACGCCGCCCGGTCCGGTGGCCAGGACAACGTTCGGCATCGTCACAGCGATCTGGATGTCTTTGTATTGGGTATTGTAGCCGTCGAAATTGGTGCGCAGCGGCATCCCCCACAGCTCCCAATCGGATTTGATGCCGGCTTCGAAGTCCAGCACATTCTCCGGAAGCCCCACTGCGACGGCGGGATTAGCGGCTTGGGTGTTGATCCCGCCCGACCGGTAACCAGACCGGCTGGTGAAATAGACAATGGTCTTGTCGAACAAGTCGTGATCGACCGCCACGGTCCAAGTGGGCTTGGAGAAGCTCTTGTTAATTGTCGTCGGGCATTGCTGCATGGGAAGCGGAATGCCGCCTGCGTTGGTGAGCCCACAGACAATGGTCTGACCGGAATATGTCGTGCCCAGATAGGTGAAGCCGGCCGGATCGAACGTGCCGTTGATCACCGGCTTGGTGGTCGCCGCCGTCGCGGGCGTGCGGATGGTGGTCGTGTCCATAAATGCACTGCGCTGGTCCAGCGAAAAGCGGACGCCGGCGGTTAGGCGCGTGTCGCTGGTAATGCTGTAGGTGCCCTGCGCGTAGGCAGCGTAGCTGGTATTGCGCTCGCCATTGTTCGACCAGTCGGTCACCGTGATCTGCTTGCCCGCCGCCGGAGCCGGAGAGCCGGCGCTGGGCAGGAACAGATACTCAGAACCGCCGTCATCGGGGCTGGATTCCTGAAAGAAGAACAGGCCGGTGGTCCATTTGAGGCGGTTATCGAATCCGTTGCCGTTGACGGTGAGTTCGGATTGCCAGGACTGGTATCGCGGGAATCCGTAGGAGAAATTGGTGGTGTCGTAGGGCAGGCCGCGGCTGTTGGACGAACCAAAACTGTCGAACCAACGGTAGGCGCCCAGAAGCTTGACATCGACATCGCCGAACAGCTTGTCAGCGGTCGCAGACACCGTGTGGTAGTGGCCGACATCGGCATTGCTTAAAGTCTGTTCGGTGCTCCAGAAGCCGTACGCCTGCTGGCGATTCACCGAATTGATCAGCGCGTTATAGGCAAGCGGCGAGGTATTGATGACGCCGGTGCTGTTTGGGTTCACGCTGATGAAATAAGGCGCGATGTGATGACCCAGGAAATCGGTGAAGCCGGTACAGGTTCCAGGGATATTGCAGATGGAAGGCTTGTTGCCCGTAGCAGGCGTGGTGCCGACGAAATAACCAAGGTTGTGATAGGTCGAGCCTGTATCATGCTCTTCGGATAAGTCTGCGCGAACAAGCAGGCTGAACGTATCGTCGGGCAACCATTTGAGCGAAAAGCGTCCGGCCAGCTTTTGTGTACCTTCGGCAGGCTGGGTGTTGCTGTAGCCGGTGGCGGGATCAGTATAGAAATTCCTGATATAGCCCTTATTGCCCAAGGCCGAGAAAGCGCCCCGAAAGAACAGATCGTCCGAGAGCGGGATGTTCACCGCTCCCTGCAACCCATACTGGTCGTAATCGCCGGCCAGCGCCTTCACATAACCTCCAAATTGGTCCGTTGGTTCGTTGGTTTGCAGCAAAATGGCGCCGCCAGTGGTGTTGCGCCCGACCAGCGTGCCTTGGGGGCCTTTGAGGACATCCACGCTGCTCATGTCGTAGAGCGCCCCCGTCAGCCCGAAAGCACGGGCATAATAAACGCCGTCGAGATAGACCGCCGAAGCCGTGTCGAAGGACAGGCCGGGATTGCCGCCTTGCGAGGAAGAGTCGAAATTGCGCTGGCCCCGAATGGTGATATTGATCGTATCCTGGCGAAAGGTGCTGGGCTCGACATTCACGGAAGGCGCAATGGACGAAAGGTCCTGGATCGTCTCGATGTGAAGCTGGTCGAGATCATTCTGGTTCAAAGCGGTGATGGCGATCGGAACGGTTTGCGCGTCTTCTGCCCGTTTACGGGCGGTGACGATCACGGTCTCAAGGCCGGCGACAGCCGTCGTATCGCTCACGCTTTGCGCCTGGACAGGCATGAAGCCTGCGCCGAGCCATAAGGCTGACGCGGCGGCTCCTTTTAGAAAATCCCCGTACTTCATAGCCCCCTGGAGAACGGCCTTATGATTTGCCGATCTAAGGGAATTTAGTGCGAACTGGCTGGGAAAAAGAAGTGCAACGGTGCCACAAGGGGAGCTTTCGTGGGCGGCTGGGTTGGTAGGGTTAAAATTCCCCAATGGGTGGCTCAGGGTCTGCTGGTCCTGGGCCTGATAACCGTCTTGGCTCTGAATTGGCCCGGCCAGATGTCCTACGATTCGGTGATGCAACTGGCCGATGGGCGCAGCGGCCACTATGACAGTTGGCATCCGGTGGTCATGGCCTGGCTTTTGGGCCTGTTCGATGCGCTTTTGGCTGGGCCAGGCCTGTTTCTTGCTTTTCTGGTCCTGCTCGTGGGTAGCGCCTGGTTCACACTTTTACGTCTCGGCCGGCCCGGAATAGGCGCCGCTCTGGCACTCATTCTGATCTTCCTCACGCCGCAATTGGTTCTTTACCAGGGGACCATCTGGAAGGATGTGCTGTTCGCCGATGCGGCGATCGCCGCTTTCGTCGCTCTGGCGGCCGCGGCAGCCTACTGGGAGAAAACGCCGGCGCGCGCAATCTGGCTCGGGTTGTCTGCGTTGCTGCTCTGTCTCGCGGCCTTGGCGCGGCAAAATGGATTTCTGCTACTTCCGTTCGCCGCGCTGTCACTCGGCGCAATCGCCGCAAGAAAAACATCGTGGCGCATGGGCTGGTACTATGGCCTCGGCTTGATTGCGCTCAGCCTCGTGCTGTTGGTTCTTGCGAATTTCGCGTTGAACTTCAGAAGCGACGGCGGCGAAGGTGCGAGAGCGCAGTTTCGTCTAGCGTTAATCTATGATCTGGTGGGCGCAGCCAGGCTCGATCCTGGCATCCGCTTTTCTGCTCTGGAAGAGAAAGCGCCTCGCCTTGACGCCGCCATTCGTGAACAGGGCGTGCCGCTTTATTCAGCCCGTCTGGTCGATACGCTCGAAACGGCATCCGGGCTTCAGGCCGAGATCGGACAAACGCCGCTGGGCGTCATTTTTGCGGCTTGGCGCCGCTTGGTTCTCAACCATCCCGGCCTATATCTCAAAGTGCGCTGGCCCGTGTTCGGCTGGGTCGTGGCGCCATCCGACCCTCTAGCCTGTCATCCCGACCTGGTCGGCGTTGACGGGCCGAAGGAGGTGCTTGCCACGCTGGGCCTTCAGGCTCATATCCGGCCCCAGGATCGTTTCCTTTATTTCTACGTGGCGCGCTTTGTGGGTACGCCCGTTCTTGCCCATCTCGCCTTCGCCGCGTTGGCGTTGCTATTTCTTGTTCTTTTGGCTCGGCGGGGCGACGGGCCGGACCTCGCGATTGCGGGGCTTTTGGCAGCATCGCTGCTATTCGGCTTGAGCTTTTTCGTCATCGCCATAGCCTGTGACTATCGCTATCTCTATTTTCTCGACATGGCTGCAATGACAGGAGCGCTTAGATACGCATCCTGCGGCGCGAAGCCTTCATCCCCTGGGGGCCCTCCTCACAAAGCCGGCTAAGGCAACGCTCGCGTTCAAATCGCAGGCACCGCGCCCAAGGCGGACGTGGAAGATCGGCAATATTGACGAATCGCCGTAGAAGCCTGGGCAAGTGACCCAGTATGTTGTGGAGTCCCAAAGTGCAAAACCCCACGCTAAATGGCAATATTTTTGGGGTGCCCCTTTGGGTATGTCACCCCTTGCCCTGGAAGGCACCAATACCGATATTAGCCGTTACTGACACGAATCATCCTTGACCGTTTCTTATTTCAAGTTCCGTAATTGGTGGGCATGAAGCGCCGCGTCCTCCTCCTAGCCACATTGTGTGCAAGTCTTGGATTGAGCGCGTGCTCCACCAAGAGCCCGGAAGCGCTTGCGCAAAATGACCCCTTGGAGCCGACCAATCGGGTGATATTCGCTTTCGACGTGAAGCTCGATCACGCCGTCGCCACACCGATCGCCAAATTTTACAATCGGGCCGTTCCCGAGCCGGCACGCGACGGCATCCACAACGCCCTGACCAATCTGAATTCGCCTATAGTTTTCGGCAACGACGTCCTGCAGGGCGAACCGAACAAGGCCGCCACCACTTTCGGGCGGTTTCTGATCAATTCCACGGTTGGTGTGGCCGGCTTCATCGACGTTGCCGGAAAGATGGGCGCTCCAGGCCATACGACCGATTTCGGTATCACCTTGGGCAAGGCGGGCGCGGCCGAAGGCTCATACCTGGTCCTGCCTGTCTTGGGACCCGCGCCGCCGCGCGATTTGCTGGGCAGAGGTGTCGATATCGCGATGGACCCGCTCACCTGGGTGAGCTTCACCAACGCAACTTATTACCTACTAGCACGCGGGGCATTGAACGTGTTGGACGAACGCGCCGCCAATGTGGACACGGTCGAACAGATTGAGCGTTCGTCTATCGATTTCTATGCCAGTACTCGCAGCCTTTATCGGCAGAATCGCGCCGCTCAGATAAATAATGGCAAGGCGCCCGAAGGCGACCTGCCGAATTTCTGAATTTTGTTTGCCGTGCAAGCCTGCTACCGCGGTCGTAAGCGCCCCGAGCACGAAAGCGGGCTATTCCGCCGGCATCGGCTCGTCGCCGCCGCGGCCGGAGCCCATCCGGCCATGATAGAAGCGATTCCAGCCGCGCAGGCAGAAGAGGCGCCAGCGGTCGAGATAAAGATAGACGACCGGTGTCGTGTAGAGCGTCAAGGCCTGGCTAAGAAGTAATCCGCCCACGATCGAAATGCCCAAAGGCTGGCGCAATTCCGAACCCTCGCCCAGGCCTATCGCCAGCGGCAAGGCGCCCAGGATCGCACCCATGGTGGTCATCATGATGGGACGGAAGCGCAGCAGGCAGGCGCGGTAGATCGCTTCGCGGGAATCAAGGCTGCCCCGCCGTTCCGCGTCGATCGCGAAGTCGATCATGATGATGGCGTTCTTCTTCACCACGCCGATCAGGAGAATTACGCCGATAAACGCGATAAGGCTGAATTCAGTCTTAAAGATCAGAAGCGCCAGAACCGCGCCCACTCCCGCCGAAGGAAGCGTGGAAAGAATGGTCAGTGGATGGACATAGCTCTCATAAAGCATGCCCAGCACAATATAGATCGTGAGGATCGCAGCGACGAAAAGAAGCGGCAGATTGGCCAGGGACTGCTTGGCCAATTGGAGCGTTCCCGCCGCCTCGCCATGAATAGCTATCGGCACGCGGATCTGGGCCATCGTGCGGTCGATCGCCCTCGTCGCCTGATCTTCGGTCACCCCTTGCGGCAGATTGAAGGAGAAGGTCGTGGCGACGAACGGACCTTGGTGATTAACCGACAGAGGCGTGGTGCCGGGCCCGTAACTGACAAAAGCCGACAGGGGCACCATGGTTTCCACCGCAGTTGCTACGGAAGAGCCCGCCGAACCTGAACCCTGGCCGGTAGTGCTGGTGATGCTGTTGAGCTGCTGGTTGCGAACCGCTAGCGCCGCAAGCTGCGATGCCGTCAGAGTGGAAGAGGTGCTCGCGCCGCTGGAGCGCGATCCGCCCGCGGCCGCGCTGGTGGCGGCGCCCGAGAATGCGGCTGCGGAAACCGCCGACGTTTGGGTTCCATTCACCAGCCCGGAGGTCGATACATAAATGTCGCGGAGCGTTTCCGGGCTCTGCCAGAATTGCGGCGCTACCTCCATCACCACATGATACTGGTTCTTGTCCTTATAGATCGTCGAGACCTGACGCTGACCGAAGGCGTCGTAAAGCGTGTTGTCCACCTGTGAGACGGTAAGGCCGAGACGCGAGGCGGTGGCTCGGTCGATTTTGAGATTGACCTCCAGGCCCTTGTCCTGTTGATCGGAATTGACATCCTCGAGCGTGGGCACATTCTGAAGGGCGTCGGTGATCTTTGGCACCCACTCATTCAATTCGCTGAGTTCGTCGGCCTGGATCGTGTACTGCAGCGAGCCATTTCCTTGGCGGCCGCCAGAGCGCACACCGGTCGAACTCATCGGCATCAGGAACATGCGCGCGCCGGCTATATTGTTGAGTTTTGGCCTGAGCCGGTCAATCACATCGTCGGACGAGACATAACCCCGCTCGGCCCGTGGTTTCAGAGTGATGAAAAGGGTTCCTGTGTTGCTGGCGCCGCCGCCACGCCCGCCGGCCCCCGCGCCGATGGAGCCCGCCAACTGTGCCACGGCCGGGTCGGCGCGAATGATGTTGCCGAAATCGATGAATTTCTTGACCATCGACTGATAGGAAATGCTCTGGTCGCCGCGGATGTTGCCGATGATGCGGCCCTCATCAACTTGCGGGAAGAAGCCCTTTGGAATGATGATAAGCAAATAGACATTCAGCACAACTGCCACGAGTAGGCAGAACATGATGGTCTTGGGGTTGTCCAACGACCAGGCCAGCGTGCGACGATAAAAGTCCAGGCTCTTGTCGAAAACGGTACGTGCGGCCCCCATCAGCCAGTTCTGGTCTTCCCCGGTGCTGAAATCGAGATAAGCGCACATCATCGGCGTGACGGTGAGCGAAACCAAAAGCGACATGAAGATCGCGGCCGTGAGAGTTACGGCAAATTCGTGGAAAAGCCGGCCCAGTATACCGCCCATGAGAAGAATCGGCAGAAATACCGCCACCAGCGAGACGCTCATGGAAATGACGGTAAAGGCGACTTCCTGTGCGCCGCTTAGCGCGGCCTCGAGCTGGCTTTCGCCCAGCTCCCGGTGCCTCGTGACGTTTTCGAGCACCACGATGGTGTTGTCGACTACGAAGCCGGTCGAGATGATCAACGCCATGAGGGAGAAATTGTCCAGGGTAAAGCCCAGGAGATACATGCAGCCGAAGGTACCGAGCAGCGACAGGGGCACCGAGACGCCGGGCACCAATGTGGCCCGCCAGTTGCGCAGGAAAAAGAACACCACCAGCACCACGAGGATAGTCGAGATCACCAGCGTGATCTCGACGTCGCGCACCGAGTTGCGGATCGATACGGTGGTATCCTGGATCACATCCAAATCGATCGCCGGCGGCAGAATACCGTGCTGCAATTGCGGGATCATCTGGTTGATCCTGTTGACCGCCTGGATCACATTGGCGCCGGGCTGCTGGGTGATGGTCACCAGGATGGCCGACTTGCCGTTGGCCATGCCCATGTTGCGGATATTCTCGACCCCATCAAAAACCTGGGCGATATCCTGAAGCCGGACCGGCGCGTTGTTGCGATAGGCTACGATCAGGTTCTGGTAATCTGACGCCGCGGACGCGTTATCATTGGAATAGACTTGCAGGCGTTGGGGCCCTTGGTCGATCGCGCCCTTGGGACTGTTGGCGCCAGCGTTGGCCGATGAGATCGCTGCGCGCACATCCTCCAGGCCGATGCCGTACTTGAACAGAGACTGCGGATTAAGCTCGATACGCACCGCGGGCAACGCCGCACCGGCCAGCGAAACGTCGCCCACGCCCGAAATCTGCGACAGTTTCTGCTGCAGGACATTGGACGTCTGGTCGTAAATCTGGCCCGGCGTGAGCGTCTTCGAGGTCAGCGCCAGGATCATGATGGGGAAGCTGGCGGGATTGAATTTGTTATAGGTGGGATTGGACCTGAGCGAGGTGGGAAGGTCCGCATGCGCCGCGTTGATCGCGGCCTGAACATCGCGCGCGGCTCCGTCGATGTCGCGGCTGATGTCGAATTGCAGGATGATCTGGCTGGTGCCGACCGAACTGCGCGACGTCATCTGGGTGACATCGGAGATGGCGCCCAGATGACGCTCCAGGGGTGTCGCAACCGTATTCGCCATCACTTCCGGGCTGGCGCCAGCCATGCTGGCGCTGACCACGATGGTGGGCAAATCAATGTTCGGCAGCGGCGCCACGGGCATCATGAAAAGCGCTCCGAACCCGGCCAGCCCCAGCCCAATCGCCAACAGTGTGGTGGCGACGGGCCGGCGGACGAACAGTGCGACCAGATTCATCGCCTATTCTCCGGGCTGGGGCGCAGGCGAAGGGCCCGGCCCGCGGCGGCGTGCCCGCCATTCGCGCAAATCCTGACCCCAGCGGTCGAAGTAGATATAGATCACCGGTGTGGTGAACAGGGTAAGAAGCTGACTGACCAGCAGGCCGCCTACGATTGAGATGCCTAAGGGATGGCGCAGCTCAGATCCCATGCCCGATCCCACCATCAGGGGCAGCGCGCCGAACAGCGCCGCCACCGTGGTCATCATGATGGGTCTAAAGCGCAGCAGCGCCGCTTGATGGATGGCCTCCGTGGGCGACTTGCCCTCGTTGCGTTCTGCCTCGAGCGCAAAGTCGATCATCATGATCGCGTTCTTCTTGACGATGCCGATCAGAAGAATGATGCCGATGATGGAAACGATATTGAGGTCGTGGCCGGTGATGATGAGGGCCAAAAGCGCGCCCACGCCTGCCGAAGGCAAGGTCGAGAGAATCGTCACGGGATGAATGAAACTTTCATAGAGAACACCCAGCACGATATAGACCGTGACAATGGCGGCAATGATCAGCAGTACTTCATTGCCCAGCGCATTCTGGAAGGCGACGGCAGAGCCTTCGAATTGCGAGGTGATGCCGGGCGGCGGGCCCGCCGCGTCCACGGCGTCTTTGACTGCCTGCACGGCCGAACCCAGCGAATAGCCCGGCGCCACATCGAACGAGAAGCTCGCCGAGGGAAACTGACTCAGGTGGTCGATCTGGAGCGGAACCGTGCGCTGGTCGACGCGAGCGATGGCCGAAAGCGGCACCTGGCCGCCCTGGGATGACGGCAGGTAAATGTCGTTGAGCGAAGCGACCGTGTCCTGAAGCCTGGGATCAGCTTCGATAATCACACGGTACTGGGTGGATTCGGTGAAAATCGTGGAAATGATGCGCTGGCCAAAACTGTCATAGAGCGCATTGTCGATGGTGGCGGCCGAAATGCCGAAGCGGGCCGCGGTATCGCGGTCAACCGTGATGAAAGCCGAGAGCCCCCGGTCGAGATATTCGGTGGAGACATTGCGTAGCGCATCCGACTTCTGCAGCTGAGCGAGCAGTTTGGGTACGAAATCGTTGAGCGCCGCGGTAGTCGCTGACTGCAGCACGAACTGATACTGGGCCCGGCTCACGGTGGAATCGATGGTGAGATCCTGTACCGGCTGGAGGAAAAAGGTGATGCCAGGCACCGCGTGGGCGTCGGCCATCAACCGGTCCATGATCGTGCTCACCCCGTCACGTTCGCTCTTGTCCTTGAGATTGATCAAGAAACGGCCGCTGTTAAGCGTGGAATTGGTACCGTCTACTCCGATAAAGGAGGACAAGCTCGCAACATCTTTGTCCTGAAGAATCTTCTGTGCGAGCAGGCGCTGCCGCCGCGCCATCTCGTCGAAAGAAACAGTGGGACCCGCCGTAGTGATGGCCTGAACGAAGCCGGTATCCTGCAGCGGGAAAAAGCCCTTGGGAATCAGGATATAGAGCACGATGGTCAGCACCAGCGTGCCCACCGCCACGAACATTGTCAGCGGTTGACGGGCAAGAACCCATTGCAGCAGTCGATCATATTCGGCGATCACGCGCTCGTAATACTGCTCGATGCGCCGCTGAAAACGGCTTTGGCGCCTTTGTTCCTCGGCATGGCTGTGCAGCAACTTGGCGCACAGCATCGGTACGAGGGTGAGCGACACGACCGCGGAGATAAGTATGGTGATCGCCAGCGTAACCGCGAATTCGCGGAACAGCCTTCCCACGACTTCCTGCATGAACAGCAGCGGGATCAACACCGCGATCAGCGATACGGTCAGTGACATGATGGTGAAGCCGATCTCGCCCGCGCCCCTCATGGCGGCGTCGAACGGCGTATAACCATGCTCAATATAACGGGAAATATTCTCGATCATCACGATCGCGTCATCGACCACAAACCCCGCCGAGATGGTGAGCGCCATCAGGGACAGGTTGTTGAGCGAGAAACCCAACAAATACATGGCCGCGAAGGTACCGATAATGGAGAGCGGCACCGACAGGCTGGGGATAAACGTGGCGGGCAGGCTGCCTAGGAACAGATAGATCACCAGGACCACCAACACCACGGCCAGGATCAATTCGAACTCCACATCGGCCACGGACGCGCGGATGGTGTTGGTGCGATCAGTCAACACATTCACGGACACCGAGGCGGGAAGCCCCGCCACGATTTGGGGCAGGATCTGCTTGATGGAGTCCACGACTTGGATGACGTTGGCGCCGGGCTGGCGCTGGACGTTGAGCAGGACCGCGGGCGTCATGTTGGCCCAGCTGGAAAGTTTGTCGTTCTCTGCTCCCTGGGTCACCGTGGCCACGTCCGACAAGTGCACAGGCGAACCGTTCTTGTAGGCGATCACCATATTGGCGTAGTCGGCCGCGCTTCTCAGCTGATCGTTGGCGTTGATGGTGTAGGACTGCGACGTACCGTCGAAGCCGCCCTTGGGCGCGTTGGAATTGTTGTTGTTGATGGTGGTGCGAAGATCGTCGATGTTGAGCCCATAGGCCGCCAATTGCTGGAGATTGGCCTGTACGCGTACGGCGGGACGCTGGGCGCCCGAAATGCTCACCAAGCCTACGCCCGCAAGCTGGGAGATTTTCTGCGCAATTCGGGTATCGGCCAGGTCTTCAACGGTAGTGATGGGAAGACTTGGCGAGGTAATCGCCAATGTGATCACCGGCGCGTCGGCAGGATTGACCTTGGCATAGACCGGTGGAACCGGCAGCTGCGGCAGCAGGCTTCCTCCCGCATTGATCGCCGCTTGCACTTCCTGCTCGGCGACATCGAGACTGAGATTGAGGTCAAATTGCAGCGTGATGACTGAAGAGCCGGCCGAGGAAACAGACGACATTTCCTTGAGGCCCGGCATCTGACCGAATTGACGCTCCAGGATGGCGGTGACCGAGGTGGTCATCACGTCGGGACTGGCGCCAGGGTAGAAACTGGAGACCTGGATAGTGGGATAATCCACTTCCGGCAGCGCCGAGAGCGGCAGAAACCGATAGCCGGCCAAACCTACCAACAGGATGGCGATCATCAAAAGCGATGTCGCAACCGGTCTTACGATAAAGGGTGCTGAAGGATTCATTGCTCAGACCCTTAGGGACCGCCGCCACCGCCAGGGCTTCGAGCGCCGCGCCGCATTTGAGCCATTGCGGTCTTGCAGCCATCCGAGAGGGAGTCGCGGTTCTGCGCCAGACACCGAACTGCGCCCCGCCCGGTCTGGCCGGAGCAGAGTTTGGAAATGTCGGTGCTGCATGACTTCGTCACAAGGGCAAGCGCTTGGGCCCGCTGGGCCGCGCGCGCCGTATCATTGGCGGCGCCGGAGGGCTGGGCAATTTTCTGCTGCGCGGCATTGGGGATCAACACTTCGGAACCATCGCGCAGCCGGTCTGCGCCATCCACCACGACTGTGTCCCCAGGCTTCAAACCATCCAGGATGGCCACCTTGTCGCCGTCCTGCACGCCAAGTTTGACGCTGCGCTGATTGACGGTCTTGTCGGGATTGACGATGAACACGTAGGTGCCGCTGGCGCCACGTTGAACCGCCGCCACCGGAACCACGGTTTGGTTCTGCAACGTATCCACCAGAAGGCGGATATTGACGAACTGATTGGGAAACAGCTTCAAGTCGGTATTGTCGAACATGGCGCGGAGCTTGACGGTGCCCGTGTTGGTATCGACCTGATTGTCCACAGTGGCGAGCTTGCCCGAAGCAAGCTGAGTGGTCTGGCTGCGGTCCCAGGCATCGGCTTCCAGCACGGCACCCTTTGAGACGCGCGCCATGATCTGCGGGATATTGTCTTCCGGCACGGTGAAGACCACCGACATAGGCGAAAGCTCGGTCACCGTAACGATGCCAGTGGCCTGGTTCGCTATCACAATATTTCCCACATCGACCTGATGCAGGCCCACGCGGCCGGTCACCGGCGAAACTATGCCGGTGTAGCGCAGATTGATCTCGGCCGTCTCGACATTGGCCTTGTCGGCCTCAACGATGCCCTTGTCAGTGGCCACGGTCGCGGTCTGGTCGTCCACCGTCTGTTTGGCGATGGCATTGGCCGCCATCAGTTCCTGATAACGTTTAAGATCGACTTCGGCGCCGGCGAGCGTGGACTCGTCCTTGGCAAGCTGGCCCTTGGCCTGATCCAGTGCCGCCTGATAGGGACGCGGATCGATCTGCGCCAGAAGATCGCCCGCCTTCACCATCTGACCCTCGGTGAAATAAAGCTTCATCAACAACCCACCCACCTGAGGCGTGGCAGTGGCGGTGGCAAGCGGCGTCACCGTGCCCAAGGCGTTGAGCGTGACATTGATGGGTCCGGTCACCGCGGTGGCGACGCCGACTGGTTGGGGGCCCTGGTTGAAGCGCGTGTTCGTCTGGGGTTTTGGATAAATGGCCCAAACCAGTAAGGCCACAAGGGCGAGGCCGATGAGCACCCAAATGATCCACGAAAGGCGTGGATTCCGCCGCCCCCAGGCTTTGATCCCTTCCCAAGTGGAAGATCCACCACTATCCGGCGCCGTATAGGGGGTCCGGGCATGAGGGAGGTGCTTATCGGTGCCTTCGATGCTCATCTGGTCCAAATTCCGCGAAATAAAGCCGGTACCACCGCCGCCCGGGCGGGACACATCCCAAAACCGGCGATATCGGCGCCGGTCTTTTTGGGGCCTCTTTCGCTACTCTACGCTCCACGGGGTCCATTAACAGCGACTTTAGCCGGAAATTTGTCGAAAATGTCGCGGCGGGGCACCTACTGGCCTTAAGATGCCGCCCGCTGTATGTCACGCCCACCCTTGCCGGTTGCAGATCGAAAGCAAGAACACGTGCATCAGTTTTTCCATTGGTTTTTCCATGACCTGACCCCCTGGGTCACCGGCATCGCCAGGGCCCACCCCATCTGGTGTTTTCCCATCGGCTTTGTTGTGGCTTTTTCGGAATCCTTCGTGGGGGTATCGTTCGTCATCCCTGGCACGTTCCTCCTGATCACTTTGGGCGCGGTGATCGGGGCCAGTCATATCAGTGTCATACCAGCCTGGGCCGGCGCGGTGATTGGCTCAATCCTGGGGGACTGGATCTCGTTCTGGATCGGCTATCATTACCACCACCAGATTCTGCATATCTGGCCCTTTCGCAAATACGAGGACCATTTGGAGAAAGGCCTCCATTTCTTCCACCGGTTCGGCACCTGGGCGATCTTTGTGGGGCGTTTCCTTGGCCCTTTTCGAGCCACCGTGCCGCTGGTAGCCGGTATGAGTGAATTGGAATTCTGGCCTTTTCAGATCGCCAACACCGCATCGGCCATACTTTGGGCGTTCGCGCTGCTCTCCCCGGTCGGGGCGGCCGTTCGTCACTTAATGGGGTGAAGGGCGGTTTTGCCGAGCAGGCGAACAGGTTCAGTGGACCTGCGAAAGCAGTGAACGCCGCGAGTTCAGGCAAGCGACCGGGGGAAGCCGCGCGACCAGCACTAATTCAGCGCGGCAATTCGCTTGACCCCATCAAGAACTCGTCCACCGAGCGGGCGCATTGCCGCCCTTCCCGGATCGCCCAGACCACCAGGGACTGGCCCCTGCGCATGTCTCCGCAGGAAAATATCTTAGCTGCACTTGTCTTGTAGCTTAGCATATCGGCTTTGACATTGCCGCGCGCATCCAGCGCGACTTGGGCTTGCGCTACCAAGCCCTGCTGGCGTGGGCCCACAAAGCCCATCGCCAAGAGCACCAGCCCGGCGGGCAATATGAATTCGCTATGCGGCACTTGAATCAGATTCATCTTGCCGCCATCGCCCAATTTCCATTCGACGCGGACGCATTGAAGGCCGGTGAGTTTGCCGTCGTCGACGATGAAGCGCCCAGTCTGCACCGACCAGTCGCGTGCCACGCCTTCTTCCTGGCTGGACGAGGTGCGCAATTTGAGGGGCCAGTCGGGCCACACGAGTGATTTGTTCTCTTGCACAGGCGGCTTGGCTAGGATTTCCAGCTGCGTTACCGAAAGCGCCCCCTGGCGGTTGGACGTGCCAATGCAGTCCGAGCCAGTGTCGCCGCCGCCGATCACCACCACGTGTTTGCCCTTGGCGGTAATTGTGCCTTGGGGTGCGGATTTTTCCTCGCTGTCGCCAGCGACCCGTTTGTTCTGCTGAGTGAGAAAATCCATGGCGAAATGGACGCCCGGCACGTCGCGGCCGGGAATGGGTAAATCGCGAGGTGCTTCGGCGCCGCCGGCCAACACCACCGCGTCATAATCGGTCAACAGCATCTCGGTCGAGATGTTCACGCCCACTTCCACCCCGGCGCGGAACGCCACACCCTCGGCCTCCATCTGGCGGATGCGCCGATCGATCAGATGCTTTTCCATCTTAAAGTCGGGAATGCCGTAACGGAGCAGGCCACCGACGCGATCGGACTTTTCGAACAAAGTGACCGAATGGCCCGCGCGCGCCAATTGTTGGGCGCAAGCCAAGCCAGCCGGGCCTGACCCCACCACTGCCACCGTCTTGCCGGTCTTCCTGACGGCAACCTGTGGCCGGATCCATCCCTCTTCCCAGCCGCGATCCACGATTTGGCATTCGATGGTTTTGATCGTGACCGGCATTTCCTGAATGTTGAGCGTGCATGATGCTTCGCACGGCGCGGGGCAGACGCGGCCGGTAAATTCCGGAAAATTGTTGGTGGAGTGGAGCGTGTCCAGCGCCGTGCGCCAGTGATCGCGGTAGACCAGATTGTTCCAGTCGGGGATCAGATTGTTGACTGGGCAGCCCTGATGGCAAAAGGGAATGCCGCAATCCATGCAGCGCGCCGCCTGTTTTTCCACTTCGCCATAACTCAGCGGATGCACAAATTCCTTGTAGTTATGAACGCGCGCTTCGGGCTTCTCATAGCCGCGATCCTGGCGTTCGATTTCCAGAAAGCCTGTAATCTTGCCCATGTTCCCCAGCCCTATTCCGCTGCCACGGCTTTGGCTTGTTCATTTTTCATGTCTTTAAGCGCCCGCATGTAATCCAGGGGCATCACTTTGACGAAGCGCGGGAGCGCCTGTGCCCAATCATCGAGCAATGCCTTGGCGCGCGCACTGCCGGTGCGAAGAAGATGGCGCTCAACCAAAATGCGCAGACGCTCGGCGTCGAAACGCAGAAGATCGCCCATGCCCGGATCGAACACGCTGATCGAGCGCTGACGCGGCATCTCGGGATCGTCCGCGCCACCGGGCGCGCCCACTTTCTGCAGTTTCACCATGGCGGGATTGCACAATTTCTCGAACCGGCTGTCCGGGTCATAGACATAGGCCACACCCCCAGACATGCCGGCGGCGAAATTGCGCCCCGTCTTGCCGAGCACGACGACGACGCCGCCGGTCATATATTCGCAGCCATGATCGCCGGTGCCTTCGACCACGGCGACGGCGCCGGAATTCCGCACCGCAAAACGCTCGCCAGCCACGCCTTCGAAATAGGCTTCGCCGGCAATGGCGCCATAGAGCACCGTGTTGCCCACGACGATGTTCTCGGTGGGATCGCGCTCAACATTGCGGGGTTGGCGCACCACGATGCGCCCACCGGAAAGGCCTTTGCCGACATAGTCGTTGGAATCGCCCACCAATTCCAGCGACACGCCGCGCGCCAGGAAAGCGCCGAAGGACTGGCCGGCCGTGCCGGTGAAGCGGATCGAGATCGTGTCTTCGGGAAGGCCCGCATGGCCGTGACGCAGCGCGACTTCGCCCGACAGCATGGCGCCCACAGTACGGTCCACATTGCGGATGGTCCGCTCCAGCCTGACCGGCTGGCCGTGCTCGATGGAGGGCAGTGACGCCGCGATCAAGTCGTGATCCAATGCCGACTCGAGCGCGTGATTTTGCGACTCGCAATGGCGGATGGCGATGCCGGGCTTTCTTTGCGGCTGATGCAGGATGCGCGATAGATCCACGCCCTTGGCCTTCCAGTGGGCGACGGCCTTTTTCATATCCAGCTTGTCCACACGGCCAATCATCTCCTCCACCGTGCGGAAGCCGAGTTGCGCCATGATCTCGCGCAGTTCTTCGGCCACGAAGAAGAAATAATTGATCACATGCTCCGGCTGGCCAGTGAAGCGTTTGCGCAGCACGGGGTCCTGGGTAGCCACGCCCACCGGGCAGGTGTTGAGGTGGCACTTGCGCATCATGATGCAGCCCGAAGCGATCAGAGGCGCAGTGGCGAACCCGAATTCGTCGGCGCCAAGCAGCGCGGCGACTGCCACATCGCGCCCAGTACGCAAGCCCCCATCCGCCTGCACCGCAATGCGGCCGCGAAGATCGTTGAGCACTAAGGTCTGCTGCGTCTCGGCAAGACCGATCTCCCACGGGCTGCCCGCGTGGGTGAGTGAAGTGAGCGGCGACGCGCCCGTGCCGCCCTCGAAACCCGAGATCGTGACATGATCGGCCCGGCATTTTGCGACGCCCGCCGCCACAGTGCCTACACCCACTTCCGACACAAGCTTGACCGAAATGCGCGCCTTGCGGTTGACGCTCTTCAGGTCGCGGATCAACTGCGCCAGATCCTCGATGGAATAGATGTCGTGATGGGGCGGCGGCGAGATCAGGCCCACACCCGGCGTTGAGTGGCGCACCTTGGCGATTGCCTTGTCCACTTTGTGGCCGGGCAACTGTCCGCCTTCGCCGGGTTTGGCGCCTTGCGCCATCTTGATCTGGATGTCGTCGGAATTGACCAGATATTCGGTGGTGACGCCGAACCGCCCGGACGCTACCTGCTTGATTTTGGAGCGCATGGAATCGCCGTTGGCGAGTGGCACGAAGCGGTCGGGCTCCTCGCCGCCTTCACCAGTGTTGGAGCGTCCACCGATGCGATTCATGGCGATGGCCAATGTGGTATGCGCCTCGCGCGAGATCGAACCAAAGCTCATGGCGCCGGTTGAGAAACGCTTGACGATCGCGCCCGCAGGTTCAACCTGGTCGAGCGGGATTCCGGCACCTTCCTGTCTGAAGGTCATCAACCCGCGCAACGTAAGCAACCGCTCATTCTGCTCGTTGATCTCCTTGGCGAAGAGCTGGTACTCGGCCGGATTGTTTCCACGCGCTGCATGCTGAAGCCGCGAGACGGTCTCTGGCGTCCAGGCGTGGTCCTCTCCGCGCAGGCGGAAGGCATAATCGCCGCCAACATCCAGCGCGCCGCGATAGATGGGATTGTCGCCATAGGCGTCGCGATGGCGGCGCACGCTTTCCTCGGCGATCTCGATAAGACCGATGCCCTGAATGGTGGAGGCGGTGCCGGTGAAATATTTCTCGATGAACTCCGTCGAAAGCCCCACCGCATCGAAGATTTGCGCGCCGCAATAGGATTGATAAGTGGAGATGCCCATCTTGGACATCACCTTCAAAATACCCTTGCCCAACGCCTTGATGTAATTCTTCTGTACGTCATAAGAAGTGAGCGGGAGGTTGGCGCGCACCCGGATCTG
>DATFSP010000144.1:0-4496 GCA_035262545.1 Rhizomicrobium sp. | reverse complement strand
TGAGCTTTGGACACGAGCCGGACCGTTTCATCGATCAATCAACGCTCCGTTCGTGATCGCCTCACGCTGCCTGCCGACCGGAAGGGGCGATGTCCTTTGCGCGGGCATCCTGGCACAAACAGTTACAGCCCGCCCGACAGTTGCTGGAAGGAACCGGACCCCCGGATTGGTAAGCCGGCTTTAGCCTCGATATCACCGTAAAATTACTTGTGCTTGCAAGTAATTAGAGCCATTCCACCAATTCGGCGTTCAAAAACCGGAATAAACGGTTCCCGGACACGTCTTAGAAGTTGTGGGGCATCCGCATTTCGGGTGCCTTCGAACGATTTGTCGAGCCTTTGACGATTGTGCAAGGGACACATGAGTGGTCGAGATCGCTTGGGCGATGAGCGCCGAAAGATATGTTGGTCGTGACGGGCAGTCAGTGGTTTTCGGAGGCGCTGGTCGCCCATCTGCCCGCCCTTAGGCGATACGCCGTGTCGCTGATCGGTAATACCGCCCAGGCTGACGATCTCGTGCAGGATTGTATCGAGCGGGCGCTGCGCCAATCTTCCCAATTGAGGGAATTGCCGCGTATTGCCGGCTGGCTCCGGCGGATCCTTTACAATCTCTACATTGACGACTTGAGACGCAATCGCGCGAAGGGCAAGGAAGAGGATGTCGACGGTTTGGCGGACCATCTGGAATTGAGCGTCTCGGCGGTGGACCGCGATACGGTGCGCGACCTTTCCAAGGCGATGGGCCAATTGAGCGTGGAACATCGGGAGATCCTGCTGCTGGTGAGCGTGGAGGAGCTGAATTACCGTGAAATTGCGGAAGAGCTCGGCATTCCTCAAGGCACGGTCATGTCGCGCCTGGCCCGGGCGCGGGACCGTCTGCGCGGCATCATGCAGGGCGAAGGCGCCGAAGTCGTTGCAATAAGACCCGTTTCGAAGGAACTTCCGTGACCGGTCAGTTGAAAATCACCGATCTGGACCTCACCGCCTATATCGACGGTGAACTCGATGCCGCTCGCGTGCGGGCGGTCGAAGGCGCGCTCTCGCGTGACGAGAGGCTGGCAGCTCGCGTCGACAGCTACCGTGCAGACAAGAATATGCTGAAGAGCATTTATGGCCCGCTGGCGGAACACTCCATCCCGTCCGCGTGGACAGATCTCGCCCGCGCCATCCCCGACCCCGCCGCGCGGGCGAGACGTCCATGGCAGCTGGTTGGTGCCGCCGCGGCCCTGTTCCTCATTGTCCTGGGCGGATTGCGTTTCTATGAGGGCTGGCGCAGACCCGTTCCGACGGTTGACGTGATTGAGGCCGCCCTTGGCGCGCGCAATGACCGGCCATCCGCGCAAAAGACGGTTGCCGTACTCAGTATCGGCGAGGCGCGCCGCTATGATGCGGCGCTGGTAGACATTGTGGGCGTGAACGTTCAGGTACCCGCGCTGGGCAGCATGGGGTACCAGGTCACGGGCCTCAAATTCTATGAACATGCGGCAGAAATCGAATATCACGATGGCAAGGGCCGGCTCTTCACGCTTTATCTGCGCTAATCCGATGGGACAACCCGCTTTGACCAGTTCGCGCGTGACGGCCTGCGCATATGCGTCTGGCAGGACGACCGGATCAGCACAGTGATGGCAGGCACCATTTCGGCCGCCATGATGCAGAGGCTGGCAAGCCTGACCTATCTTGGGCTGGCCTCGTGAGGCACGGGATCAGCGGACGGAGCGGGCCGACATGGCCTCGGGACTGAACAGCGACGCGGGATGGGGAGATGTCACCATGTAGCTCTGCGGCTCCCCGTTAAAGACAAAGCTGCAAGCATAGCCACCAAGCTCAAAATCATAGTTGAACTGGCTGCCGATAATGACGGCTGGGACGTCGGGCATCAGGTACATCGTTGCCTGCCCGAACTTCAACAATTTTCCGTGCTCGTCCCAGGCGTCGCTATATACGGCAAGCCAGGTATCCTCATCCAGATAGAGCCGGCGATGCGCGACGATATCGTGTTTTCCCGGTGCGAGTGTGCCGTCGATCATCCAGACGCGATGAAGCTCGTAACGTAAATCATCCGGATTGGCATGGGATTTTCCAAGCACCTCGGCGACAGGCCGCCCGTAGAACCGGTTATTATTGTAGGGCACATACATCTCTTTCTTGCCCAATATCCTGAACTCGTAATGATCCAGGCCACCAAAGAACATGTAATAATCATCAAGGCTCAGGAAACCCGCGGCATCAATATCAGGCACATCATAGGAGATTCCTGGCGCCTTGCGGACGCGGTGTTCACCCGGCAGCAGCCGCCACGCAGCGAACCCGTTGCGTTTGATGTTGATGGGCTGCCAGTTAAGATAGCTTTCGCCCACCCGCGCCGCGGGAGCCATGGCGACACGGAGCGTCTTGAAATAATAGCCGCCGAAAGAATCGGCTTTTGCATCGCGGTAGTAATAGGGGAAATCGCTAATTTCTCTGTAGGTACTGGCTTTTGCAATGGTACCGTTGTCCGGCACCACATAGTTGCTGACAGTCACCTCCCGCGCCGGGCCCCAATAGGCAAGCAGATGATTCCAGACCGCTTCAAAACCGTTTTGCGGAATCGGAAAGGGTATGCCGCCAATCGCGCCTTCCACGCCATAGACGATCCCCTCCGCCGCCGCATGGGCACGTGTCGCATTCCGCAAAATGTTCGCATACACCCAGTCCGGCGCGGCGGCACTACGGCGGCTGGGATAAATGTCCATACGGTAATCAGGAAATTCCTGGAATATATGCTTGGCGCCATCCGGCAGCCTGTCGGCGTAATCGCGGAAATTCCTGGCGGTGATCGAGAAAAGCGGCTTATCATTTGTGAAGGGATCAGGCCTTACCGCGCCACTTTGGAAGCCTGGAGCCGCAACCGTATAACCGCCGGTCCATGCCGGAATCGTGCCATCCGCGTTGCCCGCGCGCTCCGCCCCCACCGGCGTCAGGCGCGACCTGAGCAACGCAGCCTGCTGATCGGAATCGGCAGCATCCGCGACAGGCGCCAGCGGATACATCCAGATGGCCAAGGCACAGGCATAAGACAGGGTCTTGGGTTGGGCCATGAGCCTCAGATCTGGGGGGCGCACCGAAGGAGATCCCAAAACGTGCTATAGCGCAAAGTCTCCGGCACTGCAAAAAACAGCAATGATCCTTCGGCCCTTCTCGACGGCATTTGTGGGTGCTGCGGCCCTTCTGCTTGCCGCGCCAACGATGGCGTCTGCAAACGAGCTGCTTGCCGCAGACGGCATTGAAGTGCGCTGGGACAACACGCTGCGTTACAGCAACGCCATCCGCCTTTTGCCCCAGAGCGGCACGTTGCTCGCCATTGCAAACGCCGACGATGGCGACCGCAATTTATCGTCCGGGCTCGTTTCCAATCGCTTCGACCTGGAATCAAAATTCGACCTTGCAATGGACAATTTCGGATTCCACGCAAGCGCTGCCGGCTGGTACGACACTGTCTACCACAATCAGACCGATAACCACTCTCAGGCGACCTACAATGTAACGACTGTGCCGAGCACCAGCTTTGCGCCGGCCGTGCGCAATCTTGAAGGCCAGTATGCCGAACTGGACGACGCGTTTGTCTATGGCACCTTCAACATCGCAAGCGCCGCAATCTCGGCTCGCCTTGGCCGCCAAACCGTGCTGTGGGGAGAGAGCCGGTTCTATGATGCAAATTCCATCGCATCGGCACAGGCACCGACTGACTATACCCGTATTGTCACCGGCCAAAGCGGTTATGGGAACAATGTCTATCTCCCGGTCACCCAACTGTCCCTGACGGCGCAGCTGGCGCCCGACCTCTCGGTCACGGTTTATGATCACTTCGGCGCACGCCCTTCCCGGCAGTCAGGCGTCGGCACCTATTTCAGCTATGTCGATTTTCTGGCCAGGGGCGCGGACCGCCTTTTCCTTTCTTCCGGAGAATATCTTCTGCGACAGGCCGATGGCAGGGTGAAGGCTGGCGGACAATATGGCATTGCCGCTCATCTTTCGTTGGACGATACGGATCTCGGTTTCTATTTCGTGCAATACAACGCCACGGATCCCCAGATCATCATAACGGCACCTACGAAAAATTTGACCCCTGGAGCGGTGGGGTTCTACAAGCTCGTCTATCCAAGGGACATTGTTCTGATCGGCGCCAGCGCTGCTGGTTCACTCGGCGACGGAATAATCTCCGGCGAGATTTCCTTGCGCAGGAATGCACCCTTTCTGGCCTATCCCCGCGGTCCGATAACGCTGGATGCGGACAGTTTGCCGTATATCGACTATCTCAAGGGCGATCTTGTTCACCTGCAGATCTCCGCAGAAATTCCAATGGGAATGTCGGACGCATGGAACAGCGCGGATTTGAACATGGAAGTGGCGGCGGACGAAGTTTCAAGTCTGAACGCCTATCCCGGCGCAACGTCCCTGGAGCACTTTGCGATGAAAGCCCGGTTTTTGTTCGAGCCCCACTATTTTCAGGTTCTT
>DATFSP010000143.1:0-11991 GCA_035262545.1 Rhizomicrobium sp. | reverse complement strand
CAGACTTCCGCTTTTCTCGAAGGCGATGATGGTGTTGGAAAAGCCAGGCGCCGCCGCGTCTTCCGCGATGCGGGCGATCTCGGCGTCATGTTCTGCGAAGGCCTGAGCATAGGCGGGCAGGAAATGCGCAGGTTGAATGCGATCAAGCGGCGGCGCCCCGAGCGGCGCTATCCATTCTTCAAGAAGTGGATTCACTTAATCCCCCAGGTGATCGTGACATCGGCGCCGATGGTTTCTTCGCCCATGGCGACAGGGACTGAAGCAGCGCGCGCCATAGCCGCGGCAAAGACTACGGGGCGGGGCCCCTCAATGCCGCTTTCGCTGATAGAAAGAATGGGACCGAGCGTCATACCGGCCGCCTTGGCGAAGGTCTCGGCCTTGGTGCGCGCATCGGCCACAGCTGACGTGCGTGCCTCCACCAGAAGAGCGGTTGGATCGTGGATGGAGAAACGGACGTCATTTATCTGGTTGGCGCCGGCTGCGACCAGCGCGTCCAGTGCCGATCCCAGCTTGCCGATCTCAGCCAATCGCACTTCAACCTGATTGCTGACTTGATAGCCCGTAACGCGTGGCGCTTCACCGCTTCCTGCGGCATATTCTGGATGGACAGAGAAATTCCGGGTCTGGATGTCTCTGTCGGCCACGCCCAGCTTTCTCAGAGATTGAAACACCGCCTGCATGTCTTTGTTGGCGGTGGCGAGGGCCGCCGCAGCGGTGGGTGCACCGACGCTTACGCCGGCGGAAAGCATGGCGATGTCCGGTTGGGCGCGCGCCTCGCCATGGCCGCTCATGCTGATCGTAGGTTGGTCTCGTGCGGGTTGAGCTGAGGCCAACTGCGGCATGGACAAGGCCAGCGCGAGCGCCGCCAACGGACAGATCTTCATAGGTCCTCGCTTCCTGTTCGCCCCATCATCAGTCGGCGCGGAGGCGGAACTTGGGCAAGTCTATCGAATCCGGCAGCGCCGGATACGCCGCATTGCAGGGCTTACGCTCAACCGAGGGAAAAACTTCAAGCCGCAGCAGCTCTGGCGCTGCCCGCCGGCAGGCCATAGCCGGATGCAAGCAGGAGGATGGCGAGAAACACGTGAAACCAGCGGTCGGCATCATTCATGGCGATCACGCCGAACATCATGTCACCGGCCATCGCAAAACCGGCAATAGCGACAAGGGCATAGATGACACCGATGATCTTGAGCGCCATGGACGGGCCGAGCCCTGTATAGGCCCCCGCCAATAGGACTACGCCGCTGACAATATGGACGATGTTATGGTTCGTATTGACGGCGAAAATTCCCGCCGGTGACGCGATAGGATTGGGAACAAAACCGATAAGACCGACAAGGACAAAGATTACCCCTAACACGATGGCAGCCATTCTGGTGTCGAGATTCATGTGCCCTCCTTCTTATGGTGATCGTTGGTATGCCCTCTCGAATTCTGCCGCGCTGTGCCGGCCACCGGCATTGGTGGGCGGGACCACCCGAAGAATAGTTGGGGGTACGACGGGCGCCATGCTCCGGCACCATAATATTGTTGATAGGCGGGCCCTTGTCCGGCAAAAAGACCGCGCCGATCAGGGCCAAAATTGCCATTTCGATCAGAAGCATGGGCAGCGACGGCCCGGCAATTTCCGCAATTGATGATTTTTCCCGGCTGATATACCCAGTGTCCGGGGCCTGTAGCTCAGTTGGTTAGAGCTGACCGCTCATAACGGTTAGGTCGCAGGTTCGAGTCCTGCCGGGCCCACCAGCGCTTTGTTCGCACGCGTTCGCGACCGTTCGTCGCTCGCAATTTATCCCAATAAAAACCGAGAGTTGTGGCCGCCATGCGACTAGGCTGTTCGCTGGTATCCCCGTAACACGCCTTTCGGGGAACCGATCGGCTGGTGGTACTGGTGTGACCCTTCCCAGGAATATTATTACCCCTACGTGACCTACTGCCCAGTCCCGTGGAAGGAGTGATCCCGCGCGAATAGTGAGGGAAGTACAGTTGGACTCAAATGCGGTGTCTGCTTAATGAATCGCGACCCGCGGACGATGGCCGGTGTAGGTTTTTCCCGGTCGTCTCTATCCAGGCCCAGACCTTTCTCTGCAAAAGCCAGAGTGGCAGTTGGCCACTGCCAAGAATTTGTTCATGAAATCCCTTGATGTCAAAGTGCGATTTTAGGTGCGCCTGAGCTTCATTTCGCAGATCCAGAATCGTTTTCATGCCTATAGAGTAAGCGCATGCCTGACCGGGCAGGACAGTTTCCCGGTCAACTTCTGCTTGAGCATCAGCTTGTGTCAGTCCTGCTGTAACCTTCAAATATTGAATGGCTTGCTCTCGCGACCATCGTTTGGCATGAAGTCCGGTGTCTGTGACCAACCGGGCCGCTCTGAATAATTCTTCTCGAAGCCGACCGATATTGCCACGAGGATCGCCCTTATAGAGCCCCATATCTTGCGCCAAATATTCAGCATACAACGCCCAACCTTCATCGTATGCCGGTATAATCAAGAGACGCCGTGCCAACGGGATGTTTGGAGTTTGTGCCACCAGAGCAGCTTCCAGGTGATGGCCGGGAATGCCTTCATGATAGGCAATTGTTGCCTCCTGCCAAACCGGCTTTTCCCGGAAGCTCTGTAGGCTGAGCGTGAGAAATCCCGCCCGGCGCGCGTCAAGTGATGGCGCTGTATAGCTTGCGGCCGGCGAATCCATATCGCTGAGTTGGGGTACGGCGCGCAATACAAGGGGAATTCTTGGCGCTGTTTCAAAATATTGGGTAACGAGAACGTCGGCTCGGCCCAAATACGTTCGATAACGGTTCAGGAGGTGATCGCCACTTAAGCCCGATGCAGCAGCTTGCTGGTTGCCGTTGTCTGTCAATGCCATCAATCTGGAAACAACCGATCCGCCGCCGCGGCCGATCTCCTTGAAAGCGGTATCTAGCTGGTCGGTCAGTCGTATGACTTCGCCTATTCCATAATCGTGAACCTGATCCGGGGTCATGTTCGTACTAGTAAAGTAGCGAAGTTGATCGCGGTAATAGGCCTCTCCGTCTTTAAAGCGCCATACACCTGCTTCGTGGCGGGCGGCAGCGAGCAGTGCCGACTCCGTCGAAATTAGATTGCGTGATGCAGGATAGAATTTATTCCGGACAGCAGCGACAGCTCGGTTTGTGAATTTGCGGCGTACTTCATAATCAATGCCAGCATTCGTCGCCTCAACCTGAATTTTCGCCACAAGGTCGTTATCTGTTGCCGGCTTTTCTATCATCGCCGTCATCTGCGAAATCGAGCCTTCGATAATGAAATCTGGTGGTACGACGCCCAATTTGGCTTGCCGCGCAATGTCCAAATTTACAGAGTTCAAAAGAGATGCAGCTGCTTCGATGGATTCGACATAGAAGCGCAGTGATTGCTCGTCGCGAATTGTCTGATTTAGAGTCAGCTTTTCAAAAAGATATTTCTGGATTCCGAATACCGGATTTATTGGGTAAAGATCTTCATCGGCCCCTAGCCAGGGGTATCTTTCATCATCAAGCTTTCGATCATAACTCCAAAGCAAGGAATCATAGGAAAGTTGATCATCGACCGACAGCTTTGCTCTATCCCATTTGAGCAGTTCCGACTTAAATCGTGTGAACTCTGCAAAGCGCGCATCACGTATGGCAGTGGAAAAATCGCCAAATTGGGCCCCATAGAGTTCCGTTGGCAATCCGGGCAGCAAGCCGGTTTGTCGTAGAACTTCAGGTTCTTGAAGGATTGTAATGGCAGCCTGGCGCTCGATGAGCATGCGAAATGTAAAAGGCGGTCCCCAAATCAAGTAGGCACACATGGAGACGAGGGCGATCGTCGCGATAGCAAAACATAAAAAAACCGGCTCATGTTCGTCTGTTTGCTGCGTTGCCTTGCGTTGGGAAGGCACGATGACGCGTCTACGCTACGGCAGAGCGCATTCGTCATAAACCCAGAGCCCAAGGTCAACGGCTCGTCCTAATGTCGCAATTTGACCTATCTCAATCCGCGGAGAGCGGGTATGCGGAAACGTGCGTCAATGGCGCATCGCTTCCGATTTGAATCTTTGCCACGTTGGGTGGGCGCGCCGCTTCGCTTCATGCCACCTCTGCTTTTGGGTCGGGCGCTATCCCAACTTGCTATCCGTTTGCGCCAGGCCCATCCCGAGCTCATGGAGCGTATGGGACCCTACGCGAATGTCACCTTCCTGATCGATCCGACCGACCTGCCGGTCGTCTTTCGCGTCCGGCCGGGAAATTCTCGTCCCGTCGCGTGTTTCAGCCGTCTTGCCCCCGCCGCCTGCGATGCGCGGATTGCGGCGCCCCTGGCTGTGCTCCTAGCCATGATACAGGGGACACTCGATGGCGACGCGTTGTTCTTTTCGCGGGATATAGACATCGAGGGAGATACCGAAGCAGTTCTGGCCTTGCGCAATGCCATTGATTCCATCGAATGCGATTTCGCGTCGGAGTGCGCGGCGCAATGGGGGCCACTTCGGCCCTTGGCGGAAAATGCCGCCCGCGGCGCGTTGCGGCTCCTGGAATATCAGTCCGGGGTCACGCTGTTGCGGCCGGCGGCATAATGGCCAGTCGCGCCAGACCGGAACTGGTTTGTCCGGCGGGTACCCCGGCGGCGCTTCGCGCCGCAATCGACGCCGGGGCGGACGCGGTCTATTGCGGCTTCAATGACGAGACAAATGCCAGGAACTTTCCCGGCCTCAACTTCTCGCGCGCCCAGATGCGGGCGGCAATCGAACACGCCCACCAGCGCGAAACCAAGATTTTCATCGCCATCAATACATTCCCGCAGGCGGGAAACGGGACTTTATGGCATCGCGCAATCGACGATGGCGCGGATTTCGGTGCCGACGCGGTGATCTTGGCCGATGTCGGCCTGCTGGCTTATGCCGCAAAGCATTATCCGGGGATGAGGCGCCACCTCTCGGTCCAGGCCGCTGCGTCCAGCGCCGACGCGATCGACTATTACGTCCAGACCTTCGGCGTGAGACGGGTTGTCCTGCCACGCGTCTTGACCATCGGCGAGATCACGTCCCTGAATAGCGAGATCGACTGTGAAACCGAAAGTTTCGTGTTCGGGGGGCTGTGTGTGATGGCAGAAGGTCGATGCTCACTCTCATCCTATGTCACCGGGAAATCGCCGAACATGAACGGTGTCTGTTCGCCGGCCAGCCATGTAACGTTTCGCCATGAGGGTGACGAGTTGCTGTCCGTGCTGGGCGACTACACGATTCACCGTGTCAATGCCGCGACCGCGACCCCTTACCCCACGGTCTGCAAAGGATGCTTTGCTACCGAGAAATTCAAGGGGCATTTGTTCGAGGATCCAGCCAGTCTGGACGTATCGGCGCTCATTCCCGAGCTGGCGGCTGCTGGGGTGACAGCCCTGAAAGTCGAAGGCCGCCAACGCAGCAGGGCCTATATAGATACCGTGGTGCGCGAACTTCGGCGCGCGATCGATTCCTTTGCCGCGGATATGCCCATCAAGACGGAAAGCTTGCGTTATCTCAGCGAAGGGCAGGCCACCACCCAGGGCGCCTATCGCAAGGCCTGGCGGTAGCGCCGTGCCACGAATTTCCCTCAGCCTGGGTCCCCTATTGTTTCACTGGCCAGCTGGGATGCAGCGCGATTTCTACGCGCGCATAGCCGACGAGGCGCCGGTCGATGTTGTATATCTGGGCGAAATCGTATGCTCGAAAAGGCTGCCGTTTGTCCGCGATGTCATCGAGGAAATCGCCGAACGCCTTCGCCGCGGCGGCAAGCAGGTTGTACTGAGCACGCTGGCGTTGATCACGCTTGCGCGCGAAAGGAAGGACAGCGCCGCACTGGTTCACGAGGCCGTTTGCGATGTTGAGATAAACGACATTGCAGCGCTGCGTTACCTCGCCGAGGGGCAGCCTTTTCATGTCGGCCCCCTCGTGAATGTCTATAATGAGGGGACCCTCGATGCGCTGGCCGCGCGTGGCGCCCGCTCATTCTGCCTCCCGCCTGAGCTTGCGATCGATGCGGTGACCGTGCTGGCGGAGCGGGCACGCCATCTCGATGTCGGGTGCGAGATATGGGGGTTCGGCCGCATTCCGTTGGCCATCTCGGCGCGGTGCTACCATGCCCGCGCCGAAGGCACGGCCAAGGATCAGTGCCAGTTTGTCTGTGCCCGTGATCTCGACGGCCGTCCTGTTCGGACAGCGGACGGTCGGGATTTTCTTGCCATCAATGGTGTCCAGACCTTGTCGCACACCTATTGCAACCTGGTCATCGACCTTGAAGCACTCACGCGCGCGCGGGTGACTTCCCTGAGGCTTTCACCCCATGACTGCGATATGGTCCTCATCGCCAAGGCTTTCCGCGACAGGCTCGACCGACGGACAGACCCACAGACTGCTTGGTCCCAGATCGAAGCGGCAGCGGGAGGCGTGACGTTTTCCAACGGATTCCTGTTCGGCGATGCCGGCTACAAATTTGTGGGCGCAGAGGGCAGGCCCTAGCGCGAGCTTTCGCGGAAGTGGCGCGCGTTGGAGATCACCATTGCCGCCATCGTTCCCAGCCAGCTGGCGGCGGCGATCCAGACGAAATCGCGGCCGATCTGTTGCAGAAGGGGAAATTGCGTCGCCAGCGAGAAGCGGAAGGTCGAAACCGAATACATTCCCAGCGGAAACACCAAACTCCACAGCGCCGGCGTGTAGCAAAGCGGAACGCGCTTGATCACATGCTTCCAGACGCCGAAAAGCACAAGAAGCGGAATCCACCAAGTTGCCCAGGCCCAGATCATCATCGTTACGCCGTCGATAAAGGGCTTGGATTCCGCCAGGAACCCGAGATCGGTGTCAGCCAGAATCAAGCTGGTGCCGGCATTGGCGCTGATCGCGGCGGCGCCCATAACCACCCACAGCAACGGCGAAAGATCCTCCGGCGCCAGCCGGAAGAAGAAAATCCGATAGCTGAAGAGGGTGACGAAGATCGCGTAGAGCGCCAAGCCGATGCCCCACAGCATGTGAACAGCAACATCGATTCCGAAAGCATAAGCCGGAATGCGCGCGGCGATCCGGACCCCGAGCAAGACCAGCGATTGGGTGCCCACGATTGCGATCAGCCACCCACCGTGAACCACATTCGCGTCTTGCGCTTCTTTGAGGAAGGTCAGGACGGCAAAGCTGAAATAGAGCAATGTGCTCCACAGCACGCACGCAAAGAGCCACAGCGCCACTGCGGAGCCGGCATAGCCGCGCAGGTCGAGTTGGATGCCAAATACATCCGACGCCGCGACGATCGTGAAAAAAGAGAACACCAAGCGGGGATTGGTCAGATCCTCCCAGACCAGACGGGAATGACGCGCCAAGCGCAGGATAAAGGCCAGCGTCAAGACCGGGTATGCGGCCAGATTCACATAGAGCAGAACTTGCGAAAGTCCGAACCAGTTCTCGAAAAAGAACGCGTTCGAGATAATGCCAGTCGCCATCACCAGCGCCGGATAACCCGGATAAAGATGGCGAAGATCGCCGTCCAACCGTGCCAACAGGGGACGAGGAGCCGATGGACCGCGCACAGGCGCTTCTTTCAGCATGCCGCATTACATGCTCAGCTCGGATTTCCCGTCACGTGTAGAATTTGCAGAAGTTTGATCTGGATCAATGCGTGCGCTCGATCGAGCATCGATTCGATTCGGCGCCGCCGCGACAAGCTATCCGATGCCGCAGACGCCGCCGTCCGCTATCATCGCAAATGCAACATGTCGCTTTGTACCAGCAGGATGTCCGCACAGAGGACGGCAAGGAGATCGAAAAGAAATTCAGACTGCTGGGCGTGCCCGATCCGGCCGCTGAGCTTTTGCAACGCCGTACCAGCCAGCGAACTCAACGCTTTGTCGCAATTCAGGAATCGCATCCGGTTCGACAAGCATCAAATGATCATCTGCGAAGGCGAGCCCGCCACCTCGATCTTCAACGTGACGCAAGGAGTTGTGAAGCTGGTCCGCTCATCGTCGGACGGACGGACTCAAATCGTCGGTTTCCGCGTGCCGGGGGAGTTTTTCGCAACGCCCGCATTCGAGCGCTATACCGTCACTGCGGTAGCTGTCACCGATGTCCAATTGTGCCGTTTTTCCCGGTCCAGACTGGCCGGATTGTTGCGCGAATATCCCGATCTGCTCGCGCGGCTATTCGAAATGAGCAGCGCGCAGTTGCTTGCCAGCGAAGATCAGGTTTTCCTGTTGGGACGACGCACCGCGCGGGAAAAGGTCGTGACGTTCCTTTTGGATTTTTCCAGCCGCACCCTGCTTGGCCGCCCGGAACCGCAGCGGCTGGTCCATCTGCCCATGGCGAGGGTGGATATCGCCGATTTTCTGGGGCTGACGATTGAAACCGTGTCGCGAGTTCTTTCGAGCCTCGTGCGTGAAGGCTTGATCACGGTTGGCATCTCGCGCTCAGTCCGGTTTGTGGATCTCCCCGCCTTGATGAGCATTGCCGGCGGCCCCGAGCCTGTCATTCGATAAAATCGAGATGTCGCACGAGAGCGCAGTCGCCGAACTTTCCGGATGCGCGGTCAATATTTGTAGGCGACCTGCAGCCAGGCAATGGACTTGTCGGGAAAGCCGCCAAGCCCGATTCCCGCACCGTGATAACTGGCATACTGCAGCAGTACCGCCGCCTTGTCGTAGTCGAATTCCAGCGCGGCATCGACCTCAGTGCCGAGCCCGGTACTGCCCGCGCCGGTCGTAAGCGCGGTCGAGAAATCGCGGTAGGCGGCGCTTGCCTTCACGGCGTCGATGTGGAGATCCCTGGCCAAGAAGGTCACGGGGTAAGCGCCCTGCACATATATATCGGCCAAGCCATTGACCGGCGTGGTGAGGAACAGATCGGCCCAGCCGTCGAACAGATGGGTGGTCGCAAGGGGGGTGGAGAAACCCAAAGTGCCGTTTCCTTGCAATTCTTCGTAGCCCACCGTCCCCGTGATACTGGCAAATGTCAGCCCCGCTTCTCCCCGCCAATAATCCAGGCTGAATGCCAGCGGGTTGTTTCCGTATGGGTTTTGGTGTGCGTATTCGCCTAGGAGTTGAGCAGACAAGTCTTCGGCAATGGCTTGGCTATAGCTTCCTTCCACGCCGAAGGTCGCGGTGGAGAGTTTTTGCGTGGCCAAACGGGCCGAGGCCGGTCCGTGGTTCTGCGAAAGGTCTAGGAGGTATCCGAACCCATCCAGCTTTAGACCAGGCACGCCTGCATATTCAGCATTGAAGAGATGGCAGTTGCAGTCATAGGCACCGGCGGGTCCGGTCGCGGGAACCGGCAGGTCTGGTCCGTAGACGCGATTGACACGATCGACATAAGAGTAGGTCAGCGTCAGCCCGGCTATCGAATTGTTGGCCAAGGTGGCGGCGTCGAAGGTCTGTTCATGCTGACGCCAGCCCGCATTGCCGACGAATCTCTGATCGCCAAGCAGAATGCGCTGCCGGCCAATCACGAGGCTTGTCGCGTAATCCGACGTGTAGGAAAGTTCGGCCCGGTTCAGCGCCGCCATTTGGGGATCAGCGACAATGGCATAGGCCGTGCGGCCATTGCGGGTGCTGTTGAAGGCATCATTGATGTCCCATATGCCGTCCATCTCGACTAGTGCAGTCAGGCCGTTCCATTCACCGCTCTGAACGCCCAGGCGTGCCCGAAGCGTGTCCGCGGTTGCGCCGATCGCTTTGCTCTGGTCGTCAACGCTTTCATAGCGCGCGCGAATATCGACCAGCGGCCGGGCGCCATCCAGCCAGGCGTCGAAAATGGAAGCGGCCTGCGCTTCCGAGGAGAGCGCGATGAAGCTCAGAGCAAAAGCACATGTCCCGCGTGTGATATTTCCAATGGCCATGGTGCCTCGCTCGATCCTCGCGGCCAGTCGTAGCGAAAGCAGCGCAATTCGACTTGATCTGGCGCAAGGCCACCTAAGATGCCGCGGCGGAAAGGGCCGGAAGCCATAACAAAACAGCACGTGCCATTTGAGGGGGCGAGGATGGAAGGTGGGTAATCTCACAGCACCAAAGTCTCGACCAGGGAATGCGGCGCAGCATCTCCACGGCTCAGCCGGATGAGATGCGTGGCCTCGGCAAGGCCTTTTTTGATCCGCGGAATCCTGAGCGCGCAGCGGCACAGCGGCTGGGACGCCTTGATCCGGATCAAATCCAAAGACCATGGCACTATATCAGATTTTTAAAATGGCGATGTATGAAGCCCGATTTATCGATCACCGAGACGCAATCTTCGCGACCCAATGTTCGGCGCAGGGGGCGCGATAGGGCGGCAAAAGAATACGCCTACAGGATGTTAAAGGGCGAGCGCACGACTAACAGTCATCGCGGTGCGTGGCAGAGCACAGAATAGCCAACCCATTGATAGGTAAGTACATCCTCAGCGCGATTTGGTTTCTGCCGGGCCCACCAGCGCTTTATTCGCCAGCGATGCGTCGGCGCATCTCGCCAAAGAAAAAAACGGGGCGCGCGCGGAGCCCGCAACTGGACCTTCTCTGCGGTTTGTTGACTTGTCTGCTTCGAGCACTTTTAGTTGCAGCCGTGCCGTCGGGGGGCACACAAAATGTATCGCAACCACATCCGTTTGGCGTACTGCGGCGCCGCGCTCATCTCCTTGCTCGTTGTAGTTTCGTGCTCGCCTCGGAAGCCTTTGCCGCCGGACGCTGCGTCGCCTTTTACCTACAAAGAAGTAATGATCCCGGTGCGGGACGGAGCGCGGCTGCAAACCGTGATTTTGACACCTAGGGGCCGTTCTGGCGCATTGCCAATCCTTTTGACTCGCACGCCGTACGGCGTCCCCGACAAAGCGCCTGCTACTATGCCGGAGGATCTCAAGGCACTTGCACGAGACGGATATATCTTTGTCATACAAAACGTACGGGGGCGGTTCAAATCAGAAGGGGTCTTCAGCATGAATAATGCCGGCCCCAATGCGCCGAATGAGATTACGGACGCCTATGACACCATAAACTGGCTGGTGAAGAATATCCCGAACAACAACGGACGCGCCGGCATCTATGGGATTTCCTACAGCGGCTTCACTTCCGGCGTCACACTGCTCAATCCACCATCGGCACTAAAAGCGGTGAGCGAGCAGGCCTCTCCCACGGACGAGTGGATGAATGATGATTTTCATCATAATGGGGCTTTGCGCGAAAGCTATGCCTTTGAATATTCTGTGATGGAGGAGGCGTCGAAGACAAAAAACACGCATTTTGATTTCGACGACTACGATACATACCAGTGGTATCTCAAATTGGGGCCGCTTTCGAACGTCAACGACAAATATCTGCACGGATCGCTGCAGTCCTGGAATGACATAGTCGCACATCCGGACCATGACGCGTATTGGAAGGCGCAAGACTGGGTTCACGCGCTGCATGGTACGCATGTGCCTGTACTCAATGTCGCCGGCTATTGGGATCAGGAAGACCCATGGGGGCCGTGGCAAATTTTCCGCCATGCTGGTGAAAGCTCGGATCATATCGATTTCGTTGTGGCTGGCCCCTGGTATCACGGTGGTTGGTCGAGGGAACCGAGGGGCGACAAGATCGGCATGATCCCGCTCGGGCAGGACACGGCGCGCGAATTTCGCGAAGACATCCAAGCCCCGTTTTTCCGCTACTATCTTCACGGCGATGGGCCGAGGCCCAATTGGGTCGCTAAGAGCTTCCAGACAGGCTCTAACGCCTGGCATAGCTATGCGAGCTGGCCTCCGCCGAGCGCGAAATCAACTAATCTTTATCTGCACGCGGATGGGACACTTTCGTTCGAGGCGCCCACGACTCAAGCCGAACCGGCTCCCCATCGCGAATATATTTCCGATCCGGCCAACCCGGTACCCTACCGCCGCCGGCCCATCTCGCCCACTTATCCGGGTGGAGATTGGACAACTTGGGAGGCGTCCGACCAGCGCTTCGTTGATCATCGACCGGATGTGCTCACATATGTCAGCGCTCCTTTGACCCAAAACGTGACG
>DATFSP010000142.1:0-8948 GCA_035262545.1 Rhizomicrobium sp. | reverse complement strand
TGAAGGCCAACGCGCCCGCCGGACTATTGGACCAAAGCCCAATGTAACGGCGTCATGCGTTCCGTATCGTGACGCGGGTCACGGCAATCGCAAGGAGGGGATGTTGTCCCGGCCGGGTTGCGCAACGAACAGGCCGTGGATCTCGATTTTTCCGTATCCCACGCGCGTTGATTGCCACCACGGAGTGATCCCGTGAGCCTTGAAACTTTGCGCATGATCTGGTGGCTGCTTCTGGGCGCGCTCCTGGCTGGCTTTGCCGTGACAGATGGGGCCGATCTGGGCACAGCGGCGCTTTTACCATTCGTGACGCGCAACGATGCAGAGCGCCAAAGGGTGATCGACAGCGCAGGACTGGTCTGGGATGGAAAGCCGGCCTGGTTCATCGTGGGTGGCATCATCACCTTCGCGGCCTGGCCCGCGCTCTTTGCCGCGAGCCTTTCGGGCTTTTATCTCACCCTGTTCATGGTGCTGGCGACGCTGTTCCTGAGGCCGGTGGGCTTCAGATATCGCAGCAGGTTCGGCAAACGCTGGGATCCGGCTCTGATCCTCGGCGGCATGCTGCCGCCATTCGTGTTCGGCGCTGTATTCGGCAATCTGCTGCTGGGAGTGCCTTTCAACTACCATGCGGGTCTCAGACTGCACACCGATTTCACTCTTATGTCTCTTTTCAATCCTTTCGCGCTTTATTGCGGTCTCGTGAGCCTCACCATGATCATGATGCATGGCGCGGCCTGGCTGAACCTGAAATGCCAGGGACGGATCCAGGGGCGGGCGCGGCATGCGCTTGGCTTGTCCGCTTTCGCTTTCATCATCCTCTCGCTTTTCGCCGGGCTGTGGGCGGGCGCGCTCGACGGCTACCGGCTCCAGTCGGGCGATCCCAACGCGCCCTCGCATGTCGCGAGCCAGGCGGTCCTCATCGTCCAGCATGGCTGGCAGGACAATTTCCGGCACGCGCCCATATTGTGGCTGCTGCCCGTCGCTTCGAAAGTCGCAGCTCTGCTCGCCGCGTGCCTCTATCGCCATCCCGTCACCAGCTTCGTGGCGTCTTCTCTGGTGCCGGGCCTCACGATCGCCACTGCAGGCACGGCTCTTTTCCCGTTCTTCCTGCCATCCTCCAGCGATCCCGACTTCAGCCTCACCTTGTGGAACGCTTCATCCGGAAAGTTCGCCTTGGAGGTGATGCTGGGCGCGGTTCTCCTGCTTATACTTTGCGGACGGATCTTGAACGCGCTCTGGCAGGGACAGCACCGCTTCCGCTAGTTGCATCCGTGCACGCCGTGCATCATGGGACAGTCGCAACGCATTGTTGCGCAAACAATTGAACATCGTGAGGCGATTATGGGGAGGGTGGGGTCCCCCAACGCGAACCAGGTGAAACACCGGCGCAGTTTCTATCGCGCATAGGGACCGCGCGTATCGCTTCGCCTAGCTCCATCCCCGTCGTGAACCCCGTGGAATAGTAACATGGCCGGGAAATTAGACCAGCTTGCTTGTGCCCGCGCTGCCGGATTCCGGGATTGCACCGTACACGGAGCAAGTGCGGCGCAGCAAGCTTTGCCACCGGCGAAATTTGGCAATGGCTAGGGGAGGTTGCGCGCGGCCCAACTCCGGTCCCCGGCGCCGGCTGCCGCCATTTGCCTGAATTTTCGCCAGCGGGCGAAGGCCCGTCACGCCATTTTTGGGCGCGGTTGATGCAGGAATACAACTCTCGATGCCTGGGCTTTTCTTGCTGCGGTTGTAACCGGCGTCGCGCACCCGAGATGGCGGTATCTTAAATGCCGAACCGCCTGCTTTAGAGCTTTTATAGTTCAAGACCTTGCGGGCCACGGCGCAAGGAAGTTGGGGTCATAGGATGCGCGTTTTGGTGATCGCAGGCACCGGCTTTATCGGGCAATTCGTGTCACGCGGGCTTGTCGATGAAGGCCATGAGGTCACGGTGATGCACCGGGGCAAACACGATCTCGACAAGCGCGTTCCGGGTGCCGTCTCGCTCATCAATTCCGAACCGCTTTCCTCCATGTCCGCCTTGAGAGAGGGCTTGGCGGCCGGTCCCGATCGCGTGGTCCATATGCTTGCCATGACCGAGGCGGATGCGCGCTCAGCCAGAGAGGTCTTCGCCGGAAAGATAGAGCGGCTGGTATTTGCGTCGAGTGGCGACGTGTACCTGGCCTATGGCCGCTTCATCGGAAGCGAACCGGGTCCAATCGAGCCGATGCCGCTGTTTGCGGATTCTTCGCCGCTCCGCTCGAAATTCTATCCCTATCGGACGATCCAAACGCCCAGTGAAAGTTTGGCCTATGGATACGAGAAAATCCTGGTGGAACGGCTGCTGATGGGGGCGCCCGATCTGAACAGCGTCTGCCTCAGGCTGCCGAAAGTCTACGGCGCAGAGAACAACCGCTTCGAAACGGTTTATCGCTTCGCGAAATATCCTCATTGGCGCTGGACCCACGGCTATGTGGAAAATGTGGCCGCGGCCATCACGCTGGCGCTGCTGCACCCGTCGGCGGGAAGGCGCATATATAATGTCGGCGAACTTGAAACTCCGGCCGTGGCGGACAGAGTTGCCCGATTGCCTCCCTCCACGTCCGGCGCGGTTTTGGACGAGACACACGAGTTTGGGCAGGACATTGTGTTCGACACTCGGCCGATCCGGCAAGAGTTGGGCTATCGGGAGCCTGTTTCCTGGGAAGAAAGCGTTCGAAGGACGCTTGGGCAGGCGCGAGCCGGTTAGGCTCGCGGACCGTATCTGCCGGTGTAAAGGCGGGCGGCAGCCCGTGAAGCCGCCGCCCGGTCCAGATCGTCAGCGATGATCGTCGCGGTCGCCATGATGATCGCCGCGGTCGCCGCGATCGCCACGATGTTCGCCACGGTCGTCATGATGTTCGTCGTGGCCACGGTTAAAGCCGCCTTCATCATGGTCACGGCGGAAGTCGCCCCGGCCCCGGTCGGGATCGCCACGGAAGGCCGCGCGGTCGCCATGCCAATGGGCGTTGCCCCAGTCGCGGTCGTAATGGCCGTTGCGCCAGCCAAAGCCTTCGCCACGGTTCCAATCGAAATCCGTACGGCGCCAGCCATCCCAATTGTGCCAGCCCCCGCGGTACCAGAAGTAGGGCATGCCGTCATACCAGCGGTAATAATGCGGACCGCCGACGCTGATGCCGTCCAGCACGATCGGACCGTTGTAAACCGCGTAGCCGCAATCGCCGGCATAGTAGGAATTGTAGGCATCGCACGGACCAGGCGGATAGTATCCCGCCCCGTAGTAAAATGCGGGAACGCCAATGCCGACGCCGACATGAACATTCGGACCGCCGATGCCGATGCCGATGCCGACCTGTGCGTTCGCTGGCGCGGCCGCCATCAGGCCCCCCGCCACAAACGAGGCCGTCGCAACGGCCACCTTCATCAATGATTTCATGCCAGTCTCCCTTCTTTAAAATCCGCTTTAAATTGCGGTTCGATCTGCATGATTCGATTCTAGCCGCAAATCATGAATAAGCTGTGGCCTGGGCGTTCATCAATCATTCAGGTAGGCCGCCGCCGCGGCAGATAGGCGCCGCCGCCGACCTACAGTCAGGCGGTAAAGGCCGCAGGCTTGATTTTCATATCGGGCGCGGCTCCAACCGATGCGGTGACCGCCTCGATTGCGGGAGCCACGATTCAGACAAGACAATGCCTGACCAATATTGCCGCCATCCTGGACGAGGCCGGAAGCTCCATGGACAGAATCGTCAGCGCCACGGTCGTGCTGGCGGATGAGGATGACTTCGCGGGCATGAATGAAGAATGGCTCCGATGGTTTCCGGTCAATCCTCCGGCGCGCCAAGGCGCCAAGCGGCCAGTCCGGATCGCCGGTCTTAAGATTTCAATCGCCGCCATCGCCGAAGCGTGACTTCAACACCGCAATTCGCCGCTCGATCTCGATAAGTCTGCCGCTCCATGCGGCGCACCGCCACCGCAAAGCTGACGTAGCGGAAGTGGCGGCGGAATTTCCAACGCGCGCGGCGCGCGTACTCAAAATGGGTCACGCGACGTTGCTTCCACACTGCTATTCACTCAAATAGGTTTGGCCAACCTGGCACTTTGTGAGTGGTTGCGTGGTTTGCGGTTTATTGAGGCTCAGGGTCAGGTCTTAGTCCGTTGCGCTGTTATTTCATGAAGAGCGGCCACATCGCCGCGATTGAATTTCTGAGCAAGAACGACGCGGCTGGGCAGATCGCCGAAGCGAAGATTCTATTTGAAACAAAGGGCAAGCCACGCGGCGCGGATGGATTCGAGGTGTGGGACGGACCGCGTCTGGTCTATCGGTCCCGGGTGAGCATCTCGAACGAGTGCGATCTGGCCGACCATCATCAACACCACTTCCTGCTTGTGTGCCCTCGATGCGGGCAGCAGGGCTTCATCTGGTACGAGGAAGAGGGGAACAACGAGCATGTCACCCTGTCTCAGGGTTTTCATTCCGAACCTGGGCGCATCAAACCCGGCGAGTCCGTGATCGTCTGCGATCGTTGCTATCACATACACATACCGTCCTAGCCCTTAGCCCGGTCACACCTTAGCCAGGTCACACCTTAGCCAGGTCACACCTTAGTCAGGTCACACCTTAGTCAGGTCACAGGCCGGCTTCGAAAGGGATGAGCGCGGAAATGCTCATGCGGAGAAGCGCGTCGCCGGCAATCCAAGCGCCGCGGGCGGATTAAAACGCGGGCTTCGGTTTGGGATCCATCGCCTTTGTAGCCAAATCGCGAATTCTATCCATGAAAGAGCCGGACCGCAGATATTGAAGGTGCGCGGCAAATCTGTCCTCGGCGAGGACTTTCCGCCCGAGATTTTTCTCTTCCTCTTTCATGAGTTCAAGCACCCGCTGGTCCTCATCCGCTTCAAGCCAAAATCCGTGTCCTGCCTCGCAATAGTCCATTTCCAGGTCATAAAGCCTGTACTGAAAGCTCTTCATGAACTCGCCGCACTCTGGGCATTTGCGGCTTGTAGGCTCCGAGCCGAGCATCAAGCTGCCTTTTTCGTCATCGCCAAAATCGAAGACCTCGTCCTCAAGCTCGGTCAATTCCTGGCGCGTCAGCCACATTCCCATGCAGGCCGGGCACACTTCCATTTCCACCCCGTCACGCTTGTCTTCCGCCAGCTCGGCATCGCAGTTTGGGCACTTCATGGCTTCTCCTGACCGGTCTTCCGGGCAATCTGATTTGGCGCCGCCCCGATTGTGACGCACGAACATGCCTCCGCAAGCACTTTCTTGCGTGCTCTGAGGAGGCCGCGGTTCGATGCTTAAGGCATAGTCCGGTTGACGAGGTTCCAGTCGTTCACCAGTTCCCTGGCGAAATTCTGGACCTGACCGAATATCCGGCCTCTGGTGGCATATCCTGCTTCCTTCCAGATCGTCGCATAGGCGAAGCGGCCGGTCCTCATGATCGTTGTCGGCGTCTCGACCTCGAGCTTGGTCGCCGCGGCGCAGTCCGAGGTCAACAGGACGTTCAGATAAATGGTCCCATCGGCCCGTTCGGAAGATTGCGTAAGGTCGATCTTGGATTGGTTGATGATGAAACGAATGCCCCTGTCCAGGTCTTCCCTGGAAACGCCGCATTCCATGGCATTCTCATTCAGATTTTCGATGACGATGCGAAATGAGGAAAGTCCGGCGAGGGGGGCCGCTCTCTGGAAATCCGCATGCGCGGAATTGGCCGATGTCATCAGGATAAATGAGACAAGCGCCCAACCTGCGCGCATGGGAAGCCCTCTCTTTTCAGGACCGCCCATCATACAATCCAGCCGGGTGCCGTGGCATTGGCCCTTCGGGCAGTGGCGGAACCCGGCCGGTGATGTGACCGCGTTTTCCTCTGAATCAATGGGGCGGGGCAGAGGGTTGCACTGGGGGAAGCATCTTGAGGAGGGGGGATTCACCGGTCCCCGCACGGGTTACGTAAAGCTTCCCTTCTCCAAGAGCCACGAAGATGTGGAGGTTCTTCAGCACGTCCATACCGATGACGACGAGCGGTTTGCGCTCTCCATGGCGCCATGGCACCGGCGGTTCGCCCATCCGTCCCTCGAAGACGGCAATCGCCGGATTCGTCACCGTCACGCCTTCGAAGGAAAGGGTCGCGAATTGGTGGCCATACTCGTTCACGGAAGACCCGTTAACCGAACCAATCAGTGGCCATTGCGGCGTGCCGGGCTCGAAGTCGAATGCCGATCTGGCATCGTCCGCGCTCATGAAGGATCGCGGTGCGCCCGTGTCCAATTCGCCGGTGAATTTCCGGCCGTCGATGGTGACAGGGATGGCGATATGATAGTCGAACTCATTGAGTGTCGCGGGCACGACCGCCAGCGGCCGCTCCTGCCAATAGACCACGTTGCCGGGGCAGTGATCGCGGAAAAAGAGGTTGAGACGGGACGAACCGAAATCGAGATCGATATCATAGCCCCGGAAATTGGGTACAAACAGGCCGTTGAAGCCATCGGCATCCAGGTTGGGGTTGGGCGCCACGTGAATATGGGCGTTCAGGTCCCTGAGCCGCCCCACGTCCAGATTGTCGATGACGACTTCGCCTTCTGATCTATTGCCTAAGACATCGTGTAACCCGAAACCGCTGGCCTCCTCCTTCAGGCCCAGGGCTTTGACGGTCGCTTCCGAAAGCTGCGTCGTGACTCCCGCGGTGTCGAGCAAAAGCTGCAGCGGCTTGCCATTGATCCGAACCGGCACCAAAATTCGCCGCCCCCCTGCGACGGTTTCAAGCTGGATGGTGTTGGCGAGCTGCAAGGGTTTGCAATCCTCAGCCCATGCCGGTGTCCCGCAAACCGCCAGGATGGGAAGGACAAAGTTTCCGAAGTTCCGTACAGAGCCGCGCATGCGCGTTCCTTGCGCGGTATGAGGCCACCGGCGCTCCGATTAGGCAAGTGGAACGACCGCTTTGCCCGCAACACGCCCTGATTCTGCTGGCTCCAAGGTGCTGAAAGCCGTTCTTCGACATCGCCACTGCAAGCGCGTATATGTGATGTGACCTCGGCCGATTGGGGAACCCGCGCATGCCGAAGACCTTCAGCGCAATCCTTGCCGGCGGATTGATCGCCGGCACCATCGACATTGTGGTGGCTGTCGCGATCTACCATGCCAGCCCGGTCACGGTCCTCCATGCCATCGCCAGCGGGCTGCTCGGAAAGGCGTCTTATTCAGGCGGGTTCGTCGCGGCACTCCTGGGTCTTTTGCTGCAATGGGCGATGTCGCTGATCATTGCCGCGATCTTCGTGCTCGCTTCCTTGCGGCTTGCCGTGCTTTCGCGGCGATGGCTGGTGATGGGGCTGGCCTATGGCGTGGCGATTTACGCCGTGATGAGCTTTGTGGTGGTGCCGCTTTCCGCCGCGTATCCCAAGACGCCCCCCGCGCCCCTCCATGACGGCCCGCAAATCCTCGCCATGCTGTTGTTCGGCGTCATTATTTCCTGGTGTGCGAGACGGTTCGGCGATCTTGCCGCGCCGGCCGCCGGGCTTTCCGTGGCCTCCGCCCCGTAAATTCCAGCCCTTGCGGTTTCGTTTTAATTCACGCGCGCATCCGCGCAGACGATCGCGACGGCTTGACACGCCATACCTTTAGGCGCAAGGTATCAATGCATCGCGACGAGATGTATAGGACATGGCCAATCCCAGCTTCATGAACGGCGTGCCGGAGCTTTTGATCCTGCGTGCCCTCGAGCCCGGCGAAATGTATGGCTATGAGCTGGTGCAAGCCATCCGCTTGAAGACCAATCAGGCGATCCGTCTGGGCGAAGGCGTGGTCTATCCCGCGCTCCATGCGCTCGAAAGCGAAGGCATGCTGAAATCCCGCCGCAAGCTCGTGAACGGGCGAACGCGCGTCTATTATGCGCTGACGCGCAAGGGCGAAAAGCATCTGGCCGGACTGGTCCGGCACTGGCAGCACATCACTGAAGCCGTTAGTCTGGCGATAGGAGGGACAGCCCATGCCGCAATTACGCTTTGACCGCCCACGCTTTGACCGCCCACGCTTTGACCGTCTAAGCGAACGCCTTCTCGCCGCGGGCATCGCGCCCCGCCATGTCCGCCGCTATGTGCGCGAGCTTGGCGATCATTTCGACGACCTAGTGCGGGAAGAGAAAACAGGTGGCGCCGCCCGCGAACTGGCCGAAACACGAGCGCTCTCGCGCCTCGGCAATGACGACGACCTGGCCGACGCCATGCTGTCGCGGCCCGAGCTCAAGTCGCTCACCGCACGCTTTCCCTGGGCGGTGTTCGGAATTGGTCCGGTCGTGATGATCGCGCTGAGCGTCGCGGCGGCGCTTTATATCGAGATCGGGGTCATCAAAAGCGCGACCGCTTGGGCGCCTCTTTTCGGCATCACACCCGGCCCGGTTGCCGCCAGGGGATTCACCCGCGCGATGCTGGTTTGGAACACGCTTGCCATATACGGCGGCCCGCTTTTCTTCGCCTGGCTGTTCTATTGGATCGGTTCGCGGCAGCGGTTGCCCCGGGCCTGGATTATTACCGGCGTCGTCCTGGTCAGCGTGCTGGGCGGCTTCCAGAACCTGATCTTTTATGACACGGGCTGCAGAGGCTGCGGCAATTTGATATTCTCGTCGGGACTTCTTACGCCCTTCCCAGGTCTAACCCAGGGCACGTTCCTTTATTCGCCCATCCCGCATTACGCGGAAGGCATCGCCCGCGCAGCCATGAACCTCGCTATTGTCGGCGGCGTGTGGTGGCTGTCGGTCAGGCGCAAGGCTTCCCATGCCATGGCGCTTTCCCGTCTTGCGTGAGGAGCGGATTGGCGTTTCCCGCTTTCTTCCCTGGAAAAACATCTACGCGACACTAAGAGCGAACGACAACAAATCCGGGTTTGCGTGGCTTCCGCGTCCGACATAATGTTTCCGCGCGGGGCTGAAACATGGCGTTCGGCTGCCTGAGGGGGACGGACCATGTTT
>DATFSP010000141.1:0-34092 GCA_035262545.1 Rhizomicrobium sp. | reverse complement strand
GTTCTCAGGAGCTTCCATACATAGTCATCGAGGCTTGCCGCAGGCCTAGGGAGTGGCGCTGCCGCACCCCTCGCCGACACCCGCGCTTCCTCAAACTCCAATAGGCGCTGAAGATCCGCGATATTCCGATCAATCTGCTTCAAGGCTTCCGTATGCGGCTCACGCTGCGCGTGTTCGGCCGCGATTCGCTCCCTCAAGTCCTCACGAATGTCCCGCATGGCAGACCGTCCTTCGGAACCGTGTATAGGCCCGCTCTTGGCCTCTTGCAACAGAGAGTCGGCAAGACAGCTTACGAATGGGCCAAAACTAGAACACGACTTAAGCGACTCTCCCAAATTTGGGTGGGAAAGACTGATACGGTTCAAAGGCTTAATGCCGAGCCCTCAAGAGTGGGAAATTACCCACAATATTTCTGATTTTTTCTAATCTGTGAGACAAGATGTAGGGTTAGACAGCAATGAAGTTGCTGTGTTCACCTCTTGTTCCCGTTAGTGGCCGCCTGCTCCCGATCAGGAGTAGCCTCTCCTGCTTCTGGGGAGGGCGGCATGGGCTTCTTGGGCGATGGCGATTTCTGGCTTGGCCTAGTTGCAGGCGTGTTTCTGGGTATCTGGCTGCTGAGAAATACGCGCGAATACAAAGCCTACATGGCCCAGGAAACGCAAAAGCAAATCGAGAAAGAGCGGGCGTCACTCCATGATCCCGATTGGATTCTGAATCACAGAACCGGCGCTGACGACGACTTCGACTTACTCTAGGTGTGCTTGCTGCATAATGGAGCGATACCTTGGAAAGCAACCGTGTAGATATGCGCGACCGTCATTCCGCCCCTGCCCTGCGCTTACGCTCAGGGCGCCTGCGGCTCAAACCATCCACTGGATCGTTTTGTCCCTGCGCCCCTCACCCTACTCGAGGCCAACCCTAGAGAGAAACTTCCGGGCTGGCGAGTCGGCGCCGCGGCGCTTCGGTTGATGCGCGTTCGCTAATTAATACCGCTCATGTGCGGAAAACTCACATCGAAATCGCGCTCACCCAGCGGTCCTTCTATCCCGGCAAAGGCGAGACAGCCTTCGACGAATTCTTCGGATGTGCCACGGCAATCCCTGGGATCCGCGACCCTGTTTTCCAGCCCCCACTGAAAGCCCTGCTGGTGAAGCCGACAGTCCGTTCCGCAGGGATAGCCATGGAAGAGATATTCGCCTGGGTGATACCCGTTCACGGGGAACGGCGTGTGGCCAGCGACCTCAGAGGCCGATGCTGCTTGTTTGACCGCTTGCGGCGCAGCTTTCTTGGGCGCGGGCGTGCAGGCGGTCAGTACAACCAACGCAATCACGCCACGCGTCCATGCCATGCGTCTTACTCCGGCGCGACCGTCACCTTGATGCCGTCCAGCGCTTCGCTGCATACGATCTGGCAGGAGAGGCGCGAATTGGACTCGACTGCCAGCGCCATGTCGAGCATGTCGGTCTCGGCGTCCGAGCGCGGCGGCAATTTCTCGATCCAGCCGTTATCGACATAGACATGGCAGGTCGCGCAGGCGCAGGCGCCGCCGCATTCTGCCGCGATATCCAATCCGCCGTCGCGCAATATCTCCATCACGCTCCAGCCGTCACGGCCTTCCAGCGTGTGTTCCTGCCCCTGACGGTCGATGGCGATGATCTTCACGCGACACCCAGTTTCTTCTGCAGACTGGACGAGGACGTCGTATACTGGAAGCGCAGCTTCTCGTTCGGCCTGGCGATGTGGAACGCGGCCTGAGCCATCAGCGCCGCCTCATGGAAGCCCGACAATATCAGCTTCAGTTTACCCGGATAGGTGTTGATGTCGCCGATAGCGAAGATCCCCGGCGTCGGGCTTTCGTATCGGGCCGTGTCCACCGGAATTAGGTTTTCATGGAGGTTGATGCCGAATTCGGCGATCGGACCAAGCTTGATGGTCAAACCGAAGAAAGGCAGGAACACGTCGGTCTCATGATGCCACTCCTGCTTGTCCGGGCCTGAAAGCGTCACACCGGCGAGCTTGCCACTTTCACCGTGCAGCGCCTTGACGCTGGCGACATGGAATTTGATTTTCCCCGCAGCTTCCAATTCGCGCATTTTATTCACGCTGTGCTGGGCGGCGCGGAATCCGTCGCGATGATGGACAAGAGTGAGGCTCTTGGCCAGGGGCGCGAGATTGATTGTCCAATCCAGCGCCGAGTCGCCGCCACCTGCGATCAAGATATTCTTGCCGCGGAATGTCTCCATCTTGCGCACGGCGTAATTCACGCCGCTGCCGTCTCCGGCCCTTTCATATTGTTCGATGCCGGCCAGGGGCGGCCGCTTGGGAACAAAGCTACCCGCGCCCGCGGCGATAACGACGACCGGCGCGATCAATTGCGTGCCTGCGTCGGAGGTGAGCTTCCAGCGTCCATCACCGAGTTTTTCCAGCGCCATTGCCATCTCGGTGAAATGGAATTGCGGGTCGAATGGTTTGACCTGTTCCAAAAGGCGATTGGTCAGTTCCTGACCGGTAACGATGGGAAGCCCTGGAATGTCGTAGATGGGTTTCTCCGGATAAAGCTCGGTGCACTGGCCACCCGGCCGGTCGAGTATGTCAACCAGATGGCATTTGAGATCGAGCAATCCGAGCTCGAACACCGCGAACAGGCCGATGGGACCCGCGCCGATAATGGCTACATCCGTCTCAATCGGCGCGCTCAAGGGTATTCCAAACCTAAATGTATGTAATGGTTGGGGAAAGCGTGGTCCTTATATGTGTGCGAGGCTCGATTTTCAAGCAGCCAGATAGGCTTCGATAAAGGCGCGGATACTCTCGGCTTCCCGCGCGAGCTTTTCGATCGCATCCTTTGCCGCCGGTGCGTTAGCGGGATCAACCGGTTCGGCGCGCGCCGCAAGCTCACCCATGGAAAAAGCGCCCACACCGCGCGCCGCACCCTTGATAGAGTGCGTCACTTCGCGCCAACGCTTGCTATCACGGTTGGCAAGTAAGCCGTTCAGTTCGGTGACCATACTTGTGACCTGGTCGTCGAACAGGCGGAGCACTTCGGCGTTCAATTCTTTGTCGCCGCCAGTGTAACGGCCGAGATGCTCCAAATCGATCGAGTTCGGGCCCATAACTGCTTTCCGGATGAAGTGAGCGTAAACCTCGGCCGGTTAGGCTAAAACAGCGTTAAAATCAGGGTTAGCCTTCCAGCAACCAACCCTATCCATTATCCTTGACGCGAATTCGGGGGCACCACCGATGGCACGGAATTTCGAGCGAAATCAACCAGTTATACTGGAATCGGCCCAGCCTGGGAACGAAAGTTCGGCCTTGCGGGCCGAGAACCGGCCCCCCCAAAAGCGTCCCGCCTCCAGCCGCTATGGCACTGTGGCCTTTTTCTTTGTCTCAGCAGCCTCGGCCTTTTGGATCGGGATTTGGGGCGCCTACCTCTGGGGCTATTTCGGCCAGAAGGGTCTGCTTTCGCTGCCATTGCAGCAGGCCGCGTTGTTCATCGCTGCGATCATGCTGCCGCCCCTGTTGTTCGCCGCGGTGGGCGCCGCGTTCACTTTCGCCCATCGCATGGGACGCTCTGCCGAAGCCCTGCAAGGCTCCGCAGAGCAACTCTTCATGGTGGACGAGCGGGCAGCCAACACCGCGGCGCGTCTGGGCCGGGCCGTGCGCCGCGAACTCGACGCGCTGAATGCCGGGCTCGACGGCGCATTCGGTCGTTTAAGGGCGTTGGAAACGGCGCTGGAAAATCAGATAGCGGCGTTGGAGCAAGCGGGCGCCCGCGCCGAGGTGCGGGGCGAAGCGATCGCCGCGCGCCTGATCCAGGAAGGCAAGCGCTTGGATTCAGTATCCGACCATCTTTATGACGCCGCCTCGCGTGCGACCGAAGCAGTGGCGGGCCGCGCGGCCCAATTGAAAAGCGCGATCGAAACAGCCGAAGGTTCTCTAAAGATGGCGGCCCAGTCGTTGGAGGTGCAGGCCGCTGGTTTTCGCGCAGCTGCCCATGCCGCCGCCGAAGCGCCCCACGCCGCGGCGGTCGAACTCGACGGCCATGCCAAGAAAATCGAAGCGGTGTCGGATGCGGCGCTTGCGCGCGCCGAATTCGTGCTGGCCCGGCAAGAAAAACATCGGACCGCGATGACCGACATGCTGGCTAAGTTGAAAGAAGACAGTGCGCTTTACGAGGCCGCGCTGTCGCAGCAGCGCGCCGGGATGGAATCTGCGATCGCCGCCCTGGGTGGTGAAACCAAGCGGTTCGAGATGGTGACGGGCGACGCCGAAAGGCATTTGGAACTCATCATGACCAATGCCGCCAACAGGGCGTCGCAGCTCACCGGAGCCTTTGCGCGCGAGGCCGAACGGCTGAAGGAATCGTCAGAGACTGCCAATAGCGTGCTCACGGGTCTGGTCGCCAGTTTGCGCGATGCGGGTACCGGGGCCCAGACCTTGATCGGCGAAAGCGCGGCCCAGGCCAAACAGGATGCGCGCAACCTGGTAGGCGAGGCGATGGCGGAATGCGAAAGGCTGCTCCGCGCCGCAGGCGAGATGAGCGCCGAAGCAACTCAAATTCGAGGCCTTCTCGCCAGGAGCATCGAGGAAGTGGAACGGCATGTGACGCGGCTGCCGACCGTGGTACAAGGCGAGGCGCAGCGAATCCGGCAGATGGTGCAGTCCGAAACGGACCAGATGCTGGATCTTTCCGCGCGGACACTCTCGACCATTCATTCCCGCAACGCGCAAGGCGGGCGCGTGCCGCCAACGCAATTGACGACGGCCGCTCCGGTTCCAGAAGCAACACCGGAACCTGAGGGCCTTAAAGGTCTGGCGCGTAAACTCACCCAGCGTCCCAAACGCCATCCCGATTTGCGGGGTGGGAAAGGCGGCGACGCAAAGAGTTGGGAAATGAAAACTCTGTTGGCGGCGGCTGAGAATAGCGACACCATGGCGCGCGAACTTTCCGGAGGCAGCGCGGCCGCGATGGGTGCGTTGCAATTGGCGCTGGCCGATATGGCAGTGGACTTGGAGGCGATTAGCGCCGAGGCGGCTCCCGGCAGTGACGAGTGGAGGCGCTATCTTGCGGGTGACCGTGCCGTGTTTGCGCGCAATCTGGCCAATGCCATCGACGATGGCGCAATGAACCGCATCACCACCCTTTATCGCGAGGATGAGAATTTCCATGCGGCGGCGGACGCTTATATGAACGAGTTCGAAGCGCTGTTGGCGCGTGCCCGCGAAGGTGATGGCGGCGGACTTCTTGCCTCGTCCATTCTCTCTGCCGATACGGGCAAGATCTATCTGGCTGTCGCCTACGCGCTCGGGCGGCTTTAACGGCCTCCTGGCGGCGCCGTACGAAAAACTGGCGCCACTGTTTCTGACAGACGCCCCGTGGCGTTTATAGTCGTCTCAGCCGCGCGGCGTAAAAGCCGTCCAAACCGCCTTGATCCGGAAGGTGGCATGGCAGGGTCCGAAGGTCTCCTTGCTGCGTGATCCACTCGCGATGACCGAAAACCTCATGTACCTGAATGGGTACGTGCTGGAATTCGCGGTGGCCGGAAAGGAATGCTGCGATCTGTTCGTCACCTTCTTCGCGCTCCAGCGAGCAAACCGCAAAGACCAGGTGGCCGCCCGGCTCGACCATGCGGGCCGCGCTCTCCAAAAGATCATACGATGACGCTGCTTGGGCCATCACGTCTGCCGCACCTTTGATCCAGGGAAGGTCGGGATGCCGGCGGATCGTGCCGCTCGCTGTGCAAGGCGCGTCCAGCAATACCAACGGCGCGGTGCCTGCAAAATCGCGCGCATCCCCTTCGATCACTTCGGCCTTGAGCGCGACGCGGGATAGATTATCCCGCAATCGGGCCGCGCGCGCAGGCTCAAGCTCTACTGCCGTGACTTGCGCGCCCCTCGCCGCCAGCTGCATTGTCTTTCCGCCCGGAGCGGCACAGAGATCTATCACACGCTTGCCCGCGACATCGCCCAATAGCGCTGCCGGGATCGCAGCGGCCGCATCCTGCACCCACCAATTGCCTTCGGCAAAGCCGGGCAACTCTTCCACCCGGCCTTGATCCATGACGCGGCGAGAAAGTCCGAACAGGGTCACGCTTTCGGGACAAGAAATGCCGTCCTGCTTCAAGTGAATGTCCAATGGCGCTTCTCGTCCATGCGCTGTAGCGATAGCGCGCGTGACGTCTTCGCCATACTGCGCGCTCCAGCGCATCCAGAGCCAATCCGGGGTGTTGAGGCGCACTACGTCAAGCCCCGCGCGGACAATTTCGCTTTCCCGCGCGATGCGGCGCAAAACCGCATTGATTAGGGATCTGAAATGCACGGCCTTGCCGTAGGTAGCCGCGAGATTATTCGCGGCATCGACAGCGGCGTGGGGCGGCACAGTCAGAACCGATAATTCGCAGGCGCCTAATAGCAATATTTCCATTGCAGGGCCTGCCTTGTGTGGCGCTAGCGGTTTGGGCACGAAATTCCGGACCAGCGCCTCAAGCTCGCCGAAATGACGCAAGGTCTGGCTGGCCAGCGCTCGCGCGAAAGCCGCATCGCGCGGGGCTAAACCCTTCAGCGAATCCATTTGTGTGTCGAGCGGGCGGCGCTGCCTTAAAACCTGCGTAAGGATGGCCAGCGCGGCTTTGCGCGCGGCGAGGCCCGCGCGTTCCTGCGTCATCCCCAGGGGCCGGCTTGGGACTCGGAACTTTGCACCATGGCGCGCAGCCTGGCGATGCGTTCCGCCGTGGGCGGATGGCTCGCGAATAAGCCGCTCATGCCGCCATGCAGCGGATTGACGATGAACATGTGCGCCGTGGCGGGATTGGCGTCGGCGGGAGCGTTCAGGGTCTGGCGCGCGCTGCGATCGATCTCAGCCAGCGCGTCCGCAAGCCACAATGGCCGGCCGGTAAGTTCGGCGCCGGCCCGGTCGGCTTCGAATTCCCTCGAGCGGCTAATAGCTGATTGGACCAGCATGGCGGCGATGGGCGCGAGCAGCGTGACGAGCAGCACACCAACAAGGCCAAGCGGATTGCGTCGCCCGCCCATGAAGAAGGCGAAATTCGCGAGCATGCCGACGGCGCCGGCAATCACGGCCGTGATTGTCATGGTAAGCGTGTCGCGATTTTTCACATGGCCCAGCTCGTGTGCGATCACGCCCGCCAATTCTTCGTTGTTTACTTGCGCCAGCAAACCCGAGGTGACGCACACCGCCGCATGGTCGGGACTGCGGCCGGTAGCAAAGGCATTGGGCTGGGGATTCTCGGCGATGAACACTTTAGGCATGGGAAGGTGCGCCTGCGCCGCCAGCCGCTCGACAATATGAACCAGGTCGGGCGCCCCGGTTGCATCTACCTGCCGTGCGCCATACATGGTGAGCAGCATCTTGTCCGAGTTCCAATAGGCGACAAGGTTCATGGCGGCCGCCAGCAAGAATGCGATCACCATGCCGGTGCCGCCGCCGATCAAGGCGCCTACCACCAGAAACAGGCCGGTTAAAAGCGACATTAGAAAAGCGGTCTTGAAGAGATTCATTCTGCAATATCCCTGTTGCCGACAGTGATGTATGCTTTATCGCGACAGGGTCAAGCAGCCATGGACAGGTCAACGAAAGCTTCATCTCCGGAAGAAATCGCCGCCCGAATCGCCGAAGCGGGCAAACGCGCCAATCAAGAGGCCGAGGCACGACGGGCCGCCGAAAAGCCGCTCAAACTCCCCCCCGAAAGGGGTGGTCAAAAAGGCCCGGAACCCACCCGCTATGGCGATTGGGAGAAAAAGGGCCTGATTTCCGACTTTTAGAAGCGCTTGATCCTGGAGCAGGGAGGGTCCATTTAACGAGCATCTGTGACCGGAAGCGCCATGTTTATCCAAACCGAAGCCACTCCCAATCCCGCCACGCTGAAATTCCTGCCCGGCCGCGCCGTGATGGGTGAAGGTGCGGTGGCCGATTTCCCGAGCGCCGCGCAGGCAGAACGTTCGCCGCTGGCCCGCGCCTTATTTGAGACGCCGGGAGTGTCGCGCGTGTTTTTCGGTGCTGATTTCATTTCCATCACCAAGCGTGAAGGCGACTGGAAGCATCTCAAGCCGGCGCTGCTGGGCGTAATAATGGATCATTTCACGCGAAACCTGCCATTAATAGAAAGTTCTGCGGAGGAGGTTGACGAAGGCTCGTACGGTGAAGGTGATCCCGAAGTGATTGCCCAGATCAAGGAATTGATCGACACCCGCGTTCGTCCTGCCGTGGCGCAGGATGGCGGCGATATAATCTTCAAGGGCTTTGACGATTCGACGGGCATCGTGTCTCTCCATTTACAGGGGTCGTGCGCTGGCTGCCCATCCTCGACCATGACGTTGCGCAATGGCATCGAGAACATGCTGCGCCACTACATACCCGAAGTCACCGCAGTTCAGGCGGTCTGATATTCAATTCGTTTGCCGGAGTTTTCCATGACGTCACATGCGGTGAGCGACGAAGCGCTCGACATTATCTTCCGCAATGCCCGCACCCAGAATAAATGGCAGAACAAGCCGGTATCAAACGCCCATCTGATGGCACTGTATGATTTGATGCGCTGGGGTCCAACGTCCGCCAATTGTTCGCCAGCGCGGATCTTGTTTCTCACCTCCCAAGCTGCAAAGGAACGGCTCAAGCCGCATCTATCGCCGGGTAATCAGGACAAGACCATGGCAGCATCCGCCGTCGCCATCGTCGGCATGGACTTGGATTTTTTCGAAAAGCTGCCCTACCTCTTTCCCAACAATCCCCAGATGAAGGAGGCCTTCGCGGGCAAGCCTGAACTGATCCGCACCACCGCCTTCCGCAATTCCAGCCTTCAAGGCGGTTATTTCATCGTCGCCGCACGCGCGCTGGGCTTGGATTGCGGCCCCATGTCGGGATTCGACAATGCGGCAGTGGAGAAGGAATTTTTCGCGGGCACCAATATCAAGGCGAATTTTATCTGCGCCTTGGGCCATGGCGATCCGGCAGGCGTGTTTCCCCGCAATCCCCGCCTCTCTTTCGACGAAGCGTGCAAGATTCTATAAAGCGTCCGCGCGAGCAGGTGCGACTATCGTGGGCGCGTTCCCGTGAGCGGAGGAAGGCAACATAACTTGATTCTTGCCGTCGATACTGCGCTGGGCGCATGTTCGGCCGCGGTGCTGGACGGCGACAAAATTCTCGCGCACCGCTTTGAGGAAATGGCGCGCGGTCATGCCGAGGCGCTTGCCCCCATGGTGAACGAAGCTATGCGGCAAGCCGGCATCGCCTTCGCTGCGCTCGATCAATTGGCCGTCACCACCGGGCCGGGTACCTTCACGGGGCAGCGTGTGGGCCTTGCTTTCATGCGCGGGCTAAGGGTGGCGCTGAAAAAACCCTTGACCGGGATCACCACGCTTGAAGCAATGGCCTTTGCCACCGGTGCGCGGCGCGCTGCCGCCATTCATGATGCCAAGCGAGGCGAGGCCTATTTGCTTTTATGGGACGAGAGTACGGTTTTCCTTCCGCCGTCGGTGACGCCATTCGACCATGCACTAGGCCTCATCCGCAGTTTCGGACCTTCGGCGCTTTGCGGCACCGGCGCAGCCGCCGCGAAGACGGCGCTCGGTTCCGACTTCTTTCTGACCGACATCCGCCAGCCCGACGCTTTGTGGGTGGGCAAACTGGCCGAAACCCGGCCCGCTTCCAATGTGCCGCCCGCGCCCCTGTATCTCAGAGCCCCCGACGCAAAGCTTCCCGCCTGATGTCTCGACTGTTCGATCCGTCGACAGACGATGTTGCCATTCTGGCTGCGCTGCATGCCGCATCGTTCGCAAATCGCTGGAGCGCCGCTTTTATCCGCGATCTGTTCAAGGGCTCCGGCGTATTCGCTTTTGTTCGGCACGAGGCCTTTATTCTTGCCCGCGCCGCCGGGGGTGAAGCGGAAATCCTCACCCTGGCGGTTGCGCCCGAAAACCGCCGCCGGGGCATCGGCCGAACCCTGGTGACAAATGCCGCTGCCCATGCGCAAAACCTAGGAGCGGGGACGCTTTTTCTCGAAGTCGCAACTGACAATGAACCGGCCCTGAGGCTTTACCGCGGCCTGGGTTTCAAGCCGGTAGGCCTGCGCAAAGCCTATTATGAGGGCAAGGACGCTCAGGTCCTGATGGCATCCCTGCCGCTTCCGAATCCGAAAGATTTCGCCTAAGTTTGGCCCCGCAATCGCATACGGGGATGACTAAGTGACGCGGATCGAGAAACTCTGCGTCGATAAGGGCCTGCGAATGACCGAGCAGCGCCGGGTGATTGCGCGTGTACTCTCGACGGCCGAGGATCACCCCGACGCGGAGGAGCTCTACCGTCGCGCGGCCGCGATCGACCCCCATATCTCCATTGCCACCGTGTACCGCACGGTCAAGCTGTTCGAGGATGCCGGCATTCTGGAGCGGCATGATTTTCGCAATGGCCGCGCGCGCTATGAAGAAATGCCGGAAAGCCATCACGACCATCTCATCGACGTGCAGTCGGGCAGCGTGATCGAATTCCGCAATGAGGAGATCGAGAAGCTCCAGCGCCGCGTCGCCGAAGAGCTGGGTTTCGAGCTGGTGGATCACCGCCTTGAGCTTTACGGCGTGCCGAAGGGCAAAAAGCTCAAACCGTGATCTTTTCACCCCCTCCGGCTTTTGCACCGCAAGTGCTGCGACGCTCCGCTGCGAGGTCGAGCATCTGATGCCGACCATCCGCGCAATCTTCGTCTTGACGGTATTCCTTGCCGTCACGTTTCTGCTGATCCCCGTGCAATGGCTGTTCGTGACCTTTGGATTGCGCGCGCGACGCAGTTTTCCGCACCGCTATCACCGGTTTGTCGCCTATCTGTTTGGCATCAAGATTCGCGTGGTGGGAGCGCCGCCCGATTCCGCGGCTCTGCTGTTGGCCAATCACACGAGTTGGCTGGATATCGTGATTTTCTCCGCCGTGACACCCTTGTCTTTCATCGCAAAATCGGAAGTGAACTCCTGGCCCTTTTTCGGCACCCTCGCACGCCTACAGCGCACGGTCTTTGTCACCAGGTCGCGGCGCAGTGAGACGGGTCAAGCCCGTGACGCCATCGCCGAGCGGCTGGCTGAGGGCGATGTACTGGTGCTGTTTCCGGAAGGGACTTCCGACGATGGCAATTCGGTCCTGCCCTTCAAAAGCGCCTTGTTAAGCGCGGCGGATACGGCGCTGCATCAGGGCCGGCAGGTGACCGTGCAGCCAGTCTCCACGGCTTATGTGGCGCGCGAAGGCATCCCCATGGGGCGTGAAAATCGCCCACTTTACGCCTGGTATGGTGATATGGAGCTCGTGCCGCACCTGTGGGAGGCTCTTGAAGCCGGTCCTCTGGATGTGGTGGTGCAATTTCACCCCCCGCTACAGGCCATGGATCGCAAGGAACTTGCGCGGGTAGCCTGGGACAGGGTGCGCAAAGGACAAGCCGCCGCGCTGGCCGGAATTCTTTAAGCTTTCCCTAGGGGTGGCGCGTCTTTGTCGAGGTCCTCCTCCCCTCGGCGCGTAACGCCTGGAGGAGCGGGGCCCGTAGCAGCGCTTGCGATGCGAAGGCCGGAGGGGGTAATCCAAAAGCGAATGAAAAAGCTCTTTATCAAGACTTATGGCTGCCAGATGAACGCCTACGATTCGGCGCGCATGGCGGACCTCCTGGCGCCTTTAGGCTATGCAGGGACTGAAGCGCCGGGCGACGCAGACATGGTGATCCTTAACACCTGCCATATCCGTGAGAAGGCAACGGAAAAGGTATATTCCGAACTCGGCCGCATCCGCGCCTTGAAAGAAGAAAAGGAAAAAAGCGGCGGCCGAATGCTGGTCGCGGTGGCCGGCTGCACCGGCCAGGCCGAAGGTGAGGAGATCATCGCGCGCGCACCTGTAGTAGATATGGTGGTGGGGCCGCAATCCTATCATCGCCTGCCCGAAATGATCGCGCGCATCGCCCGCGGAGCGGGCGAGAGAGTGGCGGCCGATTTTCCTGCCCTGGAAAAATTCGACGCGCTTCCGGAAGCGGTGTCCAATACGGGCGTGAGCGCCTTCCTCACCGTGCAGGAAGGTTGCGACAAATTCTGCACCTTCTGCGTCGTTCCATACACAAGGGGACCGGAACATTCCCGCGCGCCGGAAAGGATTCTGGCCGAAGCGCAGGCGCTGTCATCGCGCGGCGCGCGAGAAATCGTGCTCCTGGGCCAGAACGTAAACGCCTATCGCGGCACCGATATGAACGGAAAGGATTGGTCGCTGGCCCGCCTGATCGAGGCGCTGGCCGGTGTCAAGGATATATTGCGCATCCGTTATACCACGAGCCATCCCCGCGACATGAGCGAGGATCTGATAGAAGCGCATGGTGGAATCGAAAAGTTGATGCCGTTCCTGCACCTGCCGGTCCAATCCGGCTCCGATGCCGTTCTTGAGGCGATGAATCGGCAGCACAACGCCGATGACTATCGCCGACTGATTGGCCGCATCAGGGACAAGCGTCCCGACATGGCTTTTTCTTCGGATTTCATCGTTGGCTTTCCCGGCGAGAGCGATCAGGATTTCGAGGCCACGCTGCAGCTGGTGCGCGACATAGGCTATGCGCAATGTTTTTCCTTCAAATACAGCCCCCGGCCGGGTACCCCGGCGGCTGCCGCGAAAAAGCAGGTGGCCGAAGGCGTCAAGACGGCGCGCCTGGATATTCTGCAAAAGCTGCTTCTGGGCCAGCAGGATGAAGCCAATCGGACCGCGGTGAACCGGACGATGGACGTGCTGTTCGAAAAACCGGGCCGCAATTCCGGGCAGATAGTGGGCCGTACGCCATACCTCCAGCCGGTTTATGTCGATGCCCCCACCGCGCTGATCGGCAGTGTCCGCCCCATTCATATCGAGGCCTTGACCGCCAACAGCCTTAGGGGCCGGCTCGTTTGAGCGCCCGCGCCAAATCCTTGCTCCGCAAAGGCGAGCAGCTTCTTCTCGAATTTGCGGACAACAAGCTGGTGGCGGCGCTTTCTGGTCCCCACCAGAAGCATTTCGCGCGTCTGGAACAGCGCCTTTCTGTTCTCATCACTCAGCGCGGCAACCTGATCGCGCTGTCCGGCCCTTCAGACGCGCGCGCCCGAGTGGCCGCCATCCTGCGTGCGCTTTATGCCCGGCTGGAAGCGGGTGAAAGCATCACCTTGGCCGAAGTGGACGCTGAGATTCGCTTTACCGATCCTGACTCCAATGGCGGCCGTGGCATGAGTGAGGGCGCGATCCGTACCGCTACGACGCGCATGACCCGGCCCAGAAGTCCTGCGCAAAGCGCCTATCTCGATTTGATGCGGAACAATCCCCTTGTGTTCGGAATAGGCCCCGCCGGAACCGGCAAGACTTACCTCGCCGCCGCCTTTGGCGCGCATATGCTTTTTCAGCGCCGGGTCGAGCGCCTGATCCTGTCGCGTCCGGCCTTGGAGGCGGGCGAGCGATTGGGATTCCTGCCCGGCGACCTCAAGGAGAAAATCGATCCTTATCTGCGCCCGCTCTATGACGCATTGTTCGACGTCCTGGGCGAACAGACAACGCGGCTGATGGACCAGGGCGTGATCGAGGTCGCGCCACTGGCTTTCATGCGCGGCCGTACCTTAAGCCGCGCGTTCGTAATTCTGGATGAAGCGCAGAACACCACTCCGGCCCAAATGAAGATGATGCTCACCCGGCTCGGTGAGGAAAGTCAGATGGTTGTGACCGGCGATCCTTCGCAATCCGACCTTCCCGGCAGCATTGCCACCGGGCTCAACGAGGCGCTATCCATCCTGAAGGATGTGGAAGGCATAGGTGTCGCCCGCTTCAGCGACGCCGATGTGGTCCGGCATGCCCTCGTCAGCCGTGTCGTCGCCGCTTATAGTGCGCATGGCAAATGACCGCCAAAGGCATTCTGGTAGTGGTGGACGATCCGGGCTGGCGCGAATTTCGCGGGCTTGCGCCCAAGCTCAAGCGCGCGGCGGTTGCGGCGGCCAAGACCGCTGGGTTTCGTGATTCCTATTCCCTGACGGTGCTGTTGTCGGACAATCGCAGGCTGAAGGCCCTCAATCGCAGGTTTCGGGGCAAAGATAAGCCCACCAATGTCCTGTCCTTTCCTGCCGCCCCCAATCCCGACAATTACAGGGGCGATGTTGCGTTGGCTTTAGGGGTAATTCGGCGCGAGGCCAAATCCTCCGGCAAGCGCTTCGCCGATCACGCCGCTCATCTGGTGGTCCATGGCATTCTGCATCTGGCAGGCTATGACCATGTCCGCGCCAGCGACGCTCAAAGGATGGAGGCATTGGAAATCGCCATTCTCGCTCGCCTCGGTGTTGCCGACCCCTACGAGGTGACAGGATGAGCGAGGCGTCAGCCGGCCATCCGCCGCTTTTCAAGCGGCTGATGCAAATCCTGCGCGGAGAGAATCCGTCCAGCGTTGCGATGCGCGAAAGCCTGGAAGAGGTGATCGAGGAAAGCGAACGCAAGGAGTCGGCACTTTCCCAGCAGGAGCGTGTGTTGCTCGCCAACATGCTGGCTTTCGGCGAATTGAAAGTGTCCGACGTGATGGTGCCGCGCGCAGAAATCGTGGCCGCCGACGAACAAACGCCGCCGGCGGAATTGATGAGTCTGTTCCGCGAGGCCAAACATTCCCGTCTGCCGGTCTATCGCGAGAATCTCGACGATCCCACCGGCCTGGTTCATGTGAAGGATGTTCTGGGCTTATTCGTGCCAGGAACTGATGGTCATCATATGAACTCCACCACGATCGCCAGCATCAAGCGGCCCATCTTATTCGTGCCGCCATCCATGCGGGCCCTGGATTTGCTGCTCAAGATGCAGGCCAGCCATACCCATCTGGCGCTGGTGATTGATGAATATGGCGGTACCGACGGACTCGTCTCGATCGAGGACATTATCGAGGAAATCGTTGGCGACATTGCCGACGAGCATGACGAGGAGGCGCCCGCCCTAAAACCAGATGAGGACGGCTTCGTGGCCGATGCGCGCGTCGAGCTGGAGGATTTTAAGACCGAGACCGGTATCGATCTTTCCACACAGGATGCCGATGACGATGTCGATTCCCTGGGCGGTCTGGTCGCATCCCTTGTGGGCAGGGTGCCCCAGCGCGGCGAGATTGTCGCCCATCCCTCCGGTTACGAATTCGAAGTGTTGGAGGCCGATCCGCGCCGTATCAGGCGGCTTCGCATCCGCCGCGCCGAGAACCATCCTCGCGCATGATGATATGGCTTGATCGCCAGGGTGCCCGTATCCGCGGCCTAAAGGGCTGGCGGCGCGCAGCCTTCGCCTTCTCCGCTGGAGCGTTCTCCGCCCTGGGCTTTGCACCCGTGGAATTCTTTCCCGCGCTGCTGCTGGGATTTTCAGCTCTGGTCCTGCTTCTAGATGGGGCGGCGCCCGGCCCGGGTTCGTGGCGTGTAGCTGCGCTCTGCGGCTGGAGTTTTGCTTTCGGGCAATATCTGATCGGCTGGCACTGGATCGGTTACGCCTTCATGGTGGATCCGTCCGCCCATCTCTGGCAACTGCCGTTTGCCATGCTTTTGCTGACGGGCGGACTGGCGCTTTATGCCGGCATTGCCTGTGCGCTTGCGATGTTGGTTTGGAGCGAGGGTTTCCCGCGCCTACTGATATTTGCGGCCTTTTACGCCGCGGGCGAATGGGTCCGCGGCCACGCCCTTACCGGCTTTCCCTGGAATCTGCCTGCCTATGGCTGGGGCGTCTCCTTGGCGATAATGCAAAGCACGTCGCTCATTGGTGCCTACGGGCTTTCTTTTCTCACCATTCTTCTGGGCGCCTCGCTCGCAGAATTCTGCATGCGCCGCCCCGCAGCCCCGGTCACGGCAATTCTTCTGTTCGTTTGCATCTGGATTTATGGCGCGATCCGGCTGGCCATGACGCCAACGGAAAATGAGTCCGGAATCATGGTGAGGCTGGTGCAGCCCGACATCCCGCAAAATCAGAAATATGTCCGACGTTTCGTGGTGCGCAATTGGCAAAGGCTGGTGGATCTCTCCCAGTCGCCGGGGCGGGTAACGCACATCATCTGGCCGGAAGCCGCGCCGTCTTTCCTGCTGGACCGGTCCCAGGCAGCATTGGATGATATCGGATTGCTTACCAAAGGCGGACGCAGCCTGATCACCGGCTCAGCGCGCGCAGTGATTTCCGGCGGGACGCCCCGTTATTACAATTCGCTCTATATCTTTGCTCCCGGCGGCAAGATCGAAGCGGTATATGACAAGTTCCATCTCGTGCCGTTCGGCGAATATGTTCCTTTCGCCAAACTTCTAAATCGCGTTGGCATCACAAAACTCACAGAGGGTGATACTGGTTTCTCGGCCGGCGATGGACCGCACATCTATCAAGTTCCACATGCGCCCGCCGTTACGCCCCTAATCTGTTACGAGATTATTTTTCCCGGCGAGGTGACAACGGGTCAACGGCCGGGATGGCTCGTGAACGTCACCGATGATTCCTGGTTCGGACCATGGGCCGGACCGATGCAGCATTTGCTGATCGCACGCGTGCGCGCCATCGAAGAAGGCCTGCCTGTCGCGCGTGACGCCAATACGGGAATTTCGGCCATGATTGATCCGGTAGGCAGGATCACGGCACATCTCAATTTGGGACGCATAGGTGTAATCGACGCAAACCTGCCTCGCGCCTTACCTCCGACTTTTTATGCGCGCTTCGGCGATATTCCTTTCGCGCTTCTCTTGTTGGCAGCGGTTGCATTGGGATTTGTCAAATTTCGCAGTCGAGTTCCACAGCTGCCGATTTAATTCTTTCAGTTCGATGACCATGCCGCTATTTTCCGGGCAACTCATCGAGATGCTGTGACCAAAAAAACCAATACCATAGACGCCCAAGTCGGCAGTCGGGTGCGTATCAGGCGAATGCTGGTGGGCATGAGCCAAGAGCGGCTTGGCGATCTTTTGGGACTCACCTTTCAGCAGGTGCAGAAATACGAAAAAGGCGTCAATCGGATCGGCGCCGGACGCTTGTTTGAGATCGCGCGCATTTTGGATGTACCGATTGACTTTTTTTATAATGGTGTCGGGACTACGGCGGGCGGCTTCGCGGAAGCGGGCGCGCCAGTAATGGAATTCGTATCTTCTAACGAAGGTTTGCAGCTTTCTCTGGCATTCATGAAGATTAAGGATCCTAAAGTGCGCAAGCGCGTGCTGGATCTGGTCAAAAGCCTGGGCGAGGAGGAGGAGGTCAGTTCCTAGGCCTTGCGCGAGGATTTCTCAGCCAAGCCGGATTGATGCTCCCGCGCCTCCAACTCCGCATACACGTCATTCGGCGTCAGCCCCGTCGCCGCCCACAACACCAATAGGTGATAAAGTACGTCCGCGCTTTCTGCCGCCAGATGCGCCTTGTTACCCGAAACTGCGGCAAGGGCCGCCTCCACGGCTTCCTCACCGAACTTCTTGGCGCATTTTTCCACGCCCTGCGAGATCAGCTTGGCTGTATAGGATGCGTTCACATCGCCAGCAATTTTGCGCGCAGCGACCGCGGCAAAAAGGCGATCAAGGGTGTGGGGTTCAGCCATAATCGGCCTTTAGCACAGGGAGATGGTCAAGAGCCAGCCAGCTCCGTTAAGCACTCGGCAATGGCCCGGGGGCCAAAATAGGCCATGGCCAAGCCCTCAGACATATCGCCGTGGGCCCTCGCGGTGGCCGGCGGAATAGGTTTCGCCTATTTGATGAACTTTGCCAGGCTTGCTTTTGCGCATTCTTGGCTTTTGGACGCTGACGGCCATCCCCTTGCCACGGACTTCCTGTCTTTCTGGAGCGCGGGACGCCTGGCGCTCAGCGGACGCGCGGCCGAGGCCTATGATTGGCCAGCGATGCACGTGCTTCAAAGCGCGCTGATGCATCACGCCGCCAACGGCTTTTTGGGTTGGGCTTATCCGCCGCTATTTTTCGTCATCGCCGTGCTTTTGGCATTGTTGCCCTATAACGTGGCGCTCTTGACCTGGATAGGCGCTTCTGCCGCGCTTTTCTTGGCAAGTATTGCGCGCATCGCGCAAGATCGCGGCGCTGCACTTCTTGCAATGGCGGCTCCCGCAAGTCTTGCGTGCGCCACCGTGGGGCAGAATGGCTTTTTAACGGCCGCCTTGATAGCGGGCGCCCTGCTTCAACTCGAGGCCCGCCCGCTTTTGGCAGGGCTCCTGTTGGGCCTTCTCACCTACAAGCCGCAATTCGGTCTGCTTTTTCCGCTGGCGTTAATCTTCGGCGGCCACCGGCGCGCTTTTGCATCGGCCGTATTCACGACAGGTGCAATTCTGTTTTTTTCGTGGTTGGCAGCTCCGGACAGTCTTGTCGCTTTCGCCCGCCATCTCGGCGGCATGAGCAACGATTTCCTCAGCCATGGTGGAGCGGGGTTCTACAAGCTGCAAAGTCTTTACGGCCTGTTGCGGACGATAGGCGTGTCTGATGACGGGGCGTTTGCCGCCCAAACCATATTGTTCCTGGCGATAGCGACCTTTATCGCCTGGCTTTGGCGAAATGGACGGGATTTCTCGCTCAAATGCGCGGGGCTTTGCGTCGCGACTTTGCTGGCGACGCCTTATTTATTTCTCTATGACTTTCCAATTCTTTCCATCGCGGTCGCGTTCCTGTGGCGCGCGCGGCCGTCCGATCGCGTCGAGACGATCCTTTTGCTTCTTTCCCAGCTCGCTGTTGCAAGCTTCGTGCTTGTGAGTGCGCCGACCGGGCTCCTCGCCTCCACGTTGACACTTTTCGTTGCCGCGCGCCGGCTGACGGAACCCGCCGTCAAAACAACGCCTCAAGTTCAGCCGGCGTGACGCCCTGAGCTCGCAAAGTGCGCAAAGTCACAGCTTGATCGCGCTTGGAGAATTTGCGGCCATCCTTGTCCAGGATCAGGCGATGGTGCGCATAGGCGGGGGCGGGATAACCAAGTAACACCTGCAACAGCCGCTGCACATGAGTGGCGGGCAATAAATCCTCGCCGCGCGTAATCAGGCTGACGCCTTGATGTGCGTCATCCACTACGACCGCCAGATGATAAGCGGCGGGCAAATCCTTGCGCGCCAGCACCACATCTCCGAACAAAATCGGGTCGACTCGATGAACTTGGCCGCCCTCGATGAAGGTCAACGGGCCCGCGGCAGCAGCGGCCTTCGCAGCATCCAGCCGTATCGCATGTAATTCGCCGCCGGCGATACGCGTCGCGCGCTCTGCGGATGACAGGCGCCGGCACGTACCTGGATAGAGCGGGCCATCCGGCCGTGAAGCAGCCAAGATATCCCCCGTCCGCAAAACATCGATATGCGGCGCCTCGGCGGCCCGGGCGATCTCGTCGGCGATTTCCTTGCGAGTGCAAAAACAGGGATAGATGAACGGTTTTAAATGCGCCAGGGCTTTGCCATAAGCGGACGACCGCGTCGATTGACGCAAAGCCGGCTCTTCCCAGACGAGGCCGAGCCAGGCCAGATCCTCGAAGATCGCGGCCACGAATTCCTCCCGCGTCCTGTCCTTGTCTAAGTCTTCGATGCGGAGCAGGAAGCGCGCTCCTGCGCGTGCCGCGGTGAGGGCCGCGAAGGCGTGACCCAAATGGAGATACCCTGTCGGTGAAGGGGCGAACCGTGTAACGATCATGACTGCAATCTAGACCATTTGCCTTTGATGCTCTCAGGCCCGCGCGTATCGCCCAAAAACGGCAAGGCAACAGAGTTGGTGGTGCTGCTGCATGGTTATGGTGCCGACGGCGCCGATTTGATCGCGTTGGCGCCCCATTGGCAGAAATTGCTTCCTGGCGCCGCCTTTGTCGCGCCCAATGCGCCCGACCGAGTCCCCGGCGCGCCTCAAGGCCTCCAATGGTTTCCAATTGCTAGGCTCGACCCGCGTGAGGTGCGGGACGGCGTGGCCATGGCCGCGCCCCGCATTGGCGAATTCCTGGATGCAGAGTTGGCCCGGCTGGGATTGCCTCCCGAGCGGGTGGTCCTGGCTGGCTTTAGTCAGGGCGCGATGCTGGCGCTGCATTTGGGGTTGCGGCGTACCCCTGCGGCCATCGTGGGTTTTTCCGGGCTCTTGGCCGATCCTCCGCCTGCGGAGGGTCAAAAAGCGCCGATTCTCCTCACTCATGGTGGTGCCGATGATGTAATTCCCGCGGGCGCGATGTTCGCCGCGGCCGCGGACCTGGGCAGAGCGGGATTGGCTGTGCAATGGCACCTGGCGCCAGGCTTGGGGCACGGCATCGACGATGAGGGGCTTTCCCTAGCGGGAAACTTCCTCGCGCTGGCGGTTGCGGGACGGCTCACGGCACAAGGGGCGCTTTCCTGCCCGCTTTAGTACGCCTGTCACATGTCCCACGCACTTTAAAGGCAAGTGATTCCACCGGCTTGAGGATGGGCTCGAATCGCATTTACTATCGACGCATAACGAGAGGAGATACCGCCTTCACAGGACCTCGATCGTGTTAGCCCCTGTGCGTTCTGCCAGCAATTGCCCGGCGCTGGTGCTCAATGCCGACTATCGGCCCTTGAGTTATTATCCGCTGTCTCTGTGGTCTTGGCAGGACACCATCAAGGCGGTGTTCCTGGAACGGGTGAACATCCTGGAAGAATATGACCGGGTGGTGCGCTCGGCCCGGCTGGAGATGAAGCTGCCTTCGGTCGTGTCTCTCAAGACATATATCAAGCCTGCGCGCCATCCCGCCTTCACCCGCTTCAATGTCTTTCTGCGCGACCGCTTCGAATGCCAATATTGCGGCAATCCCAAAGACCTCACTTTCGATCACCTGGTTCCACGCTCCAAGGGCGGGCGCACGACGTGGGAAAACGTCATCACCGCGTGCAGCCCTTGCAATCTGTTGAAGGGCGGTCGGCTTCCGGCGCAGGCTGGCATGCATCCACGCCAGCGTCCTCATCAGCCCACTGTTACCGAGCTGCGCGAGCGCGGCCGCAAATTTCCGCCCAACTATCTGCATGAGTCTTGGGCGGACTATCTTTATTGGGATTCCGAACTAGAGCCCTAACAGGACTCGATCTCGGCGCGAGGATTTTTTGGCCTTGGGGAGGAGCGTCGCACTGAGCGTGCGCAAGCAAGCGCGGCGAAACCGAGGGCCGAAAGGACCGCGCCTCTAGATTTTCTCAGAGAGCTTGATGGCGAAGCGGCAGCCGGCTTTGATAGCCTCGCTAAGCAGCCTGTAGCCCGGCGCTTGTTCCGCGCCATGATCTAGCGCCAATTGCCGATGCGCGGCTTCGTCGGCTTTGAAGTCCTCCACAGTGCGCTTGAGTTCGGGATCCCTGTCGCCCAATTCCGCAATCTGGCCCGCGTAATGCGCGTCTATTACTTCCTCCACGGCCGCCGTACAGGCAAACGCTGCTTTCTCGCCCAACAGTGCGGTTCCAACCCCCAGCGCATATCCGGCCACGCGCCACAAGGGCTCCAGGGCAGTCGGCCGCACCCTGCGTTCGTTCACCAGCCGGTCGAACGTCTTTAGATGGCGCTGCTCCTGTTCGGCCATGTGCCGGATGGATGAGGCGCTGCCGCGCTTACCCAAGATCGCCAACTGACCTTCATAGATGCGCACCGCCCCATATTCGCCGGCGTGGTCCACGCGGACCATGGACTCGGTGTCGATGCCGAAACCGGGCGCTCTGGGTCTGCGTTTACGCGGCACTGTTTTGCCATTCGCGCGAAAGTCCCCTGCCTTTCGACAAGGCGAAAGCGCCCATCGCTGCAATCAGGAAGGAACAGAGCGCGTTGTAAGACGCCATCGAAAGGCCGAACAACGACCAGGTAACGACATCGCACTGCACTTCCGGCGGCGGCATATTGCTTCCCAATATGTACCGATGTCCGGTGCAGGCGGCTGGGCCCGGCAGGACATGGTATTCGGTGCCGGTCTGATAGGCACCGATCAATCCCGACAGCAGCACCAGCGCAATCGCCATCCAGGCCAGCGACCGCGCCGTCGATTCGCGCCTGATCAGGGCGCCGCCCAGAATACCCGCGATAGCGGCGCCGATATGGGCCCAACGCTGCCAATGACACATTTCGCACGGCAGAATGCCGCCAATATATTGAAAGCCCAAGGCACCCAAAACCAGGCAGGCGCCGCCCGCGCCCACTGCCATGGCGATCCGATCAGCGCGCAAAAATGGCTGCGTCGTCATGGAAGGCTTTGAACTCCAGCGCATTGCCGGACGGATCAAGGAAGAAGAACGTGGCCTGTTCGCCGGCCAGGCCTTCGAACCGGATGCCGGGCTCGATGACGAAGTCAATATTATTTTCTGTCAGGCGCGCCGCCAAATTTTTCCACTCCTCCATGGAAAGAATTGCGCCGAAATGGCGCACAGGCACTTGATCGCCATCCACTTCACTATGTGCTTTATGTCCGGCCTCGTTCGGGCTTAAATGGGCCACGATTTGATGACCGAAAAAGTCGAAATCGACCCAGTCATCGCTCGAGCGGCCTTCGGGACAGCCGAGCAGATCGCCGTAGAAAGCGCGCGCCTCCGAAAGATCGCGCACTGGAAACGCAAGATGAAAGCGTGGACGTTCTGACATGTTGAAGTCCTCGTTGCGAGGCAAGCCTAAGGCCAAGCGTCGCGAAAAGCGAGCCGTCGCCGCCAATGAATTGCTGGCGGTTGACGGCGTCAATGTCGCGGTTTCGGTCAAGCTCAACGCCCGTGCCCGGCGTATAGTTATGCGTGTGCATCCGGCCAGCGGCGAAGTGATCGTTACAGCTCCCGCCCGCGGCGGCGCTGGGCCGGCGCTGGCTTTTGCACGGCGTGAAACACAATGGATTGCGCGCCAATTGAAGCATCTGCCTGAAAAAGTGGAATTGATGCCGGGCGCCGAGGTTCCTTATCTGGGGGCGAGCCATCCCATCCGCCATAGCCCGACGCGGGGGCCGGGACCGGTCTGGACCGAAGGCGGCGCCATCATGGTGAGCGGCCGGATCGAGCATGCGCCGCGCCGTCTGCTGGATTTCTTCAAGCAGCAAGCGCGGTTGTTATTTGCGGCGCGCGCGCTTGATTATGCGGCGCGACTTGGCACCAGGCCTCAGCGTATCACCGTGCGCGACACAAAAAGCCGTTGGGGCTCATGCAGCCAGCAGGGTGCGCTGTCATTTTGCTGGCGGCTGGTCTTCGCACCCGACTATGTGCGCGACTATGTGGTGGCGCACGAAGTGGCTCATCTGAAGGAGATGAACCACTCGCCGCGATTCTGGGCGCATGTGCGAAATCTTTCGCCCGATACTGCGCGAGCCCGGCAATGGCTGCGCGACCATGGCCGCAATTTGCTCCGGTATAATTAAGCGTCAACCGACATTAAGGCGAAGGCCTTAAGAAAACTCAGCTCGAACCACCAAACAGTCCATCGAGTATCTGTTGGAACGGATCCTTTGCTGGTTGGGGCGCCGGCGTGGATGTGGGCGGGGCTTCTGCCATCGGCTCCGGCTCTGGCTCTGCCGCGGCCAGCAATTGGCTGCCGGCCAGAGGTCGGACTGGCAGACCATGTTCCGCATCTTCCATGAACGCATGGAAAATATGAGCTGGCAGGCCGCCTCCCGTAGCCTTTTTCATGGGCGAGGAATTGTCATTGCCCACCCACACGCCGGTTACCAGATCGGAGGTGAAGCCGACGAACCAGGCATCATGGAAATCCTGGGTGGTTCCGGTCTTACCCGCGGTGGGCCGCTCGGCAAGCCGCGCCGCCTTCCCGGTGCCTGTCAGAACCACCTGTACCATCATCTCGGTCATGGCCGAGTCATTCGCGGGCGACATCACTGGAGTTGAACCCTCCGGCTCGCGCCGATACAAAAGCTTGCCGCTGCCGGTACGAATGCGGGTGATCGCATAAGGCTTCACTTTATCGCCACCATTCGCGAATGATGCATAAGCGCCCGTCAATTGCAGCGGCGTCACGCCTGACGTGCCCAAGGCCAGCGATGCCACCGCTTCCAGCGGCGTGTCGATCCCCAGCCGCCGAGCGGTGCTGACGACTTCCTTGGCGCCCACTTCATCGGTCAATTGTGCAGCCACTGAATTGGATGATTCAGCGAAAGCGTTGGTAAGCGTGATTTCGCCTTGATATTCGCCCTCGAAATCGGACGGTTTCCAGCCGTGAATATCCACCGGCCCGTCATGCATGATGTCGTCCGGCGAGCGGCCATGCTCGAATGCGGTGAGATAGACGAAAGGCTTAAAAGCCGAACCGGGCTGGCGCACTGCGTCGGCAGCGCGGTTGAAGCTGGACTGGGCATAGGACCGGCCGCCCACCATGGCGCGAATGGCGCCGTCCGGCGACATCGCCACCAACGCCGCTTGACTCGCGTGAATTTTCTCGCCTTGCCCGTCTAATCCCTGCTCCACCGCGCGTTCGGCTACAGTTTGAGTGGCAAGATCGAAGCTCGTTTCGACCGTGACCGGCTCGCGGCCGGGTCCCAACAGGCCGTCCAGTTGGGCGATCACCCAATCGGCGAAATAGCCGGAGTCGGGTGTCCCGGCGCTCGAAACGATACGCGGCCGGCTCCTCCGGGCTTGAGCGTTCTCGCTGCCGTTGATGAAGCCCGCCTCCAGCATCGCTCCGAGCACCACGCCTGCGCGAGCAAGGGATGCGTCGGTATCGGACAGCGGATTATATCGTGTCGGCGCCTTCACGCTGCCCGCCAGCATAGCGGCTTCTATGAGGCTCAATTCACTTGCATGTTTGCCGAAAAATCTCTCGCTTGCCGCCTCGATGCCATATGTGCCGGCGCCGAAATAGACCCGATTGAGATAAAGCGTGAGAATCTGGTTCTTGGAATAGTGCGACTCCAGATAAAGGGCGAGCATCGCTTCCTGCACCTTGCGGTCGACGGTGCGATTTGGATCGAGATAAAGATTCTTGGCGAGTTGCTGGGTGAGAGTCGAGCCGCCCTGCACGATATGACCTGCCATCATATTTTCGAGAGCGGCGCGGACCATGCCAACGGGATCGAGCCCGATATGCTCGCGGAAGCGGCGGTCCTCAATGGCGATGAAGGCGTTTGGGACGAATTCCGGCAAGTCCTCCACTTTCACCATGGCCTCGTGTGTGAGGCCGCGGCGGGCGATGACGCGGCCATGATCGTCAAGAATAGTGACGTCGCGCGCGGGCGCCGCAGCCAGAAGATTGCGCACCGGCGGCAGACTCGAGAGGAAATGCGTCCAGAAAATCGCGCCGAAAATTGCTCCCCAAGCGACCAGCACCAAAAGGACATACGGCCAAATGCGCTTTTTGCGGGACGCGGGTGGCGGCCGGTCATCTTCGTCGAAAACGCGCCTCGGCGCGCCCGCGCTCGCGGGGTTGCGCCATCCTGGTTCGGTTCTCGACTCTCTCCCCATGCCCCTATGGTCGACCGGAAGGGTTAACGCGCGTTAAACACTTGGGCGGGACGCCAGACGGTACCCCCCGCCCTCGGTCAAGAGGATGTGCGCTTCGCCTGGATTTTCCTCGATTTTCTTGCGCAGGCGGTAAATGTGAGTTTCCAGCGTATGCGTCGTGACGGCGGGGTTATAACCCCATACCTCATGCAGCAAGGTCTCGCGCTGCACCGTGGCGCCGGCAGCGTGAAGGAATTTCAGGATATCGGTTTCCTTCTCGGTAAGCCGCACTTTGCGGTCCCCCTGGACCAAAAGTTTTGCGCCAGGCCGGAACAGATAGGGGCCAATCTCGAAGGGAGTCTCGTCGCTGGAGGCATGGCGGCCGAGGTGCGCGTTGAGCCGGGCGAGCAGCGCCGCAAAGCGGAAGGGCTTCTCGATGTGCTCGACCGGGGGCAATGGAGCGTCCTGCTCCGACAAGAACAGGATTGGCGCGTCAAAACCCGAAGTCTTCAATTCCTGTACCAGGACATCGCCCGCGCCGTCCGCAAGACTCTGGTCGATAATGGCGAACGCGTATCCGCCGTCCTTGGCCAGCCCGCGCGCTTCCGCGCCGCTGGCCGCTTCAACCACGGCATAGGACCCTTCGCGCGCCAATTGTTCCGCCAAAGAGGCGCGTAAGACTTCGTCCTCGTCGACCAATAGCACGCGCTTCGCGCTGGGCATGTCGCTCCATCCAGACGCGCCAAGAGTAGCGCGCTCCAAAACTCACTGAAAGGCGGCATTTCTGCCCCAATCCGCCCAGAACATGATAAAGGGCTTGCAAATAAGGCCTTTTTATGTTGGCAACCGAGCCGAGATGATCGGTTTCGCATCATTGCCGGCCGGCAGAGAATCTCGATTTGATTAAACCTGTAGAGTTCGCCTGCCGGCCAGCCATCATCGCCAGGTTCAGGGCCGCTATCCCTGGTGCCTCAAAGTCCGGTTTGCGCTAAGGTTGATTCGTGGATCTCATCATTTCCAACTCGCCGGCCGGCCCGGTGGTAGACTGGGGCGCCGGCCCGCGGCGGTGTGCCGTTGGTCCGGGCGGTATTGCTCACAAACAGGGCGAAGGTGACGGGGTCACGCCCATCGGCGTCTACCCATTCCGCCGGCTTTTTTGGCGGGCCGATCGGACCTCGCAGCCGCGTTCCATCCTGCAAGCGCGGGCGCTGGAAAAAGACGATGGCTGGTGCGATTTCCCGAGCGATCCCAACTACAACAAGCTCGTGAAGCATCCCTATCCCGTCAGCGCCGAGCATCTTTGGCTGGATAGCCACGTCTATGACATTATCGTCGTGATCGGCTTCAATGACGATCCCGTGTTACCCGGCAAAGGCAGCGCGGTCTTCCTGCATCTGGCGCGCGATGGCTATCCCCACACCGCCGGTTGCGTGGCGCTCACTGACCACGATCTGCGCGCGGCGCTGGCACAGGTTCAGCCGGGTGACAGGGTGTTGATTACCGGCTAATGCGCGCGCCGAATATTGCGGAACCCACTCGCACATAAGTCGCGCCGAAGCGTATCGCCGTCTCGAAATCGCCGCTCATCCCCATGCTGAGTTCGGACAGTGCATTTTCCTTCGCCAGTTTGGCGAGGAAAGCAAAATGCGGTGCGGCTTCATCTTCAAGCGGAGGAATACACATCAGTCCCGTCACGGGCAGTTCCAATTTGCGGGCATAGGCGATCAGGCTCTCCGCGTCCTTTGGCATCACGCCCGCCTTCTGTTGTTCCTCGCCCGTGTTGACCTGAATAAAGAGGCGAGGGCACCTGCCGCTTTTGTCCCGTTCGGCGGCGATGGTGTCGGCCAGTTTGGCTCGGTCTAGGGTCTGAAGGACATCGAACAGAATAGCAGCGTCTTTCACTTTATTAGTCTGTAAGGGCCCAATCAGGTGCAATTCCAAGTCCGGGAATTCCTGTTTCAGGGACGGGAATTTTGCTAAGGCTTCCTGCACACGGTTTTCGCCAAACAAACGCTGGCCCGCCTGTAACGCCTCCTGGATGTCCGCTTCGGTGATGGTCTTGCTTACCGCCACCAATCTTGTTTTGGGGGCAGGTGCGATCGCCGCCTTTCGCGCCGCGTCGATGCGCGCCAGAATGGTGGCCAGATTTTCCGGAATGTTCATGACGAATGGGAAATTAGCAAGACAGGCGGGCCGCCTCAACGCGGGCCTGCTGGTCCTTGTGACCGACGACGATCGCCTGGCCGATCCCGTTGCAGCCGCGCGCCGCCTGCCCAAAGGCAGCTTAGTGATTCTGCGCGCGCGGGATCCAAGGCGCCGCCGCGCTCTGGCGGAAGCATTGCGCGCTCAGACAAGCGGTCTAATCCTTCTCGCAGCGGACGATCCCGTGCTGGCGGACCGTCTGCATGGGCTTCACCTGCCGGAGAAGCGGGCGCGCGAGGCAGCACATTGGCGCGCCTTGCGGCCCCATTGGTTGATCACCGTGGCGGCGCATTCCGGCCGTTCCCTTCACATCGCCCATGCCGACGCAGCGCTTCTGTCACCAGTTTTCGCCACCGAGAGCCACCCCAAGGCGCGCCCCTTAATGCCGGCGCGCGCCAGGTTATTGGCGCGCAATGCACGACTTCCGGTCCTGGCGCTGGGTGGCGTCTCGCCACGAAACGCACTCCTGCTCAAAGGATTTGCCGGTCTTGCCGCGATCGGCGCGCTGTCTTAGACGTGAAGGTTCACATGCAAAAAGCCGGCGTCCATACCCAGATGCGCGGCGCCATTGAAAAACAGGCCAACCGAGCGGGCATAATCCAAGCGTTGCCAGCCGCCGGTGATCTGCCAATTCCTGTTCAGCACATAGCCTAGCGAGGCCTGGCAGCCGTTGAGGCCAAGTTGTGGCAGGCCCGCGACGGCATCCGCATTCCCGTTGCCATATTCCACGCCGGCGACCCATTGATCATAGGTGGCATCGGCCGAAACAAAGGACGCGTGCGTGGTGCCCCTTTGCTGGCTGTGGGTGATATCGAACGCATAGGCGTTGCTCTGACGATAAGAGCCGCCCAGCGACACTGCGAGGTCGTCGCTCACCGTATAATCGGCGCGCGCGCCTGCGCCCAGATCGCTCACGCCTTCCTGGCCGGGAAGTTTGTGCTCGCCTTCGCCTTCGACAAACCCGCCATAGCCTGTAAGCGTAACCGGACCGAATTCGTCGGAATACCGCAGGCCCGCTTCCCACATGTCGCTCTGCCGGTCGGGCAGGGACGGACCCTCATGGATGAATGGCGGTATTTCTTTGCTTTGGCTGGGTGTGAAGGAGAGCGCCAGCTGCAGGCCGAACAGCGCAGGGCTGAGATAGGTGAATTTGGCATAATTGGATGAGGCGCCTACCTGGGTCCTCAGCGCGAACATGTCGGTCACGGCGCGGTGTGTGGCGGGATTGCGGAAGAAAGTGGTCTGGGGATCGTCGAGCGAAACTTGGGCGTCCACCTTGGGGCCGGTCACTGCCACATCATAGGCACCGCCATCGGTGAGGCCGATCTGGACCCGCCCCAACCCGGTGCGGGCTTCACCATAAAGTTTTTCCCAGAAATCGCCGTCGTAGCGGCCGCGCGACAGAGGGTCGCTTACCATCAAAGCGGCGCTCAGCCCTAGCGAAAGGCCGGAATCGTAATCGCGATAGAGCCTAGGCATCGCCTTCAAGGCGCCGGAGGCCGCCTGCTGGCCCTTTAGATTGGTGTCGAACAGGGCCCCGCTCGCCGCACCCCCAAAGGAAAATTGCGCATCGCCCAAGGTCGTTTCAAAGGGATCAAAAATGAGGTGATTGTCCTGGGCGATGGCGGGAGTTCCTGCCAAAAACAGCCCCAAAGCCGCCCATCCCAATCCTGCTCTATTGCCTTTTTGAAATTTCCGCCCCGCCATAAGCCCTTCTAACATAAGCCAAACCGCCCCACCCGCGACAAGGCGCGCGCCGTTGCGTGGCCGCCCCCGTGCCAGTATAAGCCGGGCAAGGCCAGGGGGTGGACGGTAACCCTGTTGGGCACCGTCGAAGGAACGAACCTGATGCGAATTCTGCCCGTAATTCTATGCGCGTTGACGCTGCCCATGCTTGCCGGTTGCGGCGGCGGTGAAACCACTACCGATATGGACACCGGCGCCACGATCGTGGCAGGCGGACAGGGCAAGATGACCTTGGGGGTCAATTCCTATCTCTGGCACGCAGCACTCGACACTCTGTCCTTCATGCCGCTGGCCAGCGCTGATCCCTTCGGAGGCGTAATCATCACCGACTGGTATGTCGCCCCCAATGCCCCGAACGAGCGGCTGAAAGTCACTATTTATATTCTCGATCGCAATCTTCGCGCTGATGGGCTCAAAGTGGTGGTCTTCCGCCAGACCCGCAATGGCTCGACTTGGACCGATGCCGCGCCCAGTGCCGACACAGCGCATAAGCTCGAAGATGCGATCCTTACACGCGCGCGCGAATTGCGTTTGGCGACTTTGAATCCCCGCGCGTAGACCGATTTTCCGGTGTCGCGGTTTCGAAGTTGCCAGCATCGATATTGGTCACCGACTTCGAAGCCCGAACGACATTGGACATCAATAATTTGCTAGGGTCCTTCGATTCTGAAAATTCGCGCACACTCGATATAAAGTTGAGGCGATTTCAGAATCTGGACACTGGTGCGGCCAAGCCTGTTCGAACGGGCGATTCAGGCCCCTGACTCGAAAGGCGTGAGATGGCGCGTTACAACGCCAAGGAATCGGAAAAATACTGGCAGTCCGAATGGGACCGCCGCCGGCTGTTTGTTACACCGGATCACGGCGACAAACCAAAATGCTACGTGCTGGAGATGTTCCCCTATCCGTCGGGACGCATCCATATGGGGCACGCCCGCAACTATACGATGGGCGATGTGCTAGCCCGCTTTCGGCGGGCCCAGGGCTATAGCGTGCTCCACCCCATGGGCTGGGATGCCTTCGGCCTCCCCGCCGAGAATGCGGCGCGCGATAAGGGCGTGAGCCCGCGCGACTGGACCTACGAAAATATCGCCTATATGCGGGCCGAGTTGAAACGCATGGGCCTGTCGCTGGACTGGTCGCGCGAATTCGCCACTTGCGATCCCGACTATTATCATCAGCAGCAGAAACTCTTTCTGCAATTCTACCAGGCCGGCTTCGTCTATCGCGGCGAAGCGGATGTGAATTGGGACCCGGTGGATCAGACCGTACTCGCCAACGAGCAGGTAATCGACGGGCGCGGCTGGCGCTCGGGCGCGGCGGTCGAGCGGCGCAAACTATCGCAATGGTTCTTCAAAATCACCGCCTTTGCGGAAGAGCTGCTCACGGCGCTCGACGCGCTGGACCGCTGGCCGGAAAAGGTGCGGATAATGCAGCGGAACTGGATTGGCCGCAGCGAGGGCCTCACCTTCCAATTCCAGCTCTCCGATGGAGAAAAACTTGACGTCTTCACGACCAGGCCCGACACTCTGTTCGGCGCCTCTTTCGTGGCCCTGTCGCCCGACCATCCTTTGACCGAGGCCCTGGCGAAGAAAGATTCCAAACTTCGGGCTTTCATCGCAGAGTGCCGCAAGATCGGCACGGCGGAAGCCGAAATCGAGAAGGCCGACAAGCTGGGCTATGACACTGGCCTGAGGGCCACACATCCCTTCGACCCGGATTGGCAGCTGCCGGTGATGGTGGCCAATTTTGTGCTGATGGGATACGGCACCGGCGCTATTTTCGGCTGCCCCGCACACGACCAGCGCGACCTGGATTTCGCCCGCAAATATAAGCTTTCCGTGACCGCGGTGGTGGTGCCGGAAGATGTGGACCCCAAAAGCTTCGTGATCGGCAACGAGGCCTATGTGGGCCCGGGCCGTCTCGCCAACTCCCGTTTTCTAGATGGCATGAGTGTGGACCAGGCCAAGAACGAGGTCGCATCCCGTCTCGAAAAGGCAGGCACAGGCAAACGCACAGTGAATTTCCGCCTGCGCGACTGGTTGGTGTCGCGCCAGCGGCCTTGGGGTTGTCCCATCCCCATGGTCCATTGCGAGAAATGTGGCGTGGTGCCGCTCAAGGAAAGCGACCTTCCAGTACTGCTTCCGGAGAAGATCGACTTCTCCAAAAGCGGCAACCCGCTTGATCGCGATTTGACTTGGAAGGCCGTAAAATGTCCCACATGCGGCGGGCCCGCCACGCGGGACACCGACACGCTGGATACTTTCGTGGACTCGTCCTGGTACTTTATCCGCTTTTGCGATAGCCACGCAAAGGCGCCAGTCAACAAGGATGCGTCAGATTATTGGCTGCCGGTGGACCAATATATTGGCGGCATAGAGCATGCGATTTTGCATTTGCTTTATGCGCGCTTCTTCACCCGCGCGATGAATCGCCTGGGTCTGATTTCGATTGAGGAGCCGTTTGCCGGCCTCTTCACCCAAGGCATGGTTTGTCACGAGACTTATAGCGACAAAGATGGCTGGCTCACGCCCGACGAAGTGGTGAAAGAGGGTAACAGGGCCTACCGCAAGGACAATCATGCGCCGGTCGAGATTGGCCCGTCGGAGAAAATGTCCAAATCCAAGCACAATGTGATCGCGCCGGAGACCATTATCGCCGATTACGGCGCCGATACGATTCGCTGGTTCATGCTCTCAGACACACCGCCCGAGCGCGACATCGAATGGACCGATACGGGCGCGGAAGGCTGCTGGCGTTTTGTCCAACGCATCTGGCGGCTGGTGAGCGAGGCGGAGGGCCTGCCCCCGCCCGGCACTGAGGCCGCGCCGGCCGACGAGGCTTCAAAATCACTGCGCCAGGCGGCGCATAAGGCAATCGCCGCTGTCACCGAAGACCTGACAGCGCTCAGGTTCAATCGCGCAGTAGCCCAGCTTTACATGCTTTCCAACGCCATCGCCGATGCGATCAACTCCGATGCCGCTACCAGGCGCGAGGCACTGGAAACCCTGGTACTTCTGGCGGCGCCAATGATGCCTCATCTGGCGGAAGAATGCTGGCGGGCGCTGGGCCATGACCAGCTGGTGGCTGAAACGGCTTGGCCGAAGCACGACCCCGCATTGCTAAAGACCGACAGCGTGACCATCGCCGTCCAAGTGAATGGTAAGCGCCGCGGTGAAATCACATTAGCGCGCGATGCAGACAACAATGCGGTGGAAGAAGCGGCCCTGGCGCAAGACGGCGTCAAGCGCGCGCTGGGTGGGGCTGGACCTAAGAAAATCATTGTCGTGCCTGGCCGGATCGTCAACATAGTGGCATGAATACGCCTCCCCGAGCCTTTGCAGCTTTGCTTTCGGCGTTCCGGCTCAAGCCTAGGCGCCCGCAAGCGCTGCCAAGTTCGTACACGTCAGCTAACCCTCCCCCACCCGCGCGCTTAGGCGCGCGCTGGAGAGACAGGCCATCGCTTGGTTTGGGCATCGTCGTATGCGCCTCGCTCGCCGTTGCTGGTTGCGGCTTTCATCCCATGTATGGCGGGGGAAAGCTGGGGCCGGAACTAGCCTCAATTTATGTCGAGCCGGTACCGGAACGCGACGGCTATGAACTGCGTAACCAATTGATCGATTTGTTGGGCTCAGATGGACACGAGGCGGGAAAGAGCTATTTCCTCAAGCTCACGCTTACCCAGGCTTCAAACGGCGTGGCGCTGGAGAATAACGCCACTATCACCCGCTATAACAACACGCTAACCGCGGCTTACGTCCTGACGGATGCCCAGGGCAAGCAGATGACCAGCGGCAGCCAGACCAGTCTCGCCTCCTATAACGTTCCCAACGAGCCATATTCGACGCTTTCTGTGCAACAGGACTCCGACCGCCGTGCCGCCCAAGATCTGGCCGATCGGATTCGCGTGGATTTGGGCGCCTATTTCAGCGGCCGGCGATGATCGTCAAGGCCCAGGAGGCGGATCGCTTCGCTGCCAACCCGCCTAAACATTTGCGTGCGGCACTGGTCTATGGCCCCGATGCCGGTCTGGTGCAGGAACGGGCGGAAAGGCTGCTCAAAAGCGTGGTCGCCGATCTCGCCGACCCTTTCAACGTTGCAGATCTTAACGAGAACGCGCTGCTATCCGATCCAGCGCGTTTGGCGGATGAAGCGGCGGCGATTTCCATGATGGGTGGGCGACGGGTGGTCAGGGTGCGCGGCGCCACCAACAATCTTGCCGAACTGTTCGAGCAATTCCTGGACGATCCGCCGGGTGACGCCTTGGTGGTGGTGGAAGGGGGCGATCTCAATAAATCTGGCGGTCTGCCCAAATTGTTCGGCAACAGGGATAAAGCGGCAGCGATCGCCTGCTATGCCGATACTGCGAGAAGCCTGGAAGATGTAGTGCGCGATACCCTCCGCAGCGAAGGCTTCTCTATCGCTCCGGATGCGCTGGCCGATGCCGTGTCGCGGCTGGGCTCCGACCGGGGGGTGACGCGGCGCGAACTGGAAAAATTGATGCTCTATGCCGAAGGCCACAAAACCATAGTGCTCGATGATGTGCGCATGGCGATCGGCGATGAAGCCGAGGCCCGTGCGGAAGAAGCATCCGACGCAGCAGGCAGCGGCGATCTACCCCGTCTAGACCTGGCGCTGGAGCGGCTATGGACCGCCGATGCGTCGGTCAATCAGGTGCTGCGCGGTGCAATGGGGCATTTTCAGCGTCTCACCCTCGTCAAAGAGAATATCGGCCGGGGCGAAAGCCTGGATGTGGCAATGAAGAAGCTGCGCCCGCCGGTGCATTTTCTGCGCGAGCAATCCTTCAAGGCTCAGGCAAGCCGCT
>DATFSP010000140.1:0-3035 GCA_035262545.1 Rhizomicrobium sp. | reverse complement strand
GAGCAGTCTTTTTGGCCTCTGGCATCGTCGCGCCATCGCTCATGGACGTTAAGTCCACATCGCTCGGCGCTTCTTGCCAGCGACCAAAAATCCTCGCTCAGGCAGTTCTGGCGCGCGAGCGCCCGACTGCGCTCGGCGGTTATTCCGCGACCACGACGCCCTGTGCCGTGTCGGAATGGAATTCGCCCATGAAGGGATAGCGCCCCGGTGCCAGTGGGCGCCAGCGCATGGTTCCCGTCGCATGTCCGGCAACGATCTTTTCGATGCGGAGCGTGGTGGAATCAAATTCCTCAGCCTGGTCGTCATCGTTCGAAAGGCTGACCGTGCTCGGTACATTGGCCTTCACATGCACTTCGGCGGGCAAAAATCGATGATTTTTCAGGTTGAGAGACACCGCGTTGTCGGCCGCAAGCGCGTCAGCCGAAGCCAGCAACAGCAAGGAAAGGCAAAGCATCAGTTTCATCATCGTCGAATTCCGGTTTCAGGCCTGGTCTAGAAATCGCGCCCCAGCCGCAGCCGAATACGGAATCGTTCCGCGCCGGCCAGATAGCCATTGCTGATTGTGCCGGCGGTATGCGTCGGATCGCATGCCCAGGGCAGCTGCGCTTGCGCGCCGATGATCAGCCGCCAGGGATTGCCGACATATTGGATTGTGGGTCCGGCAAAATAGGCGTTGTCCGTGTATTGCGGCGATCCAGCCAAAACCAGGCCTTCATACCCACGCTCATTGTCGAATTCCGCCCCGATGCTCCATTCCGGCGTGACGCTGTAGGACGCACCGCTGAAGAATTCCAGGGCGCTGCTTTGGCCATAATGGCCGTTCGGGTCCTTCTCCCAGCTATCTTCCGCATTGATGTTCAGCACCAGCCGCAATTTGTCGTTGAGGAAATTCTTCTGCAGCAGGGCCTTCAATTCGAAAGACCGCAGGCCGTTACCGATCGTCGGCTCCGCATAAATGGCCAGGCCGACGGGATCGAAATCCGCATTCATGAACCGGTAGATGAACTCGCCTGAAACGCTGGGCAGGCTGGTGACCGTCGGGGGTTCGAGCGGTGCGTGCGCGCGCGTGCGCGACCACTCGTAATTCAGATAGAAGGAGCCCTGAAAATTGTCGCTGAAGCCGTATTCGAACTCGGTGCGGGATTGGATGGCCTGAAATGCTTCATTGGCGTGGCCCGAGACCCAGCTTGTTTCCTGCTCGAATTCCTTTTCGCCCTGCGCCTCTATGTCGGTCGTATAGGCAAACACGAAGGGCCGGTCGTCCGCGGCGGCGGCGGTAGTCCAAAGAACCAAGGCGACAGTCAACCACAACGGCGCTCGGCGTTGCGCCGCCAGCAAAATACACATGAATTCCCCTTATAATAATGATAATCATTCTCATACTGGGAGTGCGGTCGCATTGTCAATGAGACGTAGTCGCAATTAATTTGGCGTCAAATTGGGGCTTTTGCGACCGATCACTCGTCCGGCGCGTCGCCGGTGCCGCCCGTCTCGTCCGGCTGGCCGGCCATCTCGGCGACCCGGTCGATCACCGACAGAAGAAGCTCCGGCTCGCGGGCGCCGGACACCGCCAGGCGATTGCCAAAGATCATGGCCGGCACGCCGGTCACACCCATTTCGTGAGCGATCTGGTCTTCGCGTTCCACCAGCGCGATGTCGGCGTCACTTTCCAGCATCTGGGCTACTTCAACCCCATCCATGCCGCAGATGTCGGCAATATCGGCCAGGACACGTATCTCGCCGATATCCTCGCCATTCTCGAAATAGGCGATGAACAACCGCTCTACTACGTCGTCCTGTACTCCGTTGGCTTCCGCCCAGCGGATCAGGCGATGGGAATCCAGCGTATCGGGCCGCCGCGCTATGGCCCCGAAATCGAATTCAATGCCATCTTTCGCCCCTTCCTCGGCGATCAGCTTGTGCATTTCCACGATCTTCATGCGGTCGTCGCTGAACTTGGCGCGCATATAGGCCTGCCGGTCCATGCCGCCCCTTGGCACTGTGGGGTCGAGGCGATAGGGACGCCACTTTACGTCAAAGGCGATGCCCGGACGCTGCTCCATGGCGCGCATCAGGCGGCGCTTTCCGATGAAGCACCAGGGACAGACCGTGTCGGAAATGACATCTATCTGCATGGCGCCAACCTGCTGACCGACGGCGCGCAAATCATCGCAACACCTGGGACGTGATTTCGTTCGCGTCGGCCTGCACATGCACCGACTCCGCGCGGCCCTTGAACATTGCGGTGGCGGTCATGGGCACGAGCCCGTCGATAACCGTCATCTCCGGCGGGGGCGGCGTCGCCACAAATTCGACGGTCATCACACGGCTGTCACTGTGGAGCAGGTGCAGCCGGGCCCTGCTCCAGCCTCCCGTTGACACCGCGCCCTTGGCTTGCAGCACGATCTGGCCGCCTTTGCGGGTGGCGATCAGGCTGTCAATGCGCAGGACGCGCTTCTCGGCGGAGTTTGCGGGCACGGCTGGAACGCGCGAGACGTGCTTGCCGGCGGCGCTTGCGAGTGCGACCGGCAGCAGAAGTGCGGCTGCGACGAATGGTATGAGCTTCATTTGAGGAATGACTATAACTGAGATTGGGGCGGCAAGAAGACGATCAGACTTTCAACTCCACCCATATTGGCACGTGATCTGACGGCTTCTCGCTTGCCCCGCGCACGGCCTTGTCGATTCCGCAAGCCTTGAGCCGGTCGCCGGCCTGGGGCGACAGCAGCAGATGGTCGATGCGGATGCCGTTGTTGCGCTCCCAGGACCCGAAATAGTCCCAGAAGGTATAGTTGCCGCCTTCGGCATGAAGCGCGCGGAAAGCGTCGGTGTAGCCCAGGTTCTCGATGCGCCGGAGCGCGGCCTTGGATTCGGGCTGGAACAGCGCATCCTTGAGCCAGTTCTTCGGCTTGGCCGCGTCCCTGTCCTCGGGAATGATATTGTAGTCCCCCATCAAAACGACCGGTTCTTCATTTTCCAGAAGGCTTTTGGCGCGAAGTCTCAGACGTTCCAGCCATGCCAGCTTGTAGTCGAAT
>DATFSP010000139.1:0-9142 GCA_035262545.1 Rhizomicrobium sp. | reverse complement strand
TGCCGTGAGTGCCGGCGCGGGTGCAATGTGGATTGACCTCTATCACGCCGTGACCACTGAAGCCGGCCGCTACGTGCAAGGTGGTGGTTGCACCAGCGTAGGTGTGGCGGGGCTCGTCCAAAGTGGCGGCTTCGGGAGCTTTTCCAAAGGCTTCGGGACCGCTGCCTCCGGGTTATTGGAGGCGGAAATCGTAACTGCCGATGGGCGCATCTTGGTTGCCAATGCGTGCCAAAACGCCGACCTGTTCTGGGCACTCAAGGGTGGCGGGGGCGGAAGCTGGGGCGTGGCCACAAGACTTACGTTGCGTACTCATGAGCTCCCTCGCTTCTTTGGCGCCGCCTGGGGTCGTGTCAAGGCCCGGTCCGACGCGGCATTTGTCAATCTCCTCACGCACTTCTTCAATTTCTACGCCAACAACCTGCTCAATCCGCATTGGGGCGAACAAGTCGCGATCGCGCCGGACAACAGCTTGAAAATCTCAATGGTTTGCCAGGGCCTGGATGCAGCCGAGGTACAAGAAGTCTGGCGACCTTTTTTCGATTGGGCCACGGCGCAAAAGGATCTCGAGATCGTCGAACCTCTGGGTGCACGCGCGACGGAGGCGCGGCATTGGTGGGACGTAAACGGCAATCCCTCGATGATCGCGGACAAGCGGGAAGGCGCGCCTTCCTATCGTGGCTGGTGGAACGGCGATGGCGAACAAGTGGGCGTCTTTCTTCACGCCTATGACTCGCTTTGGTTGCCGGCTTCTCTTCTGCATGAGCAGGACACTCAGACCCTCGTTCAAGCCCTTTTGGCGGGCAGCCGCTACAAGACAGTCGGCCTGCATTTCAATAAGGGTTTGGCAGGGGCATCATCCGATGTGCTGGCGGCGACGAATCAGACCGCAACCCATCCTGTCGTAGCGGAAGCCTTTGCACTGGCGATCATCGCAGATGGCGAAGCACCGGCCTTCCCCGGCGAACCTCGCACGCCGGTCGACAAGAGGTTGGCCCGCCAAGACGCACAGGGGGTCACAAACGCGGCAACATGTCTGCGCAAAATCGTGGGCAACAAGGGCTCTTACGTATCGGAAAGCAATTATTTCAATGCCGACTGGCAGACGGAATATTGGGGCGCAAATTACGCAAGACTTGCGAAAATCAAGGCCAAATACGACCCTGCCGGGCTATTCACTGTGCATCACGGCGTGGGCAGCGAGGATTGGAGCGAAGACGGCTTTACCCGCCGGTCTTGAATCTTAACCACCCTTGAAGGCGCGCTCCAGAGCCGCCTCGTCCAGCTTCACCATATTCAGCATCGTTTCTGCCGCGCGCTTGGATGCGGCGCGATCGGAGCTTTTCATCATCTCGGACAAGCGGCGGGGGATGATCTGCCAATAAAGGCCCCAGCGGTCCTTTAGCCAGCCGCACTGCTGGGCCTTGCCGCCATTCTCCAGATGCGCCCCCCAGATCCGGTCGATTTCGGCCTGACCGTCGCACAGGATGAGAAAGGAGACCGCGTGGTTGAAAGGGTCGAGCGGGCCGGCATTGATCGCCTGATATGGCTGGCCGGCCAGCGTGAAATTCACCACCTGTACGCTGCCCGCCGGACCGGATGGCGAGTCGACCGGGAGCGCCGCGACGCTGCCGACATGCGAATCCGGCAGAAGCGACACATAAAACCGCGCCGCGATTTCCGCATCCTTTTCGAACCAGAGAAATGGAACGACTTTGGTCATCCAAACCCCCTATCTTCCTTGATTCCCCGCCTTCGCACCGCTTTTGTCAACCTTGCTTGGCGGCAGTTCCCGCCTTTGCTAGAAGCCTCGCGCGAGAGAAAGGCTGTTATTTAATTGCCCACCGCTACGCTACATGAGGCCAGCTATTCTATGGCCTACCGCTACGCTAAATGAGGCCTTGATGATTCCCCGCTATGCCCGCGAACAGATGGTTTCGATCTGGTCGCCCGAAACTAAATTCCGCATCTGGTTTGAAATCGAGGCTCATGCCACCGACGCTCTGGCAGAGTCGGGCGTGGTGCCGAAGGAAGCAGCCGCCAAAGTTTGGGAAAAGGGCAGACACGCCGAATTCGATGTGGCCCGGATCGACGAGATCGAGCGCGAGGTCAAGCATGATGTAATCGCCTTCTTGACGCATCTGGCCGAGATTGTGGGTCCCGAAGCGCGATTTGTGCATCAGGGCATGACCAGCTCGGACGTGCTGGACACCTGTCTCAACGTGCAATTGATGCGTGCCGCCGACCTTTTGATTGCCGATACCGATGCGCTGCTGGCAGCCCTCAAGAAGCGCGCGTTCGAATATAAGATGACGCCCACAATCGGGCGCAGCCACGGCATTCATGCCGAGCCGACCACTTTCGGCCTCAAGCTGGCCGGCTTCTATGCGGAATTCGCCCGTGCGCGGCAGCGCCTTGTCGCGGCGCGGGCCGAAATCGCAACCTGCGCCATTTCAGGCGCAGTCGGCACCTTTGCCAATGTTGATCCCAGCGTGGAACAATATGTGGCGAAAAAAATGGGACTTCAGGTCGAGCCGGTCTCAAGCCAGGTGATCCCGCGCGACCGCCATGCCGCTTATTTCGCGACCCTGGCGGTAGTCGCCTCGTCCCTGGAGCGGTTGGCGGTGGAGATTCGCCATCTCCAGCGCACAGAGGTGCTTGAGGCGGAGGAATATTTCTCGCCCGGCCAAAAAGGCTCCTCCGCCATGCCGCACAAGAGGAACCCCGTGCTGAGCGAAAATATCACAGGACTGGCCCGCATGGTGCGCGCATATGCGCAGCCGGCGATGGAGGATGTGGCGCTGTGGCATGAGCGCGATATTTCCCATTCCTCTGTGGAGCGTTATATCGGGCCCGACGCCACCATCACTTTGGATTTCGCCCTTCACCGCATGACTGGGATTGTGGAGCGGCTGGTAATTTATCCCTCCCGCATGCAGGAGAATCTCGACAGGACACGCGGGCTGGTGCACAGCCAGCGGGTGATGCTTGCACTAACGCAGGCCGGGGTCTCGCGGGAAGAGGGTTACCGGATGGTGCAACGGAACGCGATGCGCGCGTGGAACGGTGAAGGCAATCTGCTCGACCTGCTCAAAGCTGATCCCGATGTGACCAAGTCGCTGCCAGCCGCGAAATTGGAGGCCATGTTCGACCTGGGTTATCATCTGAAGCAGGTCGACACGATTTTCGCCCGCGTCTTCGGTGGCTAACATGTTGAAATATATTGCGTTCTTACAGGCTTGTGGACGGGAACCCGTTATGCGGTCCCGGCCCTGCGGGAGTCATTGCCGTGGGGCCTCCTCCTCCCTAAATTCCGGACACGCCTAACTTTCCTGGCGTGAGTTGAGTGAGGCGCGCCCTTCGCGCGCCCGAAGGACATTCCCATGAAACGTCGCCGCGTGATCTATGAAGGCAAAGCCAAGATCCTTTATGAGGGCACCGAGCCGGGCACGGTTATTCAGTACTTCAAGGACGACACCACCGCTTTCGACGCCACCAAGAAGGCTGTGATCGAAGGCAAAGGGGTCCTCAACAATCGCATCAGCGAATATCTGATGACCCAGTTGGCCGGGATCGGAGTTCCCACTCATTTCGTCCGCCGCCTGAATATGCGCGAGCAGCTAATCAAGGAAGTCGAGATCATTCCGCTGGAAGTGGTGGTCCGCAATGTCGCCGCCGGTTCCATGTCCAAGCGGCTGGGAATCGAGGAAGGTACGCCGCTCCCCCGTTCCATCATCGAATATTATTACAAGAATGACGGGCTGCACGATCCCTGGGTGAGCGAGGAGCACATCACCGCTTTCGGCTGGGCCAGCCCACAGGATCTGGACGACATCGTCAATCTCACAATTCGCATCAATGATTTCCTCTCCGGCCTGTTTTTGGGCGCGGGCATCAAGCTGGTGGATTTCAAGCTGGAATTTGGGCGCTTATGGGAAAACGACTATATGCGCATCGTGCTGGCCGACGAGATCAGCCCGGATTCCTGCCGCCTGTGGGACCTGCAGACCAACGAGAAGCTGGACAAGGACCGGTTCCGCCGCGATCTGGGCGGAGTAGTCGAGGCCTATAGCGAAGTGGCTCGGCGCCTGGGGATCATGCCCGAATCCGCCCAAGGCGAGAACAAGGGTCCCGTGTTGGTGAAGTAATCCCAAGTCCTCATGCCTCGGCAAGCTCAGCATGCGGACTCCAACTTTTCTTCTCACCCTGGGCTTGTCGAAGAGTGAGCGGTACGAACAGGTATGAAAGCACGCGTTTTTGTAACGTTAAAGAACGGGGTTCTTGATCCCCAAGGCAAGGCGATCAGCCATGCGTTGAATGGGCTGGGCTTCGACTCCGTGGGCGATGTCCGCCAGGGCAAAGTGATCGACTTGGAACTGCGCGAAACCGATGCGGCGAAAGCCAAAGCCGCGCTCAGGGACATGTGCGAAAAGCTTTTGGCCAACACCGTGATCGAGAAATACGAAATTGACTTGAAGAGCTAGCCGTCAAATTCGAGCGCGGATTCTGGATGGCCGGGACTCGCTTTCTTTTGCTTGCTGCCCGGCCACGACGAGGTTCTAAAGTGAAATCGGCCGTCATCGTCTTTCCCGCCTCCAACTGCGATCGCGACGCCGCCTCCGCGCTCAAGGAAATGACCGGCAAGTCGCCCGCCATGGTCTGGCACCAAGAGGATGAACTGCCCGACGTGGACCTGGTGATCTTGCCGGGGGGCTTTGCGTATGGCGACTATCTGCGCTGCGGCGCCATGGCGGCGCAGTCGCAGGTGATGAAGGCGGTCAAAGCCCACGCCGAAAAGGGCGGCGCGGTGCTGGGTATCTGTAACGGCTTTCAGGTACTCACCGAGTCCGGCCTTCTGCCCGGCGCCTTGATGCGAAACGCCGGGCTCAAATTCGTCTGCAAGCCCGTGGCATTGTCGGTGGAAGAGACCCAATCCGCCTTTACCCGCAAATACGAGAAGGGCCAAAGCGTCACATTTCCGGTGGCGCATGGCGAAGGCAATTATTACGCGGATGACGAAACGCTCGATCGCTTGGAAGGTGAGGGCCGGGTGATGTTCCGCTACAAGGACAATCCAAACGGCTCGGCCCGCAACATCGCCGGCATCCTCAATCGTAAGCGCAACGTACTTGGCCTGATGCCCCATCCCGAGCGGGTGGTTGATCCCTTAACTGGCGGCACGGACGGCCGCTCTTTGTTCCAGAGTCTGATCGAATCCCTGTCATGACCGCAATCACACCTGAATTGATCCGCGAGCACGGGCTTTCGGTCGAAGAATATGCCCGCATCAAGAGGCTGCTCGGCCGCGACGCCAATTTGGTGGAGCTGGGCGTATTCTCGGTGATGTGGAGCGAGCATTGCTCCTACAAATCCACCCGCGCGCATTTAAAGAAACTACCGACCAAGGGTCCCCACGTGATCCAGGGGCCGGGCGAGAATGCGGGAGTCATCGACATCGGCGACGGCGATGCCGCCATCTTCAAGATGGAGAGCCATAATCATCCCAGCTTTATCGAGCCCTATCAGGGCGCTGCCACTGGCGTCGGCGGCATCATGCGCGACGTCTTCACCATGGGCGCGCGTCCCATCGCTATGATGAACGCGCTGCGATTTGGCGAGCCCGACCATCCTAAGACGCGGCACCTGATTTCGGGCGTCGTGTCGGGCATCGGCGGTTATGGCAATTGCATGGGTGTGCCGACCGTGGGCGGCGAAGTGAATTTTCACCGCTCCTACAATGGCAATATCCTGGTCAACGCCATGTGCGTGGGCCTAGCAAAAAAGGACAAGATATTCCTTTCCGCCGCCAGGGGCGCAGGCAATCCCGTGGTCTATGTAGGCTCCAAAACGGGGCGCGACGGCATCCATGGCGCCACCATGGCATCCGCCGAATTCAACGAGGACAGCGAAGAGAAACGCCCCACCGTGCAGGTGGGCGATCCTTTTACCGAAAAGCTTTTGCTGGAAGCCTGCCTGGAATTGATGGCGACCGACGCCATTATCGCCATCCAGGACATGGGCGCGGCCGGGCTTACCTCGTCGTCTGCGGAGATGGCGGACAAGGGCGGCAGCGGCATCGAACTCGACCTCGATAAGGTACCGCAGCGGGAAGAGAATATGACCGCTTATGAGATGCTTCTGTCGGAAAGCCAGGAACGCATGCTGGCGGTATTGAAGCCTGGGCGAGAAGCGGAAGCCGAGAAGATTTTCCGCAAGTGGGAACTGGATTTCGCCGTGATCGGCAATACCACCGACACGCATCGTTTTATCGCCAGGCATAAAGGCGAGGTGGTGGCTGATATCCCGGTGACGGCTTTATCCAACGAGGCCCCGGTCTACGAACGCCCCTATGCAAAATGCAAGCCCGCCGTCGGTGCGCCCGCTTATGACAAAACACAGCCGGTCATCGAGTCCCTCGCCAAGCTGCTCGCCGCGCCCGATATGGCGTCCCGGCGCTGGATCTGGGAGCAATATGACCACAGTGTGATGAACGACACCGTGGAACCGCCAGGCGGCGATGCTGCGGTCGTGCGCGTGCACGGCACCACGAAAGCGCTTGCCATCACCACTGATGTTACGCCGCGCTATTGCCGCGCCGATCCCTTCGAAGGCGGCAAGCAGGCAGTGGCGGAAGCCTGGCGCAATCTGACAGCATCCGGGGCGCTACCCATGGCGGTCACCGACAATCTCAATTACGGCAATCCGCAAAAGCCCGAGATCATGTGGGAAATCGTGGCCGGCATCGAGGGTATCGGCGAAGCGTGCCGGACCTTGGATTTTCCTGTGATCGGGGGCAATTGCTCCCTTTACAATGAGACCAATGGCGAAGCGATCCTGCCCACGCCCGCGATCGGCGGCGTGGGCCTGATCAAGGATGTGTCCAAATGCGCCACCATCGCTTTCAAGCGCGAAGGCGACGTGATCATCCTGATCGGCGAAACGAAGGGCCATCTGGGGCAATCCGTCTATCTGCGTGAGATCGAGGGGAGGGAGGACGGCGCGGCGCCACCAGTCGATCTGGCGGCCGAGAAAAAACATGGTGATTTCGTGCGGGGCCTGATCGAAAAAGGCCGGGTCGATACGGTGCATGACGTTTCCGATGGCGGATTGTTGGTGACCGTCGCGGAAATGGCCCTCAAGGGCGGCATGGGCGCCGAAATCGGCCAGGCATCGCTGGCTGACGCGGTCCCCTTTTTCTTCGGCGAGGATCAGGGCCGGTACCTGATCGCAGCCCCTTTTCAAGAAGCGGAAGAGATCGTCGCCGAGGCGCGCGCCGCGTATATTCCCGTTGCGGAATTGGGCAAGACTGGCGGCGATGCCATCGTCGTAAACGATAAAGAGCGCGTGGCCCTGGCGGAATTGCGTGACAGCCATGAGGGCTGGTTCCCCCGCTTCATGGCGATGGAAGAAATCCCGCTTACCAACTAAGGACGCCGCACATGGGTATGAAAGCCAGCGAAATCGAGGCCTACATCAAGGACTCCTTCCCGGACGCCGATGTCGAGATTCGTGATCTAGCCGGCGATGATAATCATTTCGCTGCTTCGATCGCCTCGTCCGCCTTCAAAGGCAAAAGCCGGGTGGCCCAGCACCAGATGGTTTATGCCGCGCTCAAAGGCCATATGGGCGGCACGCTGCATGCGTTGCAACTGACCACCACCGCAAAAGATTAGAAAAGATCGCCCCATTGCTTCTTGCGCGCAATGCGGAATTGCTCGTTATCGCGGCGTGGAATGGATTTTAGATGAAGCCCGGTGCTGTCGCAAAGCGGGAGCAGAATGGCGGGCTTCTGCGCGATCACGGGTTTGACGATACGCGCGCCCCGCTGCACGACCGGCGCGCGCGATGCCGCCAGATAGGCGTAACGCTCGTCCTCGAAGGGTACCGACGCGGATTTTACGATCATGTGATCGCGCGAGCGTGCCAGCCGTTCTGAGAAATGGCACCAGTCACTGCCGGTCATCGGGCATTCTCCGTCATGGGTGCAGGGGGCGGCGATATGTGCGCCATCTTCGATCAAAGACCGGCGTGCCGCGGCGATGCGCTGAAAGCCTTGCGGCGTGCCCGGCTCGATCACGACCAGCATGGCATTCGTCGCGCCCCATAATTGACGGGCCGCGTGCGGAATCTGCGAAAGGTCGAGTTCGCTGAACACATAGCCTGCCGTCACCAAATCGGCGGATGAATGTCTCCGTTCCAGCGTTCCTGCAGTGATCTGTGCGTCTGGCCATAATTCCCGCGCGATATCACGGAAAATTTCATTGGGCTCGATCAAGGTGACGGAGTGAATCGACGGGAAAATTTGGCGGGCGGCAGAGGCCACCGTGCCCGGACCGGCGCCCATATCGCTGATGCTCGATGGCGAGAATTGGGGCGCCGCTTCTGCCACCCTTCGCAAGACCGCATGTGCAGCGGCATGGGTGGCGGGAAAACGGGCCACCAGATAGGCCAACGCGTCCATCCGGTCGGTGATCACCGCCGAAGTTCCGCCGGCGCGGTAGGCCGTCGATATTTTCCCCGCGCGCGCCTCCAACTCCTTGCGGGAAATGCCTTCCAATAGTGCGGCAAAATCAGCGTTAAGCGCGGACGTCATGCCCCATCCTTGACCTCCGGCCAGGGGGTGCTTAGATCAAACCGGTCTTCCAAAGGGTCCGTCCTATGTCCGACGTCCAGGCACGCATCGCCGAAGAAGTGAAGAACAACGATGTGCTGCTCTTCATGAAGGGCACGCCCGTATTCCCGCAATGCGGCTTTTCTTCCATGGCGGTGCAGATTCTTTCCCATCTGGGCGTGAAATTCAAAGCGGTGGATGTTCTGTCCGACCCGGATGTGCGCCAAGGAATCAAGGAATTTTCAAACTGGCCCACCATTCCCCAGCTTTATGTGAAGGGCGAATTCGTGGGCGGTGCCGACATCCTGCGCGAAATGTTTGAGGCCGACGAGCTCAAGCCGTTCCTGGCAGAGCGCGGCATCGCGCTGGAGCCCGCTTCTTAGCCGCTCGCTCAGCGCGTTCGTCCCCCGGGGCTTGCCGCGCCGATCCCCACCCACCGGACCGTTTTGCCGGCTTACACGGAAGCTGTCTCACTGTTTTCAAAATGCCGCGCCCACACCGGGGCAATCGCGGGCCGCAGAGAGACAAGCCGCG
>DATFSP010000138.1:0-4698 GCA_035262545.1 Rhizomicrobium sp. | reverse complement strand
TGACCGGGAGTTCTCCGCGACTATCAGAGAAGCCTTGAAGCAGCTTAAGCAAAAGCCGCTGGTGATCGATTATGACGATCCGGAGTTTCCCCAAACAGGCCAGCGGCTGGGCGAGGATTACGAGACGTTTCTCCAGGCGGGTGATCCCGACTTCGCCTGGATGATGCCAGCGGACGAATGGGATGCGATTTCCCTGAACTACACTTCCGGGACCACCGGCAAACCCAAAGGCGTGGTCTATCATCACCGCGGCGCCAGCCTGATGGGCTACAGCAATGTGCTGGCCGGCAATATCGGTCGCCATCCCGTGCTGCTGTGGACGCTTCCCATGTTCCATTGCAACGGCTGGTGCTTTCCTTGGTCACTGTCGGTGGTGGCGGGCACCCATGTCTGTCTGCGCTCCGTGCGCGCCGGCGCCATCTATCACGCTCTGGCCGAGCATCGCGTTACGCATCTTTGCGGCGCGCCCGTCGTGATGTCCACAATCATCAATGCTCGCGATGACGAGAAGCGCGCGTTCGACCATCGTGTCACGTTCATGGTTGCGGCCGCGCCGCCGCCTGAGGCCGTCCTGGCGGCGATGGACGAGGCCGGTTTCGATATCGTCCATGTCTATGGCTTGACCGAAACCTATGGTCCGGCCGTGGTCAACGAATGGCACGCCGATTGGGACGCACTCGTCGGCGATGCGCGCGCCAAGCGACAGGCGCGGCAGGGCGTGCGCTATCTCGCGCTGGAGGATTTAAGCGTGATGGATCCGGAAACCATGGAGCCCAAAGCGCTGGGCGAATTGGGTGAAGTGATGTTCCGCGGCAATATCGTGATGAAGGGATATCTGAAAAATCCCGATGCCAACAGCGACGCTTTCGCCGGCGGTTGGTTCCATTCCGGCGATCTGGCCGTGATGCATGAGGACGGCTATGTCCAGCTCAAAGACAGGTCCAAGGACATCATCATTTCCGGCGGCGAGAATATTTCGTCCATCGAAATCGAGGATGTGCTCGCGCGCCATCCCGCCGTTATGTTCGCCGCTGTGGTGGCAAAACCCGATGCGAAATGGGGGGAAACTCCTTGCGCCTTTGTCGAGAAGCGACGCGGCCATGATGACGTGACCGAAGAAGAACTCTTGGCCTTCTGCCGCGAGCGCCTGGCCAAATTCAAGGCGCCGCGTTTCCTGGTTTTCGCCGAACTGCCCAAAACCAGTACCGGCAAGGTTCAGAAATTCGCGCTGCGCGAACGCGCCAAGGCGCTTTAGCGCGCGTCAATTCATTCTGTGAAGGGAGAGTGAAGCGCCTGTCAGTGCAGGGCTTTCAGCCGTTCCAATTCGTCTTTGATTCGGAGTTTTTGTTTTTTGAGAGCCGCGATCCGGGCTTCGTCCCACCCTGGCTGGGTCAATTCGGCGGCTATGAGTTCTTCAAGTTTTTTATGCTGAACAGCGAGATTCTCGATCTGCCCTTCCAGTTCCATGCTTTCACCTCATCGGTTAAGGCGCAAAAATTAAAGCACCAAGGCCTCCCCCTGTCATCCCTAAAGTCGCCCCGAAAAGCCGTCCCGAAAAGATTTGGAACCAAGCCTCTTTCGGGTCTTGGTCCCGGGTTGTAAACGAAAGAAATGGAACGGGAACAGGCAGCCAAAAACACGGCGGATAGACTGGTTATCGGGCTGTCCGGCGCGTCCGGCGTGGCCTATGGCATCCGACTTCTGGAAGCGTTGAGAGACTTGCGAATCGAGTCGCATCTGGTGATGACCAAGCCCGCCCAGTTGACTATCGGCTACGAAACCAACCTTACGCCCAAGCAAGTGGTGGCTAAGGCCGATCATGTCCACCAGATTGACGATATCGGCGCCCCGATCGCCAGCGGGAGCTTCAGAACCCGTGGTATGATCGTGGCCCCCTGTTCGGTACGCAGCATGAGCGAGATCGCAACCGGCGTGACCACTAATCTTCTTACCCGCGCCGCCGACGTAACGCTGAAGGAGCGCCGACCTCTGATACTGATGGTGCGGGAGACGCCGCTGCATCTGGGGCATCTGCGGACCATGACGTCGCTTGCCGAGATGGGGGCTATTCTTCTACCGCCGATGCCGGCTTTCTATGCCGAACCCAAGAGCTTATCGGATTTGGTGGACCAGATGGCGGGTCGTGCGCTGGACCTTCTGGGATACACTTGGCCAATGAAGCGCTGGGGCGAGGATCTACCCTCGACCGCTTCACGCAACGGCGCAAAACGGAGCAAGCGGTCATGAACGAGCACGTCACCCGTCCCGATGAAGTGGCGGCGCGCGCCAAGCTTGCGGCATTGATCCAGGAGCATCGCGATCTCGACGCGGCAATCGAAGCTTTGTCTGCCTCGGGAGCGGGCGATCAATTGGCGCTCTCGCGCCTGAAAAAACGCAAGCTCCAACTCAAGGACGAGATCACCGAGATAAATAATTCGCTGCTGCCCGACATCATTGCCTGATCCAACTCGGGGTAGCGATAAATTCACGAAAAAAGTTCTTGCTTCGTTCCGGAGACTAAGCGAGGCTGCGCGGCCATTTCAGGAGGGAAAACATGATCGGCTACACGACGATCGGAGCCCGCGACAGCGAGGCGTCCGGAAAATTTTATGATGCGGTGTTCGGCGCAATCGGCGGCGAGCGTAAATTCGCCGACGGGGGTTGGATAGGATATGGCGCCATCGGCCCCGACAAGGGTTTCACCGGCTGCCACACCATGATCTGCAAGCCCCATAATGGTCAGGAAGCGCGCGCGGGCAATGGCATCATGCTAGCCTATCGCGCGTCGTCGCAAGACGCGGTCAAGGCTGCTTACGAAGGCGGAATAGCCAATGGCGGCACCGATGAAGGCAAGCCTGGTTATCGTCCGCCGGGAGCGACCTCCGGTTTCTTTGGCGCCTATCTGCGCGATCCTACCGGCAACAAGATCTGCGTCTTCAACGTCGGTTGATCTTTGCCAGAGGAGCGGCGAGCTAGGCCGCGACGGCGCCGGTTGATCGTAGTTGAAATCCGCAGGCATTGCGCGCGCGAAGTGGACCGCGCGATGCCTGCATCAAGCAGCTGCGAGCGCCGTCAGCCGCTGTTCGATGGCGGCGAGCGCCGCTTGCGCCTTACCGGCGTCGGGGCCTCCGGCCTGAGCCATGTCGGGCCGGCCGCCACCGCCCTTGCCGCCCAAGGCTTCCGCTCCCAGCCGCACCAGATCGACTGCGCTGATGCGTTGGGTAAGATCGTCGGTCACACCCACCACGAGCGACGCTTTGCCATCCGCCGCAGCGACAAACGCCACCACGCCTGAGCCCAACTTGGCCTTTGCTTCATCGGCCAAGCCTTTGAGGTCCTTTGGCGCAACGCCTTCGATGCTGCGCAACACCGCCTTGATGCCGGCGATCGTCCGGGCGCCGTCATCGCCGCCGCTTTGCGCCGGACCTGCGAGTGCCAAAGCTTTCTTGGCGTCGGCCAATTCGCGCTCCAGCCGCCTGCGCTCGTCGGCCAGGGCGGCCGCCCGACCTGGCAAATCGGCTGCATTGGTCTTGAGCGCAGCCGCCGCTTCGCGCGCCAATTCCGCCTGGCGGGACAGATAGCGCCGCGCGCCTTCCGAGGTGAGCGCCTCGATGCGGCGCACACCCGCCGCAACCGCGCTTTCGGAAAGAATGGTGAAGATGCCAATATCGCCGAGGCGGCGCACATGGGTGCCGCCGCATAATTCCACCGAATAGGCTTTGGTCTGTTCCAGATCGTCGCCCATGGTGAGGACCCGGACTTCCTCGCCGTATTTCTCTCCAAACAGAGCTTCGGCTCCTGCGGCGATCGCCTGATCGGTGGCCATCAGCCGCGTCGAGGTGTCGGAATTCTGCCGGATCACTTCATTTACCTGGGCTTCGATCCGCTCCAATTCTTCCGGCGTCACCGGCTTCGGATGTGAGAAGTCGAACCGCAACCGCTCGGGCGACACCAGTGAGCCCTTCTGACTCACATGCGCTCCCAGCACGCGCTTCAAGGCGGCGTGCAGGAGGTGGGTGGCGGAATGATTGGCGCGGGTGGCGCGGCGCCGTTCCCGGTCCACTTTCAGATCAACACCGTCGCCCACTGAAAGCTCGCCGCGTGTAACTTCCACGACATGGACATGAAGCGACCCCAACTTCTTCTGGGTGTCTATGATCCTTCCTTCCGCCTTGGCCGACAGCATCAGGCCGGTGTCGCCCACCTGGCCGCCCGACTCCGCGTAGAATGGCGTCTGGTTGGTGAGAATTTCGACTTTTTCGCCTGCGGTTGTGCTCTCCAGCCGCTTATTGTCCTTGAGAATGGCAAGTATCTGGCCCTCTGCCTCTTCAGTATCGTAGCCAAGGAACTCGGTACGGCCCACTTCGTCGAAGACCGCGAACCATTGAGCCTCGTTGGCGGCTTCCCCAGAACCCGCCCAGCTGGCGCGGGCTTCTGCGCGCTGCTTCTCCATTGCAAAAGTGAAACCGTCCTGGTCTACCGCGATGCCGCGGGCGCGCAGCGATTCCTGGGTAAGGTCCAAGGGAAAGCCATAGGTGTCATAAAGCTTGAATGCGACGTCACCGGTCAAACGGTCGCCCGCCTTCATGCCCAAAGTCGCTTCGTCCAATAGTTTGAGGCCGCGCGCGAGGGTTTCGCGGAATCTGATTTCTTCCAGCTTCAGCGTCTCGGTGATCAGGGCTTCAGCGCGCTTCAATT
>DATFSP010000137.1:0-2780 GCA_035262545.1 Rhizomicrobium sp. | reverse complement strand
GGCCGAAAAGCCTTCGGTATCCACGCTGACACCGCGGGCGCGCAGCGACTCTTCAGTGAGGTCGAGCGGAAAGCCATAGGTGTCGTAAAGCTTGAATGCGACTTCGCCCTGCAGGCGGTCGCCCTTCTTCAGGCCGACACTTGCTTCGTCCAGAAGCTTGAGGCCGCGGGCGAGGGTTTCGCGGAAGCGGATTTCCTCCAGCTTAAGTGTTTCGGCAATTAGAGCTTCGTTGCGCTGCAATTCTGGATAGGCCGAGCCCATTTCCGCCACCAGCGCCGGCACCAACCGGTGCATCAGCGGGTCCTTGGTGCCCAAGAGATGCGCGTGGCGCATGGCGCGGCGCATGATCCGGCGCAGCACATAGCCGCGGCCTTCATTGGAGGGCAGCACGCCATCGGCGATAAGGAAGGATGTGGCCCGCAGATGGTCGGCGATGATGCGGTGGCTGAAAGTCGCTTCCCCGGTGCTCGCAACGCCGCTGGCCGATTCTGAAGCCGCGATCAGGTGGCGGAACAGGTCCACGTCATAATTGTTGGTCACGCCCTGCAGGATGGCGGCAATGCGCACGAGCCCCATGCCCGTATCGATGGACGGCTTGGGCAGGTCCAGGCGGGTGTTCTCGTCCACCTGCTCGAACTGCATGAACACTAGATTCCAGAATTCCAGGAACCGGTCTCCATCCTCGTCCGGCGAGCCGGGCGGCCCGCCCGCGACGGACGGCCCCTGGTCGTAGAAGATTTCCGAGCAATAGCCGCAAGGGCCCGTGGGACCCATGGCCCAGAGATTGGACTGATGGCCGATGATCCTGTCGTCGGAAAGCCCCGCGATCTTCTTCCAAAGCTGACGCGCCTGGTCGTCGGTATTGTAGACCGTGACCAGCAAGCGATCCTTTGGCAGACCGACCACCCTGGTTACGAAATCCCAGGCAAAGGTGATGGCCTCGTCCTTGAAATAGTCGCCGAAGGAAAAATTGCCCAGCATCTCGAAGAAAGTGTGATGGCGGGCGGTATAGCCGACATTGTCCAGGTCGTTATGCTTGCCACCCGCGCGCACGCATTTCTGGACTGTGGTGGCGCGGCTATAGGGACGCTTTTCCGCCCCCGTGAAGAGGTTCTTGAACTGGACCATGCCCGCATTGGTGAACAGCAGGGTGGGGTCATTGCGCGGAACCAGCGGCGAGGAGGGCACCACGGTGTGGCCCCGTTCGGCAAAGAATTCCAGGAACCCGGATCGTACTTCGGAAAGGCTTTTCATGGGGTCGGGTTGTAACGGCTCTAAAAAACCTTGTCACGGGTGGGATTTTGCTCGGCAGCCAAGCCCAAATCTGAAGCCAATCAGCCCTGTCTCTCCGTCGCGAAGGAACGGGCGCGCCCGAGCCCCAAAAAACAGAAGGCGCTCCCCATTCACAAGGAGCGCCTTCTGCCGAGGAGTTGGAGTTGCTGCGAAACAATTCCAACTTTTCTGTCAACCGCGACCGGCGGCCTATTCTTCTTCCGCCTCGCCTTTTTCCGAGGCGCCCAGCACCAGATTCTGGCCGATCTGGCCGGCATTGGCGCGGATGGCATGTTCGATCTTGTTGGCGATGTCGGCATTCTCGGCCAGGAAGGTCTTGGCAGCCTCGCGGCCCTGGCCGATGCGCGAACCGTCGAAGGAGTACCAGGAGCCCGACTTCTCAACGATGCCGGCCTTGACACCCAGATCGACCAGCTCGCCGGTTTTGGACACGCCCTGGCCGTACATGATGTCGAATTCGACCTGCTTGAAGGGCGGGGCGACCTTGTTCTTGACCACCTTCACACGGGTCGCATTGCCCACCACTTCGTCGCGGTCCTTGATGGCGCCGATGCGGCGGATATCCAGACGCACCGAGGCGTAGAATTTCAGCGCATTGCCGCCGGTCGTGGTTTCCGGATTGCCGAACATGATGCCGATCTTCATGCGGATCTGGTTGATGAAGATCACGATGGTGTTGGACTTGGAGATCGAACCAGTGAGCTTGCGCAGGGCCTGACTCATCAACCGCGCCTGAAGGCCGGGAAGCTGGTCGCCCATTTCGCCTTCAAGTTCGGCCTTGGGTGTCAGCGCGGCAACCGAGTCCACCACAACAATGTCCACTCCGCCGGAGCGCACCAGCGTGTCAGTGATCTCCAGCGCCTGCTCGCCCGTGTCGGGCTGGGAGATCAACATTTCGTCGATGTCCACGCCGAGCTTCTTGGCATAGACCGGGTCCAGCGCATGTTCGGCGTCAACATAAGCGGCGGTGCCGCCCTTCTTCTGGACCTCCGCCACTACGTGCAGGGCGAGCGTGGTCTTGCCGGAAGATTCCGGACCATAGATTTCGACGATGCGGCCACGCGGCAGCCCGCCGATGCCCAGCGCGATGTCGAGCCCCAGCGACCCGGTGGAAACCGCGTCGGTCGCAACGCCCAGGTCCCGGCTGCCCAGCTTCATTACTGAGCCCTTGCCGAACGCCCGGTCGATCTGGCTGAGCGCGGCCTCAAGCGCGCGCTTGCGATCGTTATTCTGTTCCTTGCCCACTACCCGCAAAGCCGCCTGTGACATACCTGACTCCCTCGGTTATTCCACAGCGCCCGCCGATCCCCAAGCGAATCCAGCATCGGTGTGAGAAGAACAAGGTACACGTTTTGTTCTCATTGGCAATATACCGTCTAAAGTATTGATACTAAATACTTATACAAGCTATTGTTCCATAGATGTTCACATCGCCCCAAGGTGGTGTCTCAGTTTGGATTTCGACGGCGGCGCCGCTGGCTGGGCGA
>DATFSP010000136.1:0-21128 GCA_035262545.1 Rhizomicrobium sp. | reverse complement strand
TTCACCTCCACCGCCGACGCGATACGTTCAATCTCAGCAGATAACGCGGGCAGTCTGTCCAACGCCTTTAACGGCGCCTTCGCCACCGGCGCGGCCGCGGTGTCGCTGCGTGGCTTGACCAGCAATAACACTTTGGTCCTGATCAACGGCCACCGCACCGCGAACTATCCTTTGGCGGATGACGGGGAACGCACCTTCACCGACCTCAACACTCTGCCGATGGATGCGGTCGACCAGATCCAAATCCTGAAAGATGGCGCCTCGTCCATCTATGGCGCCGATGCCATCGCCGGCGTCGTGAACATTATTCTCAAACAGAATTACCAAGGCATGGAAGGGTATGCCCAAGGCGGCACTTCCCAGCATGGCGGCGGCACCGGTTATCACGCCTCGGCCACCTTGGGCATCGGCGACATCGCCACCGACCGCTACAATTTCTTCGTCAATGTCGAATATGATCATCAAGAGCCGATCAAGGTCTCTCAACGCGACTTCCCGTTCAACACCAACGACCTTTCTTCCATCGGCGGCTTGAACAATATCGCCGGCCAGCCGGGCAACTTCTCGGGCTCGATCTATGGCTCCGTGGCTCCGGCAACAGTGACGATACCGAACAACCCCATCACACACTTGCCGCCCAATCCGCTGCCCGCGAACTTCATCCAGCAAAGCACTACGAACGGCCCGACTCAGATTTTGGCTCCCGGCGGCTGCGGTCCATTGGGAACCCCGTCCACCGACGCATCTGGCAATGTCTTTTGCGAGCAGAATCTTCTCTCCAACACCTACCACCAGGCGCGGGCGACCCGCGAGGGCATCTACGCCCGCGGCAGCTTTAATGTCAGCAATGACATGCAGCTCTACATCGACATGAGCTACTTCCAATACCAGTACTACAACCAGCTGCAGCCGCAGCAGATCCAGGTAAGCACGCCCCAGAACACCAATCAGATCGTTTTGCCCGCGCGCCTGATTGGTGCAAACGGGCCGGGCACCGGCGCACTAAATCCCAACAATCCCTTCGCAAACTCACCGACCTGTGTGGAAGGGGTGACCTGCACGGACGCCGCTATCAACTATGCCTGGGCCGATATCCCTTCCTTTGAATCCACCGTAAGCCACGTTCTCTGGTCGACCCTGGGCGTCAATGGCGATTGGGACGGCTGGACCTATAGCGGCGCACTCAGAATCGCCCATTCTTGGTTGGATTTCACGGAGGCGGGTTTCCCCAACTACAATCAATTGATCACCGACATCAACAACGGCAGCTATAATTTCCTTAATCCGTCCGCTAACACACCGGCACTGCGCCAGGCGCTAGCGCCCAACCTCAACAGCATGTCTACCAACGACACGGATTCGCTAGACCTGTCGGCCTACCGAAGTGTGTTTGACCTCCCGGGCGGACCCGCGTCGTTGGGCGTGGGCCTGCAATATCGCACCGAGGACAACCACAATCCGTCTCTCAACCCCGACAATGCCGCCCAGGGCCTGGGCAATACTTTCATGTTTGGCTCCAGGAACCTCATATCGATATTCGGCGAATTGGATCTGCCGGCGTTCGAACATTTCGACGCGGTCATTTCGGCGCGGTTCGACCACTATTCGGACTTTGGCGATACCTTCAATCCCAAGGGCGGCATCAAATACTCGCCCTTCCCGTGGATCACCATCCGCGCCACGGCGTCGAGCGGTTTCCGCGCGCCCGGCTTTGCCGAAAACGGCAACGCCCAGACCTCGGCCTTCGTCACCACCACTGCGGCCAATATCGCGCCCCCCAGCTTTGCGGCGGAGCATGGCAATAGCCCCTACGTGACGAATCCCTATTCGTTGAACGTGATCAATTCGGCCTTCCCCGGTGTCAAGCCAGAGACTTCGGCGAACTATACCGGCGGCTTCATCGTCAATCCGCTGGAGAACATCGCGATCACCGCCGACTATTACTACATCCAAAAGTGGAATCTGATTCAGCCGCCCAGCACTGGCACGGCACTCGCCGCCTATTTCGCGGGTGCACCCCTGCCTCCCGGCTTCGCGGTCACGCCTGATGCGGTCGATCCGGCGGCTCCTAACGCTCTAGCCAGGCCGGCGAGTGTGGTGGCGCCTTATTCCAACTCCGGCCGTCTCGTCACCGATGGCATCGATCTGGGCATAACCGCGAGTTGGGATCTTCCCGAAGATGTTCATTACACGCTGTCGTTTGAAGGCACGCACGTATTCCGGTTCGTCGACGAGGTCCCCGGCAATCCCAGGCTGGAATTTGTGGGAACGCTCAGCCCCTGCATCCTGGTGGATTGTGAAGGCACGCCACGCAACAAATTCACCTGGGGCAACGACTTCAAGTGGGGCCCCTGGGATGCGGCGTTCACCACCTACTTCACCAGTAATCTCGAAAATATCGAATCGGATATCGCCGGCCCCGGCGGGATGATCTATCCCAACGTGCCCGGCCAGGGCGGCGATTACTGGCAAGTCGACCTCCATGTTGCCTATCAGTGGACCGACAATGTGCAAGTCTATGGCAACATCTTTAACCTGCTCGACGCGGATCCGCCGCTGGAACCGGCGCAATATGGCGGCGTCAACTACAATCCCTCCAGCGCCCAGGGCGGCATCGTGGGACGCTTCTTCCAGGTTGGTGTCCGCCTGAAGATGTAAAGGAGCATGATTTCCAACAACCCGCCCGTCCGCAAGGATGGGCGGGTTTTCTTTGCCGGAAGCTCAATCAAGCGCCTGTTCGGTCAGTACGATCAAAACGCGGCTCGCTCTGTCCAATGCGAGCGTCTCGTACGCGCCCTTCTCGCGGGAAAGCGCGAGCACTCCTGCCAAGCCCGCCGCGCCTGTGGGCGTGGTGGCAAGGCCTTGCTGTCCCAACAGGCGGGCTGCCTCGGCGGCGGTATCGTTGTCCACGCCCACAAAGACCTCGGCCAAAGCGCGCAGCACCGGCCAGGTGGTGGAGGACGGAGTGGGGCAGTCGAGCCGGTTCAAATTGGTGGAGCCCGCGGATTCGGTGCGGGTCTCCCGGTTGTGGCGCGCGCTCTCCATCAAGCAAGGAACAGTGACCGCTTCGACCACGGCGATCTTAGGTTTGGGCGACACACAATTGGTGAAATAGGCCGCGACCGGCGTGGCGAGCCCGCCCACACCCGCCTGCAAGACAATGTGTGTGGGAGGCTTTGGCGCTTGCTCCAGCGCCTCCGCGGCCAGGACGGAATAGCCGCGCATGATGCGTTCCGGAATTTCGGAGTAGCCTTCTTCCGCCACGTCCGAAACCATGATCCAACCCTGCGTTCGGCACGCTTCGGCGGCAGCGCGACAAGCCGCTTCGTAATCGCCATCGACGGTGACAACCTCCGCACCAAGTGCTGCGATGGCGCGTGCCTGCTGCCTGGGGACGTTTCCATAAACGAAGATCACGGCACGGGCGCCAGCAAGCTGCGCCCCGAAAGCGACCGCGCGGCCGTGATTGCCCGCTGTAGCCGTCGCAAAGGTCATCTCACGCGCCTTTGGCGCGCGGGCGGCAAAAATGTCCGCGGGGGACACGCGATGGCCTTCGCGCCGCGACAGAAATTCCGCCGCCAAATCCGCCACCGCATAGGACCCACCCAGGCTCTTGAAGCTGCCCAGGTCCCAGCGATTTCGCTCGTCCTTGGCCCATAATTCCCCAATGCCCAATGCGGAGGCGAGCCCGTCCAGGGGACGAAGCGGAGTGGACGCAAAAATCTTCGAATGCGCGAACAGCCCTTTCAGGCTTGCCGCATTCTCGCGGCCGTACGAGCCAAGAGCGGGATGCGAGCCCGTGACCGCTTCGTTGAAGAATATCTTGTTCATGGCTCCCCAAAGGTCAGTTAAGCCCAGGGCCGGCGCCGCCGCAAACTCTGGCTGGTCATCCACACTGGCCCCGTGCGGCGGTCCATGAAATGGTTTACACTGACCCTATGAAACTGCTTCTTCCAGCGACGTTGACGTTTCTGGCTTTGACCGGCCCCGTTCTGGCATACGCCGGCACCTGGCACGTCGTCGAGGATCTCGGCACCGGGGGTTGCTACCGCGTGCACTCGATGGAGCCTCGGGATGGCTGGCACGATTTCGGTGAATTCAACACCTTCCGGATGGCGGGCGCATGGATCTGGCGTCACCGCGACATTTGCCGCTTCAGCCCGGTGTTCGAATAGCCGCTGTGCTTCAGGGGCGCTCGCTGAAAGGGAACGATACCGGGCTTTCATAACCGTCGGCCGAGACCGATGACACGCCGAACAGCCAGTCGTCGATATTGACATGCGGGAGCGTGACCGAGGTGGCGTTTCCGGCGAACTGGCTATGCGTCCATTCGGGATCGAGGCTGTCGCGCCACCAGGCGCGATAGGAGGCCGCGCCTGGCACCGATGCCCATGACAAGGTCGTGTCGTAGGTCACCGCGCCTGTGATGCGCACCGCGGGCGGAGCCGGCGCCATCGCCAGCGCCGCCATGCTCACGATATTGAGCCTTGCCACCTGTGCCAGATAATCGAAATCGACGCCCCCAATCACGTCGCCATAGGCAACGCCGTTCTCCACCCGCACATTCTGATGCTCATGGCTGTAATCTTCTTTGGCCTCGGTGAGCCGGACCGCGGGATAGCCCGCGGCCAGCACCGGCACCTGGTCGCCGCCCCGGCCATAGCGATCGGTGCGGTAAACCAGCCGGACATTGAAATTTTCGAGATAGCGGGGCGCCAGCGTTGCAATGAACCGAGCCAGATTGCGCGCTGGGCTGTCTATTTCTCCGCCATTATAGCGGACGCCGCTGGCTGCGGCCTCGCTCTCCAAATCGCGCGTGCCTTCGGAGAAAATCCGCACATGGGTGGCGTCCGCCGTGCCATCGCCGCCATGACTGTTTCCGATGATATCGTTATTGAGATCGGCCTCCACGTTCCATTGGTGGCTGGCCGCGTAGTGGGCCAACACCGAGCCGCCATAAAGACCCTGCTCCTCGCCGGTGAGTACGGCATAGACCAAGGTGGCGGGAAATTTGTGCGCGGAAAGCACCCGCGCCGCCTCCAGCACCGCCGCAGTGCCAGAGCCGTCGTCATCGGCGCCGGGCGCGTCATGGACCGCGTCCATGATGTCGGTGTTGCGACTGTCCAAATGCCCCGCGATGATGATCACCCGTCCTGGATCACTTACCCCGCGCTGGATCGCCAGCACGTCCATGAAAGGCGTGGAGACCGGCACGCGCGCGCCGGTGAAACTTTCCGCCGGCGTCTCGATCGTAATGCAAGAGCCGCAGCTTGCGCTGATGCGGGCGAACTCGCCCTTCACATAGGCTTGGGCGGCGCCGATACCGCGGGCCGCCGAAGCATTTCCGGAAAGACTGTGGCGAGTGCCGAAGCCGACCAAGCGGGCAATGGTGGCGTGAAGCGCATCGGTACGCACATCAGCCGCCACCTGGTGCAATAACGGATGATCCGTCTCCTGGGCGGCAAGCGGCCCGACCCAGAACAGGATCAGAGCAAACGTGAAATATCGCATGTGGGCCCCCGATCGCCGGCACTATAGCCGCCACCCCGGCTTAGCCAAACAGGCGAAAAGTGACAGTTTGGACGCTGACCAGGAATGGGCTTTTAGGGAGCTGCAGTGCTGGGTGTCGGTGTGGCGCCCGCGGTCTTCAATGGCTCGCCCAACGGGACGATGATGGGCGAATCATAGTAGTAGTTGGCGCCGCTTGCCGCATCGACGCCCGCCCCGATCACGCCACCCAACACGATATTGCCGAACGTCGCGCCGCCAAAATTGGAATCGGCAACCTGGCTGCCGGGCTGATAGCCGTCCTTCTTGCAGGTAACTGTCAAATCATTTTTGGTTTTATGCACTTTAACGCTGCCGGGTGAGGTGACAAACCAAGTTCCTTCCGAATTGGTGAGCGTGCAATTTGCTCCTTCGACGGGCGTGGTCGAGACGGATACTGATTGCTTGGTGCCGTCGACAATGGTGGCGCAGCCAGACACAGCCGCGCCCAACACGGCGATCGCCGCGATGGCTTGAATTTTCACTGGAATTTTCCCCAACCCCTGCGAGGGCGCCCCGATTGACGCCCACCCCGCATTCAGACTACGACACAGCAATGAATTTGCAAGTCGCGTTCCTTTAAGTTAGTGCGGCAGATTATCGTTGCGCACGTTAAGGTTGTGTTTTGCGCGACTACTCGTCGGTGTACGCTAGGCAAGTCGGGGTCTCTGAGGCCAGGGAAACCCAGTGCCGGCCGACCCCGGATCAGGAAACGGGTTCCCGCGTTTGAACAAGCAAGGAGGTGGCCATGGCCACCAAAATTTTGCTTGCCAGTTTCGCCTTTTTGGCTGCTGCGCTTCCGGCAAAGGCGCAAACCGCGCCGCCAGTGCCCGGCAGCATCCTTAATAATCCCGACGCGCCCAGACTGCCACCGCCCGCCAACCCCAACGGAATGCCGCCTCTTCCCACGATTATTCCGTCTACCATTCTCATCCCCGGCAGCGGCCACTGAAAAAGTCCCTGCCGGGGCGGGCCTGCCTCTGCTAAGCTGCGCCGCCGCCGGGAGGCTTGGGGATAAAAATGCTCGGCAGGGTTCTCTTGCTTGGCCTGAGCGCGACGCTTGCCGCCGCGCCGGGCGCGCGCGCCGAGATCATCAATCTTTCCTGCGATAATGGCGGCATGCTCCTCGTCTTTGACACCGGGCGCCTCACCGTTACGGACACGAATCCGTTTCTGCAGACCAGGGTGGTCGCGCCCCTCAATGTCACGGACGATGCTTTTGCGTGGCGCGAGGGCTCAGGCGAGGACGAAGCCGATTACCGCATGGACCGCACGACACGCCTGGTGAGCGGGCACGCTAGCGGTGCGACCGTTTCATTCTCCAATCCGCAATGCGGAAGAAGCGCGATTCTGACACCAAAATCCTGAAAGGCTTTTAACAAGGGGAGATAATTCTGATGGCCAAACGTATCGTCTTCGCTTCCGTCATCGCCGTCTTCACCATAAGTAGTTCCGTCGCCTTTGCAGACGATTGCACCTGGTCGCCACAGGGCGGCACGCTGCGCGGTGCCTGCAAGGACTCGGCTGGCAAGGATTATTGCCTCACCTGCCCGGCCAATGGCGGCAGCTGTACCAAGGTTCCGTGCCCCACGCCTGCCTCCACCACCAGCCCGGGACAGTAACGATATAGCTTTCCGAACCGGCAGCCTCTAAAGATTCGGCCCATGGATGATCCTTATCAGGGCCTGGGGCAGAAACCGTTGTCACGCTTCCGCGTGATCGGCGTCGTGCTTTTCGTACTGCTTATCCTGGGCTTCTACGCCTACACCACACCCGGCAGCATCGCGCATGCCTACATTACCGGCCAATGTTTCAAGAGCCCGCTGCCCAATGCATGCCGCTTCCCTGCGCAGCGCGTGATTGTGCCGCCCGATCTTCTGAACGGGACTGCGCCGCACTGAAAAAACTCACGGCTGGATCTGCCGCTCCGCGAAATAGCGGGTGAGCATTTCGGGCGCGGGTTTTTCCGCGGCCAGAGCGACATAGGTGTCGGGGCGCAACAGATAAAGCGCGTTTCTCCGTAAGCCCGCCCGGCCATATTCCTCGCACCAGGAAAAGACATGAAGCGGGACCTCGTTGGTCGTGAACCAGGCACGCAAGGCCGCTTCGGCGTCCCCATAGACGTGACCCTGCCATTTGGCTTCAGCCAGAGGCGCATAATTGTCCAACCCCGCCGCAAATGCCCAGGGCAAGCGGTCGCCGCCCTCCACAGAGCCCGCGCGGCCTTGGGCAAGAGCCGAGCCGCGATAGTGGATCAGGGTCTGCGACACCGTGCGGAACAGCCATTCACGCACGGCCTCGACCTTGCCGATGGCGGGAATGACCAGAGGCGCAACGCGTGTGCGCATCAGGTCGGCGAACGGCCCTTCGGTCGAAACAAAGCTGAACACGCGATCTGTTGTGGCTACAAGCCGTCGGGCGAAAGCAATGCGCTCGGGCTCGTAGCTGTCGAGCAGCGCATCGGGCGCGCGGCCATTGACGACCCATGACAGCTTCCACGCCAGATTTATGGCATCGCCGATGCCGGTATTCATGCCCTGGCCGCCGACCGGGCTGTGAATATGCGCGGCGTCGCCGAGAACAAAGGCACGGTTTTTGCGAAAATGCTGTGTGACGCGGTGATGCACGCGATAAGTGGAGAACCAATGGACGTTTTTCACGTCCACTTTCATATGCCCGATCGCGCGATCGGCTACATCCTCAAATTTCAAAGCCTCGGGATGCCGGGCGCGCTCGTCCCGAACCGTGCCGATCAACCGCGCGCGGCCCTGTCCTTTCAGAGGAAACACCGCCACGAAATCGGCCTCATCCAGGTCCACATGCAATTCGCCGTCAGCCGCAGGACCCGAGGCCTCAACATCAGCCACATAGAAGATCTGGGCGTATGTGCCGCCTGGAAAACCGGTGCCCATGGTTTCGCGCACCCGTGAGCGGGCGCCGTCGCACCCCGCGATATAGGCGGCATGGCATTGCTGCTCGCCTTTGTCGGTTGCCAGCCGCGCCATGATCCCGTCCTTTTCTTCGGCGTAGGAGAGAAGACTGGTGCTGCGTTCCACGGCGACGCCCAATTGTTCCAGCCGGGCGACCAGAAGGCGTTCATGTTCGTCCTGCGGAAAGATATGCAGGAAGGGATAAGGCGTGAGGTCTTCTCCGACCGTCGCGAAGTCGAGATGGACTTTCTTCTCGCCCTTCACCCAAAGATTGACCGCCGGAACCTTATGTCCGTTCTGGATTACAGCTTCCGTGAGATCGAGTTGGCGGTAAAGCTCCAGCGTGCGCGCATGCACCGCCAGAGCCCGCGAAGTGCTGCCTGGCTTATCCGTCTTGTCCACGATGCGGCATTTGACGCCAAATTTGGTCAGCCACAGGGCCAGCACCAACCCCGTAGGACCCGCGCCTACGATCAGAACGTCGCAGTCTCTCATAGATATTCGCGCTCCGGCGGTATCCTATGCCCTGGCCAGGACGATTGCCATTGCAACCGGACCGCCGGCGAGGCTGGTCGACGGTGCCAGAGTCTGCGCCCTGGAGAGCGACAGAAAAGCTAGCGCCTCAACATCAAATAGGTTGAAGCGCCGGCTCAAAAATTCACTCGTCTGATTTTATTTAGTGTGACGCGCGACCTACCGGGGGACTATCTCTGTCTTGCGACGGCGCCTCAATCTTTGGAGAAAATTCCTGAGAGAAGGGCTGGCGGTCCCGGAACCGTTCAATCTCGGTCGCCAACATATGCCAGCCTGCCGCCATGCTGAGATATGCCGCCCGCATCTCTTCATCTCGCGTGTCGGTGGCTTTGCGCAAAGCTTCCCGTGAGAATTGCCGGTAGCGCGATAATCGCTGAGCAAAAGGCAGGGACTCCAGCAATTGGCTCAAGCGCGTCCTCACAATCGTCCCCTTCCAGTAACTGCTCAATTGCAGTAATCCGCTGCGAAACGTTCTGTTCCGTACAAAAAAGTTACATTCTCCATTTAAATCACCGGTAGTGGGTTCCGGCCTGTCCCGGTTGGACGGCTTTGATTTTCCAGGGGCAAGGGTTCCCAGAGGTGACGGGTTCGGCATGCGGTCAAATATCGGGGTGGCGTTTTGAGGGGGCTCGCTCTTTCACTGGCAGCATTATTGGCGGGGGCCGGGATTTCGGCCTCCGCCGGGCCACCCCAACCGCCACAACATAAATTGATGGTCCTATCGGTGGACGGACTCGATTGGCGCTATCTGCGCGACGCCGATCAATTGGGACTCAAGATACCCAATCTGCGCCTGTTGCTGGCCAGAAGCCAATATGCCGATGGTGTGATCGGTGTGTGGCCCACGGTCACCTGGCCCTCGCATACTTCAATCATCACGGGCGCGCGTCCTGACCAGCATGGCATTCTGAACAATGGCCGCGGACCGCTTGATCCGTCCTTGTCCTTTTGGTCGGCGAACAAGCTCAAAGTGCCCACACTCTGGCAATGCGCAGGCGAGCATGGAATGACCACCGCCGCTGTTACTTGGCCGGTAACCATGGAAGCCAAGATCACTTGGAACCTGCCCGAAGTGTTCGTACGGCGGAATGGCGGCTCGATGGATCTGGATTCAGTGGCGAAATATGCCACTCCCGGCCTGGTGGACGAGATCTCACGCGCCTTTCCCTCCTTCCCACAGCAATGGGTGGACGATCGAACCCGGACCCTGGCGACGAACTATCTGCTCCAGCGCAAACATCCGGACCTGGTCCTGACGCACCTGGTGGACCTGGACTCCGAAGCCCATGACCAGGGCCCCTTCACGACCAACGCCAATGCTATACTCGAACGAACCGACACACTGATCGGCGACATCCTGAAGGCAATGCCCAAGGATTATGATTTCGCGCTCGTCTCCGACCACGGCTTCGAACGAATAGACCGTATCGCCAATCTGAAAGCCGAGGCTTCCGAGGCCGGTGTCCAGGGCGACATCGAGCCGATGGGCGGCATCGTGATCACCAAGGATCACGCCGTTTCGGAATGGCTGCATGACCAATCCGGCAAGCCCGGCAGCGATGTGGGCCGCGAAATTCCCCGGGATGAACTCTTGCGCTACGCGCCGAAACTTGCTGACGCAGTCGCCGCCTTCGAGCCCGCCGATCATGTGCTGTTTTACAGCCCTGATGCCAGCGGTCCGGCGCATTCTCCGCCGCCCGAAAAGGGCGATCATGGCTTCTGGCCGCTACGCCATGATTATCGCAGCGTCTTTCTGCTTTCCGGTCCCGGAATCAAATCAGGCAGTCTGGGAGCGGTAGAGATGATTTCGCTGAAAGACCGGCTGGCGGCCTCCCTGGGACTGAGTTGTCCCGCGGCGCGGTGAGCCACTCGCCTTAGGGTTGCTCGGTCCTCCGCGCGAACCACAGGAACGCCAGGCCGAGGAGAAGGAGCGCCAGAGGCGGCCCTAGCAAGTTGAGCGCAATGTGGAGATAGCTGGTGACTGACAGCGCATCGCCGGCGGCATTGGGACACCATAACGTGCCATTGCGCGCCTTGAAGCAACCCGAAAAGTCCCGCCATGACCAAAACCCTATCCAGGCGATGGAACCGAATAGCCAGAGGCGCACCAGAGCGCGCCAGGGATCCAATGCACGCGCCATGCCGGCCTCACACGAACTGCGGAATCGGACCCCATTGTGGAGTGGTGTTGCCGCTAAGATCGAACAACACCTCGTCCACGTAACACCAGCCCCAGCCTTCGGGTGGATCATAACCTTCGATGATGGGGTGTTTGGTCCGGTGAAAATGCTTGGTCGCGTGCTTGTGAGGCGAGGAATCGCAGCACCCGACATGGCCGCATGTCCGGCAGATTCTGAGATGCACCCACGGCGAACCGATTTTCAAACATTCCTCGCAGCCTTTGGCGCTGGGCTGGACCTTTCTGATGGTAACGAGATGGGAGCAGGTCTCAGGCATGGGCCCCCTCCTTCACGAATTGCGAATCCTTGGCGCGATCGGAGTCGGCGAGATAGCTGTGAATGGCGGCTACCACGCCTGCACCCTCTCCTACCGACGCGGCCACTCGCTTGACCGAGCCCGAGCGCACATCGCCGATAGCGAAGATGCCGCGCTGACTGGTTTCGAACGGATGGCGTGCGGCGCCCGGGATGCCCTCCGTCGTCACAAATCCCTTGGTGTCGAGCGCAATTCCAGATTTAGCCAGCCAGCGGGTGTTGGGCTCGGCCCCGATCAGCAAGAAAAGATGTTCGATAGCGCGGCAGGTCTCATCTCCAGTTTGCCGATGGCGCCAACAGATTTTTTCCAGTACGCCATCCTGACCTTCAAGCTTCGTCACTTCAGTCTGCAGCAACACTTCGATGTTGGGTTGGGCCGCGATCCTCTCACACAAATAGCGCGACATTGTGGCCTCGATATTGTCGCCACGGACGATCATCCAGACTTTCTTCGCCGCGCCGGCAAGATAGACCACCGCCTGGCCTGCGGAATTTCCGGCGCCCACCAAGGCGACCTCTTCACCAGCGCACAGCCGGGTCTCGAGCGGAGAAGCCCAGTAATGCACATGCGAGCCTTCATATTGCGCGAGGTCGGGTACGTTTAGGCGGCGATATTCCGCGCCGCTGGCGACCACCACGGTGCGAGCGCGAATTTGCTCGCCGCTGTGAAGCGTGAGGATAAAGCCTTGCCCGCCATTCTTCTCGAGGGCCACCACCTCTTCGGGGATGGCGATTTCGGCGCCGAATTTCTGCGCCTGGTTGTAGGCACGGGCCATCAAGGCCATGCCCGAAATGCCAGTGGGAAAACCCAGATAATTCTCGATGCGGGACGATGCGCCTGCCTGGCCGCCAAAAGCGCGGCAGTCCGTCACGATCAAGGACAGGCCTTCCGAAGCGGCATAGACGGCGGCGGCAAGGCCTGCCGGTCCCGCGCCGATGATCGCCACGTCATAGCACCGCGCCGGATCGAGGGCTTGCAGCAGGCCGATGCAGCGCGCCAGTTGGCTCTCGCTAGGATTGCGCAGCACGGTACCGTTGGTGCAGATCACGATCGGCAGGTCCTGTGGCGAGACATGGAATTGTGCCAACGGCTTTCCGCCGTCTATCGGATCGAGCGTCTGGTAGGGGTGCGCGTTGCGCCGTAGAAAACCTTGCAGCCGCAAGACGTCGCGGTCGTCAGGCCGTCCTACTATTACCGGACCCACATTCTGCTCGAGCAACACCATGCGCCGAAGGATCAGGGCTCGCATGATGCGCTCGCCTAGTTCGGCTTCCTGCACCATCACGTCGCGCAACCGCGCCGGCTCGATCAAGACCCCCTCGACAGCCGTCACCGCCGTAGCGTCGGTCAAGGCTGGCCGGCCGGAAAGCTGGGCCAACTCTCCCAGGAATCCTCCTGGACCTGGACCATAAGTGACGATGGGTTTGTCTGGTGCCTCATGCGCCGTGACGCGCAATTCACCGGAGAGGACGAGAACTAAGCCCGCCGCTTTTTCACCGGCTCGCATGATAGCTGCGCCAGCCTCATAACGGCGTGCGGTCCCGAAGCGCTTGAGACGGACGATATCGCCGGTAGAAAGAACCGGAAATGCCTGCTCGCGTCTGGATTCGAAGACCGATTGCGCCTGTCCGGCCATGTTTCCGACTGTCCTGGCTACGCCGTCAGCATAGGACAAACGCCATGCTCGAGGAAATCACGGCGCTGGTTCGCCCGTGGCCGCCACTAGCAGGCCGACGAAATCCTTCATTTTGGCGCCATCTATCCAGCGCACAACCGCGACAATATCGTGCTGATAGTCGATGAAGATCTCATTTGCGCCGTCGCCGATGAAGGTAACGCTGTCGTCGCGTGCATCCGGATACATTGCCTTGCTGGTGTTGAGATACCAATTACAGAAGCCATATCCGGGATTGGGTGCCGTAGGCGTCTTCGCCATTGCCACCCACTTGTCCGACAGAATTTGTTTTCCGTCCCATTTGCCGTCGTTGAGGCCCAGAAGACCCAAGCGTGCCTCGTCACGGGCTGAAATGAACATGCCTCCACCCCAATGGCCGCCACCGCTCACCACATGGATGGGCTTGCCGTCGATCACCACCCAGGAATTGTCATAACCTTCCCAGTGCCAGCTATCCGACATGCCGATGGGATCGGCGACATATTCCTTGAGCACGTCGGGCAGCGGCCGCTTCCATAGATAAGTCAGCGCGAGCGCCAGCGCGTTGACGCGCACATCATTGTATTTCCATTCCTTGCCGACGGGCGGCGGTCCTTTAGCAAGCTCGCTCCATGCATCCCTGCCAGGCCGATCCGCCCACCAGGGCTTGCCCCACATGGTGCCTATCCATCCGGAATCCTGCCTCAGCATATTGTCCCAGGTGATGGGCTGGTTGTGGGATAACATGAAATCCGGCGTGGGCTGCACATAGTCGATTACTCGGTCGTTCACGCTGCGGATCAGGCCTTTGTCGAATGCGATGCCGGCCACCGAAGACAGAAAGGTCTTGCTGACCGAGAACGTCATGTCTACGTCGCGCGTGCGGCCCCATTCGGCGACGATATAGCCGTGCCGCAAGATCAAGCCATTGGCGGGCGCATGCGATTTCAAGGGGCCGATCGGCGTGTTGAAAGGTTCCTTGGCATATTCCAGCGGAATGGCGATGGTGAGATCGCGGATGTCGGCCACTTTCGCCAATTCGGGCGGATAAGTCCGTTCCGCCGAGATTGCGAAATCCACCGCTTGTTTCAATTTGATTGGGTCGAGCTTCTCCTGCTCGGGCGTGTGGATGGTCCAGCCATCGCCCCTAGGCGGAAAATAGTGCGGCGGAGAATAATTCGCGGCAGAAGCAGGTATGGCGTTGAAAAGCGTAAGCGCCGCCAGAGCTCCGATCCATTCGTAACGCATGTGCCCCTCTCGAACTATTCTGCACCATCGCCCGGCCGTTTGCAGACATCCACCCATTCCGCATTCACCAATCCCGCCATGCGCAGTGGCGCGATGCGCACCGCGCTACGGGTTGAACCGGCGGCCGGCACGACTTCCTCGAAATCCTTAAGCGAGACGTCGCAAAAGACCGGCAAAGGTGAAGCCAGGCCGAATGGGCATACGCCACCAACCGCATGTCCGGTGACGGCCAGCACCTCGTCGGGACCCAGCATCGTCACCTTGCCGCCAAATTGCGCCTTGGCCTTCTTATTGTTGAGACGCGCATCTCCCCGCGTCACCACTAGGAAATTGCGGTCCTGCACCTTGAGCGACAGGGTCTTGGCGATCTGGCCCGGACTGACGCCATGACCGGCCGCGGCAAGCTCCACCGTCGCCGTGCTGTCGTCGAGTTCGATTATTTCGATATCTGGCGCATTACGGGCAAGAAAATCGCGAACTGTTTCGAGGCTCATGCCCGGCTTTTCCGCATGGGACCATTCCTTGAATTGGCCGCTAGAGTGCCAAATCGCCGGACAAAGTCAAAATCCCGAAAGAGATTGGTGGCGGGTAGAGAGCGCTATTGCGATCAACGACCAACCGCCGAACAACAGATCGATTCCTACAATCAGACCCAGCGCCCATACCGCCGAACCGGGCAACGCCGAGACAATCAATGCGGCAAGCGCCAGGTCCACGATGCCATTGACCACCAGCCAACCCCATTGTGCGGATAGGCTCTTGCGGTGCTCCAGCCCGAAGGCAATCATCAGGATGCCGTCGACGACAAGAAACGCCGTGAGGACGAAAGTGATCGACATGGCGCCCGCGATGGGTCCGCTGAGCAATGCTAATCCGGCGGCCAGCGCGACCAGGGCGGAAATCAAAGACCACCAAAATCCGGGCGCCCGCCTTGCGATGATTGTAGCGATGAGGCCCACGATTCCGCCTACCGCGAACAGCCAGCCCAGGAAGACCGCGATCACCACACTGGCGAGAACGGGCACAAGAATGGCGGCCATACCCAGGATGACCAGGATAATGCCTTCTGTGAGAAACAAACCCCAATGATCTTTCACCGCCCGAGCCGCGATGCGTTCTTCTATGCCTGCGACGGCCATATATCCCTCCACACGCAGTGCCCTCGATCATATCGCGGAAGAGGCGACATGGTGAAATCGCTTCGCCAGATAATCAAAAGGCAAAACAAAATCAGCCTCTTATCACCTACAAACAGGAATTGCGTCGAGGTCTGTGCGCCGGAGGATGGAAAGGCGCTAGATTCCAGGTATGCGAGCCGGGGAGACGGAGATGGCGGGAACGTTTCTAACCAACGCAACAGCGCATTTTGTCAGCGCAATGATTGAACGCGCGGGCAAGTCCGCCCAAAGGAGCTAGTTGATGATGCCGGCAACCTGGCCGGACTTTGAATACCGCGAGTGGCGGGAAACCGCATTGGCGCTTCAACTCTGGTTACAAATTGCCGGAAAAGTGCGGCTCGCGCTGACCCCCTGGCTGAACCACAGCTGGCAAGTCCCTTATTATGTCACCGCGCGCGGCCTTTCGACTTCGCCGATTCCTTGTGGCGAGCGAATCTTCGATTTGGAATTCGATTTCCTTTCGCACCGCCTGATCGGCCGCGACAGTTCGGGCGCGGCGGCGAAATTTTCGCTCGAAGCGATGTCAGTCGCGGATTTTCACCGCAGGACCAACGCACTCCTGGAAGCGCTGGACGTGCGGGCGCCGATCCGCTCCATGCCAAGCGAACTCGGGGATGCCATCCCCTTCGAACTGGATCATGCACCGCGCCCCTATGATGCGCCAAGCGCGGAGCGATTCTGGCGTACCCTTGTCCGGGCCGTCCTCCTCCTCAAGCAATTTCGCACCGGATTTCTCGGCAAGGCCAGCCCGGTCCATTTTTTCTGGGGCGGCTTCGATCTTGCGGTGACGCGCTTTTCGGGGCGGAGAGCGCCGCTTCATCCAGGTGGCGTTCCCGGACTGTCCGACCGCGTCACAAGGGAAGCTTATTCGCATGAAGTGAGCAGCGCCGGCTTCTGGCCGGGAAACGATATGTACCCGCACGCCGCCTTTTACTCCTACGCCTATCCGGAACCTAAGGGCTTCCGTGATGCAATCATGCCGCCCGGAGCCAAATACGAAGAACAATTGGGGGAGTTCATCCTGACTTACGACACCGCGCGACAGGCTGAAAATCCGAATGCATTGATCCTGGGTTTTCTTGAGGCGAGCTATGCCGCCGCCGCCAATCTTGGCAATTGGGACCGCCCGTCGCTCGATTGCGCCATGGGTGTGCCGGACCGGCCGCGCGCCTTGGATTAATCAGGTCCGCCAATAATAAGTGACAATCTCATGGCCCAGGCGAGGATGGATGCCGACTTCGCCACGCTCAAGTCCTTCCCGCTCGTAAAAGGCGGGCGCCCGGCTGTGAAGCGCAGTGCGGAGCTCGAAGCCTTCCGGCATTTGTTGCTTGGCAAAGTCCAACAATGCCTTGCCGAAGCCCTCGGACTGGCGCGTGGGTGCGATGAACAATTGGTCCAACAAACCTGGCCGTAATACCATAAAGCCGGCGATGTCATTTTCAGCCATCGCGACATAAACCATTCGGCCAACGGCGAAATCCTTGAGCCACCGCTCCCGCAATTCAGCCAGCGTCACGGGCGCATCGATGCCGGTCGATTGCCAACTGGCTAACCAAATCGCCGTCACCGCCTCGAAATCCGTTTCGGTGTAAGGCCGGATTTCGACACTGGAATGATTTAGGAAACGCATCATGAAGACGCTGTTCGGGTCGGATTTGTAATCCCCGAATGGCGCGCATTCGACGAAGCCGTGGCGCCGGTAGAAGGCGCGGGCGGGCAGGAAATAATCCCACGATCCGGTTTCGAGACTGCGGCGTGTCATTCCCATTCTCGCCGCTTCCGCCGAGATGTGGGCAAGCATGGCCGAGCCGACGCCCCGCTGGCGGGCGCACCCGGCCGTGTGCATGGACTTAATCTCGCCATGGCGGCGCGTAAGCGCCTTGAGCGCGCCCAAACCCAGAAGCCTGTCTTCTTCCCAGATGGTCCAGAAGCGGATGTCCGGCGTTTTCAGGCCGCTGGCATCCAAGGCATGGGCGCTGCCGCGGCCGGTTTCCGCCCGCGCGCGGCTGACATGAGCCTCAAGGAGTTCGATTACCTGAGGATGATCAAAATTGCCTTCAGCTACGTGCATGCCCGCGTCCCCCCTCAGGCCCAAAATGCCTGATGCGGCGCCGCGTGCCAACCAGGCAGCAAAAAAGGCCCCGTCCTCACTCGGCGGGGCCAACAAGGCTCGATCCACGTCTGTTGGCAACTACAACGCGCGGCTTGGGACTTGGTTTCCCGGATATACCCAATTTTGCCAGGCACCGGATTGTTAAAACGCGCTGGATTAAGGCACTGAGATTATCGGCGTGGAATCCTTACCGGAGCAATTCCAAGGCGCCCATGATGATTTCGGCCACGAACAGGAGCACGATCAGCACTTCGAGCCGCACGGAGCGCGCCGTATCCATCATGTCGGCAAAGGTCTGGGCCGCGGACGCAATCACATTGACCTTGCCGTTCAAAAGGGTCCCGCGTTCGACGATCTCATATTCGTCCTCGAGCCGGGCATAGAAACGCTCCAACTCGGGATGATCCCATAGGATGTCGGGCTTTTCCGCAAAGGCGATACGGCCCGAGACGCGATGCTGTGCCAAAAGCGCCGTGCCGATCAACGTGAGCAATGCCTTGCGCGCACTGGGAATGCGTCCGCTAACCGCAAGCGTGCTAGCCGCGGGCTCGATCTTGTCGAACACCGCGGCGATCTCGCGCTCATAGCGCGCAAGCGCGATGCTTTTGGCAAGAATATCGGCCAGCGTCAGGACATGGGCCGGCGTAAGCGCCTTCATTTGCAGTCTGCCGTTGTCGGCAATTCCCTCATCCTGGTCCGGTTTGATTGAAAGCTCGATGCGTTCTTCCTCGATCACGGGGCCTTGAGCGTAGCGCGCCAAGACCGCCTCCTCTTCAGTTTGCGAAAGCGCTACCAGCACTAGCGCGCCATAGCGGAAAATCACCACATAGCCTCGGCCTTCACGGAAGCAGAAGGGAGCGCTTGTTATCACTTCGCGGTGTGACGAACGGTCAGCCGTGAGTCGATCGCCGAGCAGGAGCGCGCGGGCATAAAGAGCCATATCTTGTGGCTTTGTCTGCTCCGGGTACACGAGGCTCTGTTCCATGCCATCAGTCTGCCACCAAAGGCCGGGCTTGGCAGCGTGGGCTGCGTTCGATCTGCTAACTGTTTGATGAACCGCGGAAAATTTCCTCAGGCAGCAGACGGAATATCCACCACCTTGAGTTCCGCGCCCGTATAATCGCGGTATGCGACCCGGAGCCGGTTGCGATTGACGGCACAAGCCACGAAACCGGACCGCAGCGAGCAAAAATCGCTTTCTCCCCCGGTGTCGCAATAGTCAGACATTTGAGAGCCCGCCCCGGTGCAGACGAAATGTGTCTCGCCGTGATGGACGTGGGCGAGATCATGGTCATGGCCATTCAAATAGAGCCGAACCTTGTGACGCTGCAGAATGGGATCAAGACCGGCAATGAGATCGGGTTGGCCCCCGGCCACCCGTTCCGTCTTGTCGGAAGCGCGAACATTCGCCTCTCCCACCAATTTGCCCGAGTAGACAGGATGGTGGCCGATCACGATTTTCCAATCTGCGTGTGAAGAGCCCAACGCATCGTCCAACCAGGATAATTGGACCGGCACATTCTTCTTTTGGTCGCCCACTTTCACCTTCACCGCGCCGTCGGTGTAATATTGGCTCAACATCGGCGAGGTGTCGGTGAAAAAGAATTCGGTGGTCGATCCGTCGGGCGAAGTTTCCTTGTGGCTATACCAGCGCGCCGGCAACTGCCAGCGCTTGCTTTTTGCGCTATAATCCAGCTGTGCTTGGGCGTTGCCGTGGTAATCGTGATTGCCGAGCGCGACCCACCAGGGCACTTGCAGTGAGGGGGCGTCATAGATCGCTTCGAACGATTTTTGCCATGCAGGATCGTCTACCGAAGTGACGCCGTCCTCGTAGAAATTATCGCCAACCGAGATGACGAAGCGCGCGTCAAGTTCCTTGGCGCTTTCCGCCATGTGGATGGCCACATCGCGCTGATGTGACTGGCCCTCGCGTCCCCAATCGCCCACCGCCAGAAAATTGAGCGACGGGCCGCCTGCGTCCGCCCAAGCCCGCGACAAGGGAAGTGCAAGTCCCAGGCCGGCAAGTCCCTGGAGAGTGCGGCGTCTTGTCAGTCGGTGTTCGGTCACGGAACGCTCCTTTTGATTCCATTATAAAAGTGGCCCCGGTGCTTTTATGACGGCTTGGTATCGGGTGGGCCACGGCTTTCAAGAAAAGTGGCCGCGGAATTGCTTCGCGCGGCCAAGTTCGAGGGGAAAATGCGCTCGAGGGAACGCAAGGCCGGGTCTATAGGCCGCGCACATTGCAGATTTATGGCACGTGACCGGAAATGCGGTCCGCAAATGGCGTAGATCCTAGACCTGGCGAATCTATCCACAAAAGCAGTATTACGGTTTCCGGCCAAGGAGGCGCATCACCGGCTTGGCACAGAACCGGCTCACCAGGACCGCGGCGCCAACGATCGCGACGATTGTGATGGCAACCTGAACGGAGTTCTGGGTCTGATACAGACCCAATGATCGGGCCAGCAGGGTAAGAAAAAGGCTGGTTAGCAGCAACAAAATGGCCCTGACCATTCGTTCGGTTTTTGAGGGCAGTGGTCTGGCCATCGGTAGCAAAACTTCTTGTTTCCGTCTTGTTTGGCAAAACTTGGAGCGAAGGGCAACATTTCCTGTCGCGCCCCTAATGAATACCCCTGCAAATCAAGTAGTTGCTTCGAGACCCGCGTGCTGCCTCTGCTCCCTTGCCCGTGCTACGGTGCCCCGATTGGCGGATAGGGAAGTTCCATGAAAACCATTGTCCTTGTATCGTTACTGCTCGCGACACCGGCGGTTGCAACACCTATCCATCAATTCAGCGATCTGGCGTTGGCCCTATCCGGCGACAAAATCGCCACGGTCGAGAGCGACGATCCGGGCAACCTGCCTGACGAACCACACGGCCAGGTCGTTGTGCGCGATCAGGCAGGCAAAGTCGTCGCCCATTACGATCCCTGTGCCCAATGCCGCTATTCGGGAACCGTCTGGTCGCCGAAAGGAGACATGCTGCTGTTTCTGGCCGCCGATGAAAAGGCCGGCAAGACCACGCTTTACCGCGCGCAATCCAACAATGTTCAATCTTTGACCACAATCTCCGGCGTCGCCAACACCGCGCGTTTTTCGGCCGATGGCGGGCGCATAGCGTTGCTGGTGACACTGGGCGCGCACAAGAAAACCGGCGCCACTCAGGCGTCAGCGCCGCAAGTGGGCGAGATCGGGGAGAGTGAAGATGAACAACGCATCGCTGTCCTGCCGACATCGGGCGGTACGCTCAAGTTCCTCTCGCCGCCCGACACTTATGTATATGAATATTCCTGGACACCAGACGGCAAAGGTTTTGTCGCCACCACAGCCAAGGGCAACGGCGACAATAATTGGTGGATCGCCAGCCTCGATTATATCGACGCGAATGGGCTGCGCGTGATTGCGGCGCCGAAGATGCAGATGAACAT
>DATFSP010000135.1:0-4865 GCA_035262545.1 Rhizomicrobium sp. | reverse complement strand
CAGACCGGCTCCAACAATCCTCATCTTGAGCTTCCTCATCCCGAACTTGTCGAAGGATGAGGACTTCATCGATTCCCTTGACTGGATATGCCAAAAGAATCTCATGGGTTTCTCTCGCCGGCTGGATCGCGGTTTACTCTTACAAGGGAAGGAAGGACGATGCGGCGATGCCCAAAGACTTTGACAGGCAAGGCGGCAACCGGCGTGGCGCCGCTGCTTCTCCTCGCCGTTACGTTCATGACCGGTGCATTCATGACCATTGACGCGCAGGCTAACCAAACCGCCGCCGCGCCCACATGCGCCGTTCCCGAACGCGCGCGCGCCCGCGATCTTGGCATCGCGCCGGGCGTCCTCAAACCGGGGCCGTTGAACGCGATCACCGATGTGGCGGGCGTGCTGGTTGGGCAAGTCACCCTGGTCGAGGGCAAAAGCATCCGGACGGGCGCGACCGCGATCCTGCCCCATGGCGGAAACATCTTTCAGGACAAGGTGCCGGCGGGCGTGTTCGTCGCCAATGGCTTCGGCAAATCCGCCGGCTTAAGCCAGATTGCCGAACTGGGTGAGATCGAGACGCCGATCGTCCTGACCAATACGCTTGCCGTGGCGCGGGGAATGGACGCCATCCTCGACTGGACATTGGCCCAGCCGGGAAATGAAAACGTCAGATCGGTGAACGCGGTCGTGGGCGAGACCAACGACGGCGAGCTGAACGACATAAGGGCACGGGCGATCACGCCCGCGGATATTGTCAAAGCCATCAAGGGCGCCAAAAGCGGTCCGGTCGAGGAAGGCGCGGTTGGCGCCGGAACCGGCACGGTGGCGTTCGGCTGGAAAGGCGGCATCGGAACCAGTTCGCGCCTTCTGCCCAAATCGCTGGGCGGTTACACGGTGGGTGTGCTGGTGCAATCGAATTTCGGCGGCGTTCTGACCATCGACGGCGTGCGGATCGGCGAAAAGCTCGGGCAATATTATCTCAAGGGAGCGGCCGACGGATCGTCGGCCAACGGATCGATCATGGTCGTCGTGGCGACCGACGCGCCGCTGTCCGACCGCAATCTCACGCGGCTGGCCAAGCGCGCCATCGCCGGCGTGGCCCGAACGGGCTCGAGCTTCACCAACGGCTCGGGCGATTATGTGCTCTCATTCTCGACGGCGGAAAGCGTGCGCCGGACCCCGTCGCGCAGGGCGGCGGTGACCTCCTATCCGGAAATATCGAACGACGGCATCTCGCCGCTTTTCCAGGCGGCCGCCGAGGCGGCGGAAGAAGCGGTCTACAATTCGCTTTTCATGGCGAAAACGGTCACGAGCTATGACGCGGCCTCCAAGAAAGACGTCACCGTGAAGCAATTTCCCATTGCCGAGATCATGAAAAAGCCGCCGGGCTGTCAGTGAGAGAGGTTTCCGTCCGCATGCTTCGACAAGCTCAGCATGAGGAGTTCAGGCTGTGGCATCGGCCAAGTCCCGGATCGCCCGGCCGCTTGCGGCCCTCTCGATCCTCATCCTGAGCCTGACATCCTCATCCTGAGCTTGTCGAAGGATGAGGAGATTGGAGGGCCGTGCATTACATACTTCGCCACTTAGCTTGCCCGTGGCTTAAATTCCAACAAGTCGCCCGGCTGGCACTCTAGAGCAGCGCATATCTTGTCCAACGTTTCAAAGCGCACGCCTTTCACTTTGCTCGACTTGAGCAGTGACAGGTTTACTTCGGTAATGCCGATGCGCTCCGCCAATTCCTTGGAGCGCATTTTTCGTTTCGCCAACATCACGTCGAGGTTGACCACGATCATTTACACAATCTCCGCATGGTCGGCGGCGATACGCCGGGCTTCCTCCATCACATAGGCAGCGATATAGGTGACCACGCCGATGACCAGCGGCCAGGTCGAGCCCTGGGCCTGCCCCGCCGGCATCAAACCGGTTGCCCCCAGCACGGTCTGGCTGACGATGTTGGCGACGAAGGAAACGATCAGCCAAAGGCCGGCATGCCGGATATGGCCGATCACCGGCAAGGCAAAGATTTCGCCCTTCGCAAAATTGCCGAACACCCTGCGCGTATGGTGCATCAGGAACACCAATGGCAGGATCAGGATCTCCATGGCCACCAGCACCCAGAGGAGCTGCCCGGTGGAGCGCCCGTTCAGGGAAACTGTGATGCCTTGAAATCCCACGCTCACGGGCCCATGCGGGACCAGCCAGGGGGTGAAGGGAATCGACAAGCACGCCACGGACGCAAGCAGCATCATCCAGAAGCCGATGGAGAACACCACAGCCATGACACGGCTGAGCTTCCTGGCGCGGGAGAAGCCCGGCGATAGTGTGACGGTTGGTGTGCCTACAGCGCTCATGGTGGACACCTCTTAAATGCGGAGGCATCATAATACAATAATAAATTATTGCAATACGATAATTACATATCGCATAACAATAGACGAGTCATTCCCTATCCGCCGCACCCTGGGGTGCCTCTGTGCTGCGCTTCATCATTTTCATTGCGCGGATGGAAGCGCGCTTTCGATCCGCGGCACGAGTGTAGAGCGCGGCCAAGCCACCGCCTTGCCATCCGAAAATAGCCTCTAGCTCCGTTACCGCCGCGCCGTTGGCGAAAACGGTGATGAGCTATGACGCGGCCACCAGGAAAGACGTCACGGTGAAGCAATTTCCCATTGCCGAGATCATGAAAAAGCCGCCGGGCTGTCAGTGAGAGAGGGTTCCATCCTCATGCTTCGACAAGCTCAGCATGAGGAGTTCGGATTCCTGTAATCCTCATCCTGAGCCTGTCGAAGGATGAGGAAGCTCAGCATGAGGAGATCGGGCTTCCTGCCGGGCTGCCAGTAATGCCAGATCAGTGATGGCAGATTAGGGCGATTGCGAAACACTCGGACACGCCGATCTCCCTTATTAAGTACGAGGCACTCGCCCTCCATTTAAGCGTGCCGGCTACTCCGGTTCGGCCTTATGCGCTGCCCTCATCAGATTTAGCGCCAAATCTCGCGCCACCTTGTGTGTCATCGGAATTTCGATCCGCTTCTGGTCCTCGGAAACCGGAGGTATCGAACATGCGAAACTTATTGTTACCCCGCTATCAGGTGAGCCGTACACTTTGGCGGATTGCGCTACCGGCAGGTGAAATGGCGCCTGCCCTTGAAAGCTGATGGTTCCCATTTTTGCCCTTCCATTTCAGAAAGGCCCTCGCTTTCTGTTTAAGCGTGACGGGTTTCGTCAATCTTCCGACAGGTGAAACGCTTTCCGGTAACGCCCATTGGTGCCTTTTAGGTGCGGCCTGCGTCATCAATTTTCGGCGCGGCGCGGTTGCAATAATGGAAACCGAACTCCGCCAGATAAGGGGTGCAGATGGGCCTCTGAGCGATGTTGGTAGACGCCCTTCATGCCGCGTTTGAAAATGGAGATAACGAACGGCCATTGCAGGAAGATCGGCAACCACGTCGCTATGGTTGCGGTCTATACAACCTGGTACAATTTCGCCCGGATCAATCCGGCTGTCCGCAAGTCGCCAGCGATGGTTTGTGGGCTGGAACAGCGGCTCTGGCATATCGGCGATTTCGTGAAACTGATCGACGCGCATGAGACGATGCGCGAGGCCGCATGAATAGGGGCGTATTGGCTCTCTGGTCCCTAACCGACGTGCTGCAGCCTTTCGTTACCATTGCCGTTGCGGTTCTGGTTACCCACTGGTTGACGGTCTGGTTGGGCTGGCGTTGGATCTGGCAGTACGTCACCGCCATAGTGGTCTGGTCCACCCTAAATTGGGCGGTTGAGTTGCTGCTAAATTCCCTCGGTCAGCGCCTATAACCCTAAGTCAAAACTGGACCAGTGCCCGCCGCGAAGCTCAAAGACGTAGAGGCTCATTCCATCTCGGAGGCTTCCCGCCAAATGCCCCACCAATCGAGCCTAGGATGGGGAGAGACCGTCGTTTCTTGGGAACAAAAGCAACTTGCTTCTGGTTAGTCCCTCCCCGCGACGAAATGGTCACGAGCCTCGGGCGCACACAAATCAATTATCGCGAAGGTTGACAGCGGATCAGCTGTCCCGGATCAATTCAGCGGTCCGTATGTCTCCCGCTATGGCCTGCGGCCTAGAACAGCGCCTTTGGGATGTTGGCGATATCGTGAAGTTGGTAGAGGAAAGGGAAGCAGCGGCCTGAGAAAAATTCTCAAATACCTCGCCATTCCGATTGTTTGCATTGGATTCGCGTCATGGCTTGCAATGGTCGAAGTAGAAACCAAAGTGCAGTTGCAGCCAGATCGTCCGACCGCACAGTATATCCGCCCTATGTACGTGAAGGGCGTGGTGAGATTCGCGACCCAAGAACAAGAATACTGGGACGACATTGCCCAGTGGGGTTTTAGAGGGGCCTGGTTGATACTTCTTGGGCTGGCCGTAGCCGACAGATGGCTTAGACAGAGGCCAACCTCACAACCCTAAGTCAAACTGGACCAGTGCCCGGAGGTCACGGGCCCGGAGCTGGCGTTCGACGCCAACGCCCCGAGAAAACGGCGGCCGGGTGGGAAGCGTACCCTAGGGAAAGAAGGTGGCCGCGTGGCCCCGGTCCGGCCTTTGTGACGGCCAGCGCACCGAAATTGTAAACTTCGTTGACAGTCCGGTGGCCGCTGCCACCAGCAACGGCGGAAAACCTGCCCTTTTGGATAGTGGTATGATCCTTGCTGGTTAAGTGGGGCAACCGGCCGGGGCGGCCGATAAAGGGAAATTCAATGAAGAAGGCGTTTTTCGCGGCAGCGATGCTGGTGTTGGGTGCTGCCACGTCGGCTGAGGCCAGTCCCACTTATCTGAGCTTTGGGTCCGAGAATGGCGGCGTCCCGCAGCTGAACTATTACGGCTTTGCCAAT
>DATFSP010000134.1:0-12710 GCA_035262545.1 Rhizomicrobium sp. | reverse complement strand
AATGATAGGGTCCGCCGGAGCGCGGCAAGGAAGAACCGAGCTCTGCCCAAACCATACCGTCGCAAAGGCACAACAGCGCGCCGACAATCCAGCCAAGCATCGCCTGCGGACCCCCCATCGCTGCAAGCGCGAGCGGAATCGTGAGAAAGGGTCCGATGCCCACCATATTGAGAATATTGATAGACAGGGCACCCGCTAGCCCCATGCCCTGATCCAGTTTTGGATCGTCAACCGCGATGGGATTCTGCATGATGCCCATTTGGTCGTTCCAAAGATTTTTGATCGCGTAATAGCGAATTCTTTGGCGCGCTCAGCAAATTGGCGACGATTCGATACGCCCCTGGAATGCCGAGCGGCAGTTGGCGATAGAAAGCATAAGCATTGTAGATGTATATGCCTTTCCCGTAGCGCGCATATAAAAGGCCACCCCTTTGTGGTGCCTGACCTTCGTCATGCGTTTCCAGCAATGGCACATATCGGCTATCCCATGACGACAAAAATTTGGATCCGCGCTCCTCAACCCAGCCCTCGAAGTCTTTTGCGGTTATGCGGTTCGGCCAGTTGAGTAACGGATCCTTAGGATCGAGAAACGTGACCGCTGATTTTTCATCGGTGACCTCTTCCGGATCATCCGTCATGACGTAAGGATAAGGACCATAATTGTGATCGTATTCAGGTGTATTATATTGGACCATAACAGTACCGCCGTTCTCGACGTACTTGAGAAGGCGGGCATTGTTTGCGATTAAGTCTGGCCGTACCGCGTAGGCACGAACACCCAGGACAATGGAGTCGTACCTGCTGAAATCGGCGCCAGCCAAATCCTGTGGCGACAAAAACGTCACATGAATGCCGAGGGCCTCAAGCGCGGCCGGCACCTCGTCTCCGCTGCCTTCGACATACCCGATGTTTAAAGACGGAGCGATTTTCAGTTCCGTGCCGGTGACCTTGTAAACCGACGGCTTGTACAGAAAATAAGGCCGAAGGCCCGAATATCCGGCTGAGGTATAGCCCTCTTTGTAGGACTTCCCGCCATACTCGACACCTGCAGTGATTTGATAAGTCTGCTCGGAGAAGGTGCCGGGATGGACGGCGAACGTTACCGCGAGGTCCTGACCCACCTTCGTGAAGACAACTGGAATCGATTCCGGATTTGAAGTCCAGCCACTGGGAAGCTCCAACTGAACAGTCTCATGCGCCGTACCTTCGATATTATTGTGGAGATGGACGCTCAGCGGAAATGACGTGCGGTCAAGCGGTAGAATCCCCGCCCCAGGGCTGATGGAAACCGAAACCGGCGGGCCCACCGGCATGGGAGACCGCAGTGTTCCTGGACCGTTGGCAGTGCTGGTGACCTGCACGACATTCATCGTTTGCAGAACCAATCCTCTGAACCGTAAGCGAACGCTGGCCGCCAATGGATAGGGTGCCAGCGGCATGTTCCGGTCGGTTCCGGTCAAGATGTCGTAATAGGGTTTTTCCAAGTCGGACCGCGCAAAGTAGGGCCGGGTGAACGGCTCGTCCGCGGGAACGGTCGCGCGGAAACGGACATTTTGCGCGGTGTCGGGCGCCAATTGCTGCGGCGTCAGAGATTCACCTTGCACTTTCCAGGACTTGCCGGATGAAGCGGTCAGTCCAACATCCTGGATTTCAATGGGGCGGCGACTACCATTGAAGAGGTGCACACGTACTTGAATGTTTTGACCAGGTAGAGCCATCTGGAATGTGTCGTGCGTGGCACCGGGCGAGTCCGATTTTTCGTGAGGCCCAGTCGGTAGCACATCCGCCTCCGTCGACACCTCCAGTGATGCAAGCAGCGCTTGACGAAATTGCTCCTGCTTTACGCCCAACTCATGGAGCACATTATACTTCTCCTCAAACGTGAGCGCACTCTGCTTGACCGCTACGGACAATGCGTCAGTCAACTTGAGCCCATCTACCAGGATATCCGCAATGGCCGACGGGTCCTGCGGTGAAAACCGGGACATGGCACGCTCGACCGTTCCGTTAATCAGACGCAGTCCGTTTTTTAGAAAAGCCGGCGGAGAGGGTCCCGCAAGATCTGCGATGCCATTCAAGGAAACATCGATGCCGTCAAAGAAACTGGCCTCTTTATCTGGCGCTGAAATTTGGCTGCCGAAACGGTGATAGTGCTCCATCTGGTCCGAAGGCAAAGGAATTTCCGCGCCGCCATTCTGCGATTTCTGAAGGCCCAATCCCTCGCGGGCCATTTGTAGGTAGGTAAATCCCAACATCCTGTCATAGGCGCCAACAGGGACTTCGACTGTCGTCGACACGTTTCCTGGCTCCCAATGGCCGGCAATATAATTCTGTACCCCAACCGGACCCCATTGATGCGTGGCGTAGTCATATGCGCCCTTAGCCGAAATACGGAAGACTGGCACACGCGCATACTGCTTTACCGGCGACCACGGCAGCAGGCCCCCTCGAATCTGATCGGGAAACACCTTGGGATCGCCGGCAGCTTTGAAAACCTCCTGCGCTAACATTCCAGCAACGGCATGATTTCCATGGCCATCCGTAGGGCCACCGACAAAGACCGATGAAACCACGAGTGGCCGCTCCGCTCTGACCACGCGCACGGCATCCTCGAGAACACGCGCATGACCCCATTGATCGAGCGCCTCTTTCAGCGATTTGGAAAAACCGTAATCGACGACAGAGGAGAAATATTGTCCATCCAGACCGTAAAAGCGTCCGGCCTGGAGCAACTCTTCGGTGCGGACCAATCCAAGCGCGTCCCAGAGATCCGATGACATCACGTTTGCGCCGCCCTCACCGCGATTGAGCGTCATCAGCCCCGTGCGGACCCCGAGCCCCCGGCTTTCGTATGTGAGCGTTGCGCCGTCCTCATCGTCCGGATGAGCAACAATCATTAACAGGCTGGCGCGTGTGTGAAGCTTTTTAAGCAGCTTCCAAATTTGCGCCGCGCCGCGATCAAGGAGATTGGGTTGAGCATCCACCGTGTATGCGGATGGAGCGGCCGAGCCTTGATCCTCGAAGCCCAATAGAAGAATCAGGCCAATCGCGAACCCTGCGATCAGCTTCTTGTCCACGTACCCGGAATTCGATCGGATTTTCCCCATTAGTCACCGGCTTGAAGCGCAAGTAGCGTTAATCAGTTCGCCTCCACAGCATCTTTCTATTTTAAGCCCTCCGCAAAGTCCCGCGTTCGACCGCGCGACATTTGAAAAGCCGTAGGCCAGCGATTTCCTCCGACTCTTCGATGAGCCCCAATAACAGTTCTACTGCCATCATTATGATATCGGCTACCGGCTGGCGGATCGTTGTGAGATTGTAGGCGGGCCAAGCCGCCATCGCCATATCGTTGAAGCCCAAAACACCCACATCGAGCGGAACACGCGCGCCCACCTCACGACAAGCGTCGAGCGCGCCCATCGCCAGGACATCGTCTCCGCAGAAGACGGCATCGAATCCGCCACCTTGAAGCAGCCGCTTCATCAGAGTGAATCCTGCTTCGTGGCAATAGGAGTGGCCATAAACCTGACCGCAAAGCTCAGTGTCAGTGCCGGTTAAACTTCGCTTCAATCCTTGCAGACGGTCCACCGTTGAGGTGGCATCCCGAGGACCGCCAAGGAAAGCAACACTTCGATATCCCCGCTGCCGGAGCACTTCACCGGCGAGAAGTCCGCCTTGAAAATTGTCCGCGCCGACAATGTTACCGGATGACGCCGATTTCGGCCTTCCAAAAGCTTGAACCACTGGCAGACCGGCCCTGGCACATTCTTCTACGAAGCGCAGTGGAAGCGTGGAGGAAGCAACGATGACCCCGTCCACGCTGTACTTCAGCAACATGTCTAGGGCGGCATCCGTGCGCGCGCCTCCCGAAAGGTTGGCCAGCAGCGGCCGTCGCCCGCGTTGCTGCAAGCACTGCGTGAAAAGATTGAACACCTCCATGAAAAGGGGATTGTCGAAATTGTTGGAGATTATCGCAATCAACTCGGTGCGTTTTGTCATCAGGCTGCGCGCCAAGGCGTTCGGTCGGTAACCGAGCGACCGGGTCGCCGCCAAGACCTTTTCGCGCGTGCCCGTTGAGACACTAGCGCCCGCAGTAAAGGTGCGCGAAACCGCTGAAATCGAAACGCCCGCCAACTTTGCAACGTCCTTGGCCGTGGGCCGTCGCTCAATTGACGACGCTCTGTTCTTCTTAAGTGCTCTCACCAAGGTAGGGACATCCAGCCGGTGGTTTTGCATCAGGATATTGCAAGCGCTTGCAAGCAGTCAATTCGAGTGCTATAGGGATTAAATTCGCGGTGGTTCCCGCGCGATGTGTGCCGGGGGAAAACCATGTACGTCATCGGCCAGGAGGAAATCGACGCTCTGGCACGGGTCGTCCAGTCGAGAGCGCTCTTCCGCTACGGCATTGGCCGTGAATGCGAACGCTTCGAAACTCGGTACGCCGCATATTTGGGAACGAAGCATTTCTCTCTCGCCGCGAGCGGTTCATATGCGCTTACTGCCGCGATGATCGCGCATGGACTGGGTCCAGGAGATGAAGTCCTTGTCCCGGCACACACTTACATGGCGTCGGCGACTTCCGTCCTGGCTGCGGGCGCTATTCCCGTTATCGTCGATGTCAACGAAAGCCTCACGATCGATCCTGCCGCTCTTGACTTGACCATCGGCCCAAAAACGCGCGCCGTGATCGCTGTGCACATGTGGGGCACGGCATGCGACATGGATTCGATCATGGAAATCGCTCGTCGCCGCGGGCTGCTTGTGATCGAAGATGCCTGCCAAGGCGTCGGCGGGGGCTATAAAGGCAGAAAGCTGGGATCTATCGGCGATATCGGCGCCTTCAGCTTCAATTTCTACAAGAACATGACGGCTGGAGAAGGTGGCGGCGTTGCAACCAATAACGATGCGATCGCGAGCCGGGTAAATTGCGCGATTGATCCTTGCCACGCCTTTTGGACGGGCCGCGCGGACGATGCCATGCCATTCGCCGGCTACGGCGCGCGCGTCAGCGAGTTTACCGGCGCTATCCTCAATGTTCAGCTCGACCGCATAGATGGCATGATTGCGGCCATGCGCCGAGAGCGCGACTGGATACTCCGGGAAATCAAGAACGCCGACAATCTGGGGTTCAAGCCGGCTCCGCTTAATAGCGCGGACTCCGATTGCGCGACGCATGTGTTCCTAACCATGCCGAGCGCTGAAACCGCAACCGCCTTTACCAAGGCGTTTCCTAATGTGATTGCCGGCAAGACAGGCCGGCACACCTACACCGAATGGGACCAAGTGCTCATGGGCGCGGGTGCCGCCCATCCTCTGATGAATCCGTACTCAATGCCCGCGAACGAGAAATGCCGCCGGGCTTATTCCAGGGACATGTGTGCCAAGTCGCTTGACATTCTCAATCGCACCATTCTCATTCCTACGCATCCGGAACACACCGAAAACGAAATCGAGAACATCATTCATAACATCAAGACCGCCGCCGCGGTGGCGCTTGGCCAAGTGAGCTATCACGAGGCCAGCATGCGGGACATGGGCCTTCTCGACAAGGTTAAGTACGATATGAAGGAAGAGGTTGGGTGAGCGACGGGCGGCCACCGCCCACGCCTCAATCATCCGGCCCCCGTGGCGTGCGGTTGCACCGGGCCCTAAGCCTAAAAGATTTGATCCTCTATGGGATCATCGTCACATCCCCGGTCGCCCCGATGTCCGTCTATGGCATCGTTAGCGACCGTGCACATGGCCACGTCTCCCTAATCATTCTCCTGGCGATGTTCGCCATGCTTTTGACGGCGGTGAGTTACGGCAGGATGGCGCGCGCCTATCCGAGCGCTGGCTCTGCTTTTTCCTATGTCGGTCAGGAGATCAGTCCGGCGCTTGGTTATGTTGTAGGTTGGAGCTTGGTTATGGACTATATGCTGAATCCGCTGATTTGCGTGATTTGGTGCAGCCAGCAGGCGCATGTTTTCTTGCCGAACATCCCCTACTCAGCCTGGGCGGTCTTGTTTGCCGTTCTGTTTACATTTTTGAATGTTCAAGGGATCAAGACGTCCGCCCGCGTCAATCTTCTCTTGGCTGCTGGTATCGGCGTCGTCGCTCTCATTTTTGTGGCCGCTGCTACACTATATGTCCTGCGCCATCCGCATAGCGGCCCCGATTTTTTCATTCGCCCCTTCTACGATCCGATCCATTGGCAAGGCGACGCCGTACTGGCGGGAACCTCAGTCGCGGTGCTCACCTATATGGGCTTCGATGCCGTCTCGACTTTGGCGGAAGAAGCGAAGCGCCCGCACCAGATTCTCCCGGCCACCGTCCTCACCTGTCTAATAATCGGCGCCATATCCTTGGTCGAAGTCTACGCGGCGCAATTAATCTGGCCAGTGCGCGACGCATTCCCGAATGTGGATACGGCATTCCCCTTTGTGGCAGGCCGGGCCTGGCCCCCGCTATTCGTGTTGATGGGCATGACCTTGATCGTCGCCCAAATGGGCTCCGGCATTGCGGCGCAACTGGGCGCGGCGCGCGTGCTATATGGCATGGGGCGCAGCAACGCGTTGCCCTCGTCGTTCTTCGGAGCGGTGGAACCCCGGCGGCGCATTCCGCGAAACAATGTCGTGTTTGTCGGAAGTCTGGTCCTCCTCCTAGCGGTAATTTTGCCGGTAGCTACCAAGAATGGCACCGCTTACGAGCTTGCTGTGAGCTTAGTCAATTTCGGCGCCATGATCGCGTTTATGGGTGTCAATGCGGCCTGTTTTACACGCTACTTTCTGCGCGCCGATAAACGCCGGCCGTTCAATCTCTTGATGCCTCTTGCCGGCTTTCTCGTTTGCCTGCTTCTGTGGTCGCATCTCAGCGCTGCCTCACGAATTGTCGGCAGCATTTGGATGATATTAGGCATCGCATACGGGGCATGGAAAACGCACGGCTTTCGCGCCGCGCTTGTCAACTTCGAATTGCCGCCGGACACCCCTGCTGACTCGCCCGTAGTTCGGGCATGAACCAAGGGGGTCAAAATTTGCAAATGCTTGCACATAAGATGCGGAGGCATGCGTGAGGCCGTTGGGAATTGGCCTGGTGGGAACCGGCTATATGGGAAAGGCGCACGCCGTCGCCCTGCAATCGGTCGGGGCGGTATTTAACACACGGTTCCGCCCGGTTTGCGAGATGATTTGCAGCACCACCGCAGAAGGCGCGGCATGCAAGGCGATCGAATTGGGCTTTAAAAGCTCCAGCGGCCACTGGCAAGATTTAATTGCAAACCCGCGCGTCGAAGCATTGGTGATCGCTTCGCCGCCAACCACACATCGCGAGATTGCACTTGCGGCCTTTGCCGCGGGCAAGGCGGTCTTTTGCGAAAAGCCGTTAGGCTCTTCGCTTGAAGACGCGCGGGCCATGGCGGACATGGCGGCAGCATCGAAGCTCCCAAACATGGTAGGCTTCAATTACATTCGCGCTCCTGCCGTCCAACTCGCGCGGGAAATGATCCTATCGGGAGAAATCGGTGAAATCATCCATGTGCGCGCCGAGCATACAGAGGATTTTCTTGCCGATCCTCAAGCGCCCGCGAGTTGGCGAACCCGCGACGTTTCGTCCGGAAATTTGGGGGACCTGTCACCGCATATCATCAACGCAATGCTGAGACTCGCTGGACCGATTGAACGAGTGGTCGCGCAGATGCAAACGGTTTATTCCACACGACCAGGTGCAAATGGGCCCGAGGCGGTTAGAAATGACGATCAGGCTGATTTCCTCTGCCGCTTCAAGAGCGGCGCCATCGGCGCGATCACGGTTAGCCGCGTCGCCACCGGCAGCAAATTACGTTATTGCTTTGATATCGCCGGAACGAAAGGGGCGCTTCGCTTCGACGCGGAAGACCAAAACACATTGCAGTACTACGATGCTGGGTTGAAACCTGGACGCCAAGGCTTCTCTAAATTGCTCACCGCGCCCGAGCATCCGGACTATGGCGCGTTCTGTGAAGGTCCCGGCCATGGCACAGGCTACAGCGCCCAGATTGTTATCGAAGCCCGGGATTTCCTCAGGGCGATCGAGACGCATGAAGCGATATCCCCGACCTTCGAAGACGGCCTGCAGGTAAGCCGCATCGTCGCGGCCATTTCACGATCTCATACCGAAGAGCGATGGGTCCGGATCGCGGAGTTCTGATCTTGTCGATTTTCACACGGAGTGCGCGATGAATCTCCTTGTCGGTAATGCGCCCTGTTCCTGGGGCGTGGAATTTCCGGACGATCCCCGTAATCCCGCCTGGACGCGCGTTCTGGATGACGCCAAGGACGCAGGTTACTCGGGCATTGAGTTGGGCCCTTTGGGCTATATGCCCGAGGATCCCGATATTCTGGGACCCGCCTTGGCGGCGCGCGGACTGACGCTGACCGGTGGTGTTCTCTACCGGCCTTTTCACGATCCTTCAAAGTGGGATGATGTGAGGAGTGCTGCTGTCCGCACCTGTCGGACGCTTCAGGCGCACGATGCCAAACGTATGGTTTTAATCGACGCGATCTCCCCCCGCCGGGCACCCACGGCTGGCCGCAGCGCGGAAGCGGAACGTCTCACCGGTGCCGAACGTCAGGGCCTGCTACAGCGGTTGACAGAGGTGGCGCGAATGGGCCTGGAAGAATTCGGTCTGCAGGTCACAATACACGCCCATGCCGGCGGGTTTGTCGAATTCGAGGACGAACTGGAGGATGTGCTCGAATCCATCGCTCCCGAAATTTTAGGCGTCTGCTTGGACACCGGACATAGCGAGTATGCGGGCTTCGACCCCGTCGCTTTCTATCGTCGCCATGGCAAGCGGATCACCTACCTCCATTTTAAGGACATTGATCCGGTCGTCCGAAAGCAGGTCATCGCGAAACGCACCGGCTTCTATGAAGCTTGCGCGGCGGGCCTGTTCTGCAAATTGGGAGATGGCGTCGTCGATTTTCCGGGCCTGAGGCAAGTCTTGACCGATTTCGAATTCACTGGATGGGCGACTGTGGAACAGGACCGCGACCCGGCCGGCACCCGGTCAACTCTCGCGGATGCCAAGGCGAATCTGGCTTATCTGAGGCGTATCGGATTGGCGGGTTCGCATGAGAATTAACTGGGGCTTGATCGGGGGCGGTGAAGGAAGCCAGATCGGGGGCGCACACAGGATCGCGTCCGGTTTGGACGGAGCTTTTCGCTTGGCCGCGGGTGCATTGGATGTAGATCCAAACCGCGGCCGCAATTATGCGATCAGTCTTGGCATCGATCCGGATCGCGCTTATGGCGATTGGCGTCAAATGCTCGCCTGTGAAAAGGCGCGGCCCGACCGAATTGAGTTGGTGACCGTCGCTACGCCCAACAGTTCGCATTTCGAAATTTCCAAGGCCTTCTTGGAAGGGGGGTTCGATGTGCTTTGCGAGAAGCCGCTCACCACCACTGTTGAGGAGGCGCGGGAGATCGTGCGCGTCGCCAAGGATAATGGGCGAATTTGCGCGGTTAACTATGGCTATTCGGGCTATCCTCTCATTCGTCACGCGCGGGCCATGGTGGCGCGAGGCGATCTCGGCAGGATTCGCGTGGTTATGGTGGAATTTGCGCATGGTCATCACGCGGATGCCAGCGATTCCGACAATCCTCGCATCCGCTGGCGGTACGATCCTATGCTGGCTGGCGTTTCTTCCATCGTGGCCGATTGCGGGATTCACGCCCTCCACCTGGCCACTTTTGTAACCGGTCAGGCGATCCAATCCGTTTCGGCCGATTTCGTCTCGACGATCCCTGGCCGACAATTGGAAGACGATGCTTTCGTGGCTTTTCGGATGACCGGCGGCGTCGTTGGAAGGCTTTGGGCGAGCGCGATTGCGGTGGGGCGCATGCATGGCCTCACCATTCAGATATTCGGTGAGAAAGGAGGCTTGCGCTGGCATCAGGAACAGCCCAACCAACTCTATTGGACGCCAGTCGCGGGCGCCACGACCATCATAGAGCGGAGCGCGGCGGGGCTGTCGCCAGAGGCTTACCGTGCCTCACGCCTGACCGTTGGACACAGCGAAGGTTTGTTGGTTGCCTTCGCAAATATCTATGCCGACCTTGCGGAAATTTTGCTGTCGCGTAAGGCGGGCATCGCACCGAACCCTATGGCGTGGTCGTTCCCCACGGCGCTGGACGGGCTAGAAGGGGTCGCAGCCGTACATTCGGCTGCCGCGTCGGCGCGCGCAGAGGGTGCCTGGGTGGATTTGCCAACTGGTTAGGACCTCATATTTGCAAGCGATTGCAACCACTTTCCCTTTGTTTTAGCGTCGCGTTGAAATCCGGCTGCCGCGCCAGCCGTCAAGCCGGTGTGCAGGGGAATCCTGTGTCGCGAGGACGGTCTAAGTACCTAACACTGACAACCGCACAGGCGCTTGTCCGGCATCTTGCCGCGCAGCGCATCGAAATCGACGGACGCGAGGAATCGCTTTTCGGCGGAGTTTTCGCCATCTTCGGCCATGGCAATGTCAGTTGTCTCGGCGAAGCCCTCTACGCGGCACGCGACACATTACCTACTTGGCGTGGCCAAAATGAACAATCGATGGCCCTTGCCGCACTGGGTTACGCAAAATTCTACCGCCGCAGGCGCCTTTGCGCGGCAACATCTTCGATTGGCCCGGGCGCGACTAATATGGTGACGGCGGCGGCGGCGGCGCACGCAAACAGACTTCCGTTGCTGTTGCTTTCCGGCGATGTCTTTAATCACCGGCTGCCGCATCCCGTGCTTCAGCAAATAGAAAATTTCGCAGATCCCACCATATCCGTAAACGATGCCTTCAAATGCGTCACACGTTATTGGGATCGCATTTCACATCCGGCCCAAATCATCCAATCTCTCCCGGCAGCAATCGCCACAATGCTGGATCCAGCAGATTCCGGGCCGGCATTTTTGGCGCTGCCGCAGGACACACAGGGATACGCCTACGATTTTCCGCAAGCCTTTTTCACGCCACGCGTGCACCATATTCGAAGACCCCCGCCTGAGCGCGAGGAGGTCATGGCTGCAGTCCGGCGCCTCAGAGGCGCCTCCAGACCAGTCATTATTGCCGGGGGCGGGGTGCATTATTCCCTTGCCGAACAAGTCCTCGCACGCTTCGCCGAACGGCATTCCATTCCGGTCGTGGAAACCATTGCTGGCATGGCGACGCTTTTGGATGATCATCCACTCAATCTCGGTAGGGTCGGTGTCACAGGAATTTCACCCGCAAATGTGGTGTGTGGAGAGGCTGACCTTGTCCTTGCCGTAGGCACTCGCCTGCAGGACTTCACTACCGGGTCGTGGACGGTATTTGGAGAAGACGCCGCTTTAATCGGCCTGAATGCCGCGCGGTTCGACGCTTACAAGCATCTCGCGTTGCCCTTAATCTGCGATGCGCGGGAAGGCTTAACCGCGCTAGACGACGCGTTAGGCGATTGGCGGGCCGATCAGGCGTGGACCGCGCGAGCCGCGAATGTGCGCGAACAATGGAATGACGGCCGTGATAAGATCGGCGATGTGCACAAATCGCTGCCATCTTATGCGGATGTGGTGCGGGCAACCAACCGGCTCTGCAGCGCCAACGACCGGATCGTTTCAGCGGCCGGAGGGCTACCTGGCGAGATCGCCGCTCATTGGCGTTCCAAATCGGTGGCCTCGGTTGATCTTGAATATGGGTACTCCTGCATGGGCTACGAGATCGCCGGGGCATGGGGCGCTCGAATTGCTCAAATGGAAGCAGGCGCAGGTGGTGATACGATCGTCCTGGTTGGAGACGGCTCCTATTTGATGCTTAACTCCGAAATTTATTCGAGCGTTCTTTCCGGCAAGAAGCTGATCGTCATCATATGCGACAATGGGGGCTTCGCGGTCATCGATAGACTTCAGCGAAGCACCGGAAACGCTTCTTTCAACAATCTAATCGCGGATTGTCATTATGGAAACGCGGGGTTTGCGGTCGACTTCGCCTCGCACGCCCGCGCGATGGGAGCGCGATCGGAAGCGGTTTCTGATCTGGCTTCCTTTGCCACCGCCTTTGAACGGGCAAAGGAATCGGACCGCACTGCCATCATTGAAATCAAGATAGATCCTCATGCTTGGACGGAAGCCGGACAGGCCTGGTGGGAAGTGGGAACGCCGGAAGTCAGCCAACGCCCGGAAGTATTGGCTGCGACCGCGGACATGGAATCTGGGCGGCAGCGCCAACGCCGGGGCGTGTGAAATGATACTCGCGCTCGATCGTTCACGCCCTCTTGCCGCCATTGTGCTGGGGCGAGCGGGCATGGACCTCTACCCGCTGCCGGACGGGGCCGAGATCGAGGATACGAAGGAATTTGCAGCGGAAATTGGCGGCTCCGCCGGAAATATTGCCGTGGCGCTGTCTCGACAGGGGCATAAGGCCGCTCTGCTTGGGGCTTTCTCCGACGATGGTGTAGGCCGGTTCGTCCGTGCGCATCTGGAACGTAATGGAGTCGACACGTCGCGGTGCCGCACTGTGTCGGGCATTTGTCGTACCAGCCTTGCGATCTGTGAAACACGCGCTCACGACAGTGAAACCGTCTTCTATCGAAATGGCGCCGTCGATCTCCAACTGCACCCAGATGATTTCGATTTGCCGTTTATAGCAAGCGCGACGGTCCTGATTGTTACCGGTACGGCCCTTGCAGCGGAACCGTCGCGGGCTGCCGCTCTGCAGGCATTCGGAATGGCCCGGTCG
>DATFSP010000133.1:0-3705 GCA_035262545.1 Rhizomicrobium sp. | reverse complement strand
CGGCGACATCGTCAATATCGACGTCACGGTGATCCTGGACGGCTGGCATGGCGATCACAGCCGCATGTATCCGGTGGGCGAGGTCAAATTGAAGGCGATGCGGTTGATCGATATCACCTATGAATCGATGATGCGCGGCATCCGCGCTATCAAGCCCGGCGCCACCACCGGTGATATCGGACATGCGATCCAAACCTATGCCGAAGGCGAAGAACGCTGCGCCGTGGTAAGGGATTTTTGCGGCCACGGCTTGGGCCGCATTTTCCATGCTTTGCCCAACATCGTACATTACGGCAAGGCGAGCCATGGCATGGCGCTAAAACCCGGCATGTTCTTCACCGTCGAGCCAATGATCAATCTGGGCAATTATGGAGTAAAGGTTCTGGGCGATGGCTGGACAGCGGTGACACGCGACCGCTCGCTGTCGGCGCAGTTCGAACATTCGGTGGGGGTTACGGACAATGGCGTCGAGATCTTTACTCTCTCGCCAAAAGGCTGGCACAAGCCGCCTTATCTCTGACGTGCAAGGTGTCTCTGACTTGCAAGGTGTTTCGGACGGAGAAGAGATTCCCGCGCCGGCCGAAATCGCGGCCTCTGTTCATCCCAATGCCGGCCATCGCAAAAGATTGCGCGCACGTTTCCTCAAAAATGGCGCTACCGCTCTGCCCGATTATGAGTTGCTGGAACTGACTTTATTTCCGGTTATTCCCCGCAAGGACACCAAACCCCTGGCTCGGCGTTTGCTGACGCGCTTCGGCGGTTACGCCGAAGTGATTGCGGCGCCGCGCCAGCGCCTGATGGAAGTCGAGGGTGCGGGTGATGCGGTCGTCAATCAGCTCAAGATCGTGGAAGCCGCCGCCGCACGCCTCGCCCAAAGCCAGGTCATGGGAAAGCCTGCTCTTTCATCCTGGACAGCGCTGATCGATTACTGCATGGCGGCGATGGCGCGCTCGGCGCAGGAGGAATTCCGCGTGCTTTATCTCGACCGCAAGAATATCCTGATCGCCGACGAAGTGCAGGCCAGGGGAACGGTAGACCATGCGCCCGTCTATCCTCGCGAGATCGTCAAGCGGGCGCTGGAGCACGGCGCCTTGGCCCTGATCTTGGTGCACAACCACCCCAGCGGCGATCCCACGCCCTCCAAGGCCGATATCGCCATGACCCGCGAGATCGTCCAGGCCGCTAAGGCGCTCAAGATCGCCATTCACGATCATCTGGTAATCGGCCGCGGCGGCCATGCAAGTTTCAAATCGCTGGGACTGCTCTAGTCCATCTGCCGAATATAGAACATTGCCGGTGTTTGCGCGGACTGGCGACATCCCAGATCACCACGAATTTGCTCTGGTTGAGAGCCCGATAGCGTCCGCGATAACGATCTTCGGCGCATCGATGATCATCTTTTTCGGCGAGCACGGTTACCGCTCAATGTTCCGTCGCGTGCCGTCCGTCGGCCGATCGCCACAAGGCGGAAACGATGGCGGCGCCCAGGCCGCTCTTGAGCAAAGTCGCCAGCAGGAAGGGTGAAATCCCAAACGCCATTGCCTTGCTCCATCCGAAATGCGCGGCCAACCAGGACACGCCCGCCGCAAAGATCAGAAAATGCCCCAGCAGCATCACCAGCATTGCAGACAGCAGATTGCGGCCCCAGCCGCATTCGACCGCCCATCCGGCAAAAGCGCCACCCAACAAAAATCCGAGCAGATAACCTCCCGTCGGACCCGCGATATAGGCGGGGCCTGCCGTTATCCCTGCGAAAACCGGCAAGCCCGCAATTCCCTCGGCGACATAGGCCAGGATGATCAGCCCGCCCAGCCGATATCCGAAAGCGATCCCGATCAGCAACGCGACCATACTTTGCATCGTGATCGGCACGGGCCAGAATGGGACCTGAATCTTTGCCGAAAGCGCGAGCGCGAGACTGCCGCCAATCACGAGAAGAACGCTCTTAAAGAGCCGCGTCTTAGGAAAAACAGCATGTCTGCGGATGGACTGGGGAAGCGTGGTAAGCAAGCCGGTCATGAGTCACCCTGCGCTGAATAAGAAGCAGGTTCGATATCCCACCCGCTCCCGCAAGGCAACGCGCAGCAGATGCTTTATCAGCGACCGAAGGCCTTCAGAATCTGCGGTCAAAAGTAAGCAATGGCCATGCTAGTTTCAAATCCCTGAAATTGCGCTGGCCTTCCTCGCGCCTTACAGACCGCGCAATTTCGCGAGGGCGTCAGGAAAACGCCGCGACAAGGGAACCGATTGCGGTCCGAGTTCAATTGTGTAATCGCCGGAACCGTCCGGTTTCAACGTCGTCACTTTCTTGCCGTTGACCAGCCAAGAGCGATGGGTGCGCACGAAGCCGCGGGGGGCCAGTTCAAGCTCCATATTGCGAAGAGGCGCACGCATCAAAAGCCGCCGCCCGTCGGCGAGAAAGAATTCCACATAATTGCCGGCCGACGAGACCGCCAAAATCTCGTTCAATTGCACGCGCGTAAGTTTGGCGCCATCGCGGATGTCGAAGGTCGACGCCTCGACGGCCATTTCGTCGCCGGGCTGGTGCAGTAGATGGTCGACCAGGGAGAACAGACCGATGAACAGCGCATAGCCGAGCACATCCTTGCGCGCTTCATAAAGCAATTGAGGCAGGAAAGGACCAATCTCGTAATGTTTTCCCATCAGTCCGAATACGATCACCCGCAAGAGATCGAAAAGCGCCACGTGGGCGATTGCGAATGTAACGGCTGCAGGAATATGCAGAAGCAGCTTCCAGCGCGGACGGACATCTGGCGGCACCACCCGCCAGGCTGCCCATGGAATCCAGAGAAAAAATATCAGCGAGATCCAGCTTGAGCCTTCTGTCAGCAATGGACCCCAGAGGGCATGATCCGCTTCACCATGCTGAATGGTAATCACGTTGAGTATGTTGACCACGGCCACCAGCACGGCGATCGCGGCGAAGGAATAGAGAAGCGTGCGCTGGACGGGCCCACCCATCCCCAAAATCGCGCCGCTTATCCCAAGTCTTTCCCGGACAAACCGTCTCATGGCCATCCGGCCCCATCGCGCTTTTTGTCGGACCAAATATCGAGAAAAATCGAACAAGTGGGTCTCGATAAATTCAAGCCCGCCATAGGGTGCACCCCGGACCGCGGAGAAGCAATTCATGCAAAGACGGAGCGTTCTCAAGGGACTAGCTGCTCTCGCGGCGACGCCCGCTATCAAACCCGCCATCGCCGCGCGGCCTTTCAGGCGGGTCCGGCCCGGAGATTTCGGCTGGCCGGACGCGCGGGAATGGCAAAAACTCAAAACCGCACTGGGCGATGCCTTGATCGAGGTGGAACCGTTGTTCAGCCCCTGCATCAAGGAACCACATGCGCCGGCTTGCCGGGCCGTGCAGGACAATATTCGCAATCCCTTCTTTATCGGCGACCAAGCGGCCGGCACCCAAACGTCAGGATGGCTTGATGCCTGGATGTCGGCGCCAAGCGTGTATGCGGTGAAGGCCCGCACTGCCGCCGATGTAGTCGCCGCACTGGACTTCGCTCGCGCCCACAATCTCAGGCTTACGGTCAAGGGCGGGGGACACAGCTATCAAGGCACATCCAATGCCGCAGACTCGCTTCTGATTTGGACGCGGACGATGAACCAAATCACTCTCCATAACGCCTTTGTTGGCCAGGGCTGCGAAGGAAAGATCACTCCGCGGCCTGCCGTGAG
>DATFSP010000132.1:0-3461 GCA_035262545.1 Rhizomicrobium sp. | reverse complement strand
AAGCTGCATTGGAGATATCGTCCAGCGGCAAGATCGCCACGTGATTGCGCACGCCAATCCGCCCATTCTCACGCCGATAACCCCAGATTTTCCGCGTCGCCAAAGTCATAATATCCTACCAGCGCTTGGTCTTGAGATTGTGGGTATGAACATGTTCGCCCTTGGCGATAGGCGCCACCACCTTCCCGATATCCTCGCCGTATTTGATCACCGTGTCACCGACTTTGAGATCGCAGAGCGCGATCTTGTGCCCGATGGGCACGGCCGCAGCCGATGTCATGCGGAAATCGCTGTCGTCTTCGGTGACTACCACCAGCATAGCGGTGCCGGGACCGAGGTCCTCGACGACCACTACGCCCACATTGTCCTTCCGGTCATGCACGAGAAGATGCGGCTTCGCCATCGGTTGCCTCCATGGGTCTGACCCATGACATCCCAAATGCCGCACGCGCTGGCAAGAAAAAGCCTTTAGCCCACGCGTGTGCGTTCGACCGCGCCACGCCAACCCGCCACAAGCCTGGATCGCGAAGCGCGGTCCATGTCGGGCTCGAAACGCCTTTCGCGCCGCCAGCCCTTTGCGAAGCCCTCTTCACCGGGCCAGACCCCTGTCCCGGAGCCCGCCAGCCACGCCGCTCCCAGGGCCGTTGTCTCCAGCACGGCCGGCCGGTCTACCGGCGCGTCCAGGATGTCGGCCAGGCGCTGCAACAGCCAGTCATTCGCCACCATGCCGCCGTCCACGCGAAGCACCGTATCCGATGCGCCCTGCCAATCGGCGCGCATGGCATCCAGAAGATCGAGCGTCTGGTAACAGACCGCTTCCAGCGCAGCCCGAGCGATTTCCTTCGGTCCCGTATTACGGGTCAGCCCGAATAGGGCACCGCGGGCGTGCGCGTCCCACCAGGGCGCGCCGAGGCCGGTAAAGGCCGGCACGAGATAGACCGACTGTTCGGGATCCGCAGCGGCTGCGAGCGGGCCGCTCTCATCGGCGCGAGCAATCAAATGCAGTCCGTCGCGCAGCCACTGGATCGCCGCGCCCGCCACGAAGATAGAGCCCTCAAGCGCAAAGACGCTTCTTCCATTAAGTCGATAGGCGATGGTGGTGAGAAGCCGCTTGCCGGACGCGACGCGCTTTGTTCCCGTGTTCAGGACTGCAAAGCAGCCCGTGCCGTAGGTGGATTTGAGCATGCCGGGCGAAAAACAGGCCTGGCCCATGGTCGCGGCTTGCTGGTCGCCCGCGATGCCGCGAATTGGGATGGCGGCGCCGAACAAGGAGGGATCGGTCGCGCCAAAATCGTCCCGGCTTTCCTTGATTTCGGGCAGCATCGCGCGCGGGACGCCGAACAGCTTGAGCAGATCATCGTCCCATTGACCTTTTTCGATATCGCAAAGCAGCGTGCGCGAGGCGTTGGTGAGATCGGTGGCATGGACCTTGCCACCGGTGAGCCGCCACAGAAGAAACGTGTCCACTGTTCCGAATGCGAGTTCACCGCGCTCGGCCCGAATCCTAGCGCCTTCGATATGATCAAGCATCCATTGGATTTTGGTGGCGGTAAAGTAAGGATCGAGCAAAAGCCCGGTCCTGGCCGTTACCATCTCCTCCACGCCTTCACGGCGCAACTGCTCGCATCGCTCGGCCGTGCGGCGATCCTGCCAGACAATGGCGTTATGGATGGCCCGCCCGGTTTTCCGATCCCAGATCAGGGCGGTCTCGCGCTGATTGGTGATGCCAATGGCGGCGATGTCGGACACCGGCAACTCGGCATCGACCAGCGCGGCACGCACCGTATAGATGACGCTTTGCCAGATCGCTTCCGGATCATGCTCGACCCATGCCGAACGGGGAAAGATCTGCGGAAATTCCTGCTGCGCTGCCCCGCGCACCTGGTAAGTCGAGTCAAACAGCATGGCGCGCGAGGAGGTCGTACCTTGATCCACGGCCAGAACAAAATCCGACATTATTCCCTCGTCACGCCCGCACGAATGCGCCTTCGATATAATGCACCAGCGCCTGTTCCTCGGCCTCGGAAAAGCGCAAACCCAACTTGGTTCGCCGCCAGAGAATATCGGCGGCCGACCGCGCCCATTCCTTTCCGACAAGGAACGCCACTTCGCGCTCCCCCAGATCGGCACCGAATATGCGACCCAGATCGCCCTCCGCCAAGATCGCACCCGCTTCGGTGCCGTAGGTGTGCGCCAAGCGGCGGATGGTAGACGGCGAAATTTTGGGCGCGCGTTTCTCCAGCGATTGCACCAGCGTCTCGAAGCCGTCAACGGGAAACGCGCCGCCGGGAAGTATTGCGCCCCTGGTCCAGGCGCGACCGCGCCGGCCCAACACGCTTTCGATTTTGTCCATCGCCTTCTCAGCAAGACGGCGATAGGTTGTGATCTTGCCGCCGAACACGTTGAGAATCATGCCGCTTTCAGCCGTGCCATCCAGCTTCAACACATATTCGCGGGTCGCCTCTTGCGCCTTGGACACACCGTCGTAGTAAAGCGGCCGCACTCCGGAATAGGTTGAGACGACGGCCTCGCGCGTGACGGGCAGGCGGAAATATTCGCTGGCCGCAGCGCAAAGATAGTCGATCTCCTCCTGAGTCGCCCGCACCAATGACGGATCGCCGGCGTAATCCCTGTCAGTGGTGCCGATCAGGGTAAAATCGCCTTCATAAGGAATGGCAAAAATCACCCGTCTGTCACGGCTCTGGAAGATGTAGCAGAGATCGTGATCGTAAAGGCGATTCACGACGATGTGGCTGCCTTGAACCAGGCGAACATGGCGGCGGGGCGGCTCGCCCACCACACAATTCAATACATGATCCACCCAGGGGCCCGCGGCATTCACCACCAGCTTCGCGCCCACTTCGTAGAGTCGCTCCGACTGTTGGTCTTTCAGCCGCACAGTGAAACCGCCCGACTCGCGCGTCAGATGCGTGACTTGGGTATGGGTATGAATGCGCGCGCCTCTCGCGGCCGCGTCGCGCGCATTCAGTACGACCAGACGGGAATCCATCACCCAGCAATCGGAATATTCAAAGCCCCGCGTCATGGACGGCTTGAGCGCGGTCCCAGCAGGGTCGCGCCTAAGATCCAGACTACGTGTCGGAGGCAGACGCTCGCGGCCACCAAGATGGTCGTAGAGGAATAGCCCCAGCCGTAGCAGCCAGGCAGGCCGGGAGGTCGCGCTTTCCGGCAGCACAAAGCGCAGGGGCCAGATGATATGAGGCGCCATGGCCCAAAGAACTTCGCGCTCCTTCAGCGATTCGCGCACCAGGGCAAAGTCGTAGAATTCAAGGTAGCGGAGGCCGCCATGGATCAGTTTGGTCGACGAGGAAGACGTGCCGGATGCAAGATCATCTTGCTCGGCGAGCAACACGGAAAAACCCCGGCCAACAGCATCACGGGCAATGCCACAGCCGTTGATGCCGCCGCCCACCACGACAATGTCGAAATGTTCCACCAAG
>DATFSP010000131.1:0-2038 GCA_035262545.1 Rhizomicrobium sp. | reverse complement strand
CAATCGCGCCAACAATCCGCCCGCAGGCGTAACACCTCCTGCGCCCGATCTGGCCGATCCCGGTCTCAACGCGGGTGGCGGCCGCGGCGGACGTGGCGGTCCGCCGAATATCATCAACGCTCCTCCCAATCCCGATGCCTTCCGGTTCTACTGGAACGCGCCGTTTGAGATTTCGCCGCATAATCCATCCGTGGTTTACACGGCCTCGCAGTTCTTCTTCAAATCGAACAACCGCGGCGATAGCTGGTGGATGAGCTATACGGATCTTTCGAAGAATGTGAACCGGTGGTCGCCCGAAATGCCGATCATGAACGTCGCGGGCGATAAGCCCATGGCGGAGAAGCACGATGGCTACTCGGCGAGCTCGCTGTCCACGCAGGTGCGGGAGAGCCCGTCGCGGCCGGGCGTGATCTGGATCGGCACCGACGACGGCAATCTCCAGCTCAGCCAGAATGGCGGGGAGACGTTCACCAATGTCTACGGCAACATCAACGGGGCTCCGCGTGGTTACGCGCTGATCTCGCGCATCGAGCCGTCGCACTTCGATCCCGGTACGGCGTATGTGTCGATCGACGCGCACAAGACCGACGATTGGAAGCCGTACCTGTTCAAGACCATAGATTTCGGCAAGACATGGAGCAGCGTGGCGGGGAATCTGCCGGCGAAGGGCCACATCAACGCCGTGCGCGAGGATTACGATAATCCCAACCTGCTCTTCGTGGGCACGGAGTTCGGCTTATACGTCACGCTGGACGGCGGCAAAGAATGGAAGAAGTTCATGCACGGGCTGCCGACCGTGCGCGTCGATGACATCCTGATCCATCCGCGCGACCGTGACCTGATCGTCGCAACGCATGGACGGAGCATCTGGATCGTGGACGATATCACGCCGCTCGAACAGTTGAAGGCGCCGCCCAAGACGGACCTGGTGCTGTTCGACCCCCGTCCCGCCATTCAATGGAAGAACGATCCGCAGGCGCAGCGGCATTCGGGAAATCGGGATTTCGTCGCCAAAAACCCGCAGGGCGGCACCGCGATCAACATCTGGGCGAAGTCGGACCTGGGGGCAGCCCAGCTCGAATTCCTGCAAGGGACGAACGTGGCCAGCACGATGAAGGTGGATCTCAAGGCGGGAATGAACCGGTTCCAATGGGGCATGCGCGGTCCGGTTCCAGCGGGCGCCGGCGCGGGAGGCGGTCGCGGCGGTCGCGGTGGCGGGCAGGGAGAACAGCCGGCCGGCGCAGCGCAGCCGGGGGCGAATCCGCCGCCGGCGGCCGAAGCGCAGGCCGTCCCGCAATTCGGCGGCGGTGGTGGCGGGGGCGGCGGTGGTCGCCGTGGCGCCATCACCGGTGTCCCGTTTGTGGCCGCACGCGGCGGCGGTGGTGGCGGGTTCGGTGGTTTCGGCGCAGTCGCTCCGCTGGTCGATCCAGGCGTGTATATGGTCCGATTGACGGTAGGCGATAAGGTGTTGCAATCCTCGGTCAACGTGCTTGAGGACATCTGGATGCGCCCGCAGTAAGTGGGGTTGACCTCCTGGTCTGCCCTTTTCCGGGTGAGACTTTCACCTCCAAAAGGGCAGGCCGGAGGCCCACCCTACGTCCTGCTATCTTAAATACTTGGCCAAAATATTCCCTTTCCAACCCTACCGCTATGCGCCCACTGCCGGGCCGATTCAGAATCTGGTAACACAGCCCTACGACAAGATCTCGCCCTCCATGCAGAGCAGGTATCTGGCGGCCAGCCCGCATAATCTGGTCCGCGTGATTCTGGGCGAGCGCAAGCCTGACGACAATGAGTCGGAGAACGTCTACACGCGCTCGACGCGCACCATGCAGGAGTGGATCGCGAACGGCGTTTGGGCGCGCGACGCCGAGCCCGGCATGTTCGCCTACTTTCAGGAGTTCGTCGTACCGGATACGGGGGAACGGCTGGTGCGCAAGGGTTTCCTCGCTCTCGGACAGGTTGAGGAGTATTCCGCGGGTGTTATCTTCCGTCATGAGCAGACCCTGTCGGGTCCGAAGAAGGACCGCATGGAGCT
>DATFSP010000130.1:0-29376 GCA_035262545.1 Rhizomicrobium sp. | reverse complement strand
CGGTTTCTCGCACGCGGAGGCGCGGCCAGGGTCTATGAGGCCGGCGTCAGCGAGCGCACGGTGCTGATCGAGTTCGATAGCGTGGAAAAAGCCATCGCCGCCTATGAAAGCGAGGCTTATCGCCAAGCCTTGGCCGCGCTTGGGAGTGGCGCCGAGCGGGACATCCGCATCGTGGAAGGCGTTGCCTATATCGCTTGACTTCACGCTTTCTCCGGGAGCAGCGCCGCGGTTTTTTCCAGATTTGCCGCCGTCGCCGCCAGCATTTCAGCCAATGGCCTCTGGACCGTATTGATTGAGTAAGCGGCCTTCAGGCCAATGGCCTTTGCCTGATCGGTGGTGATGGACAAGGTTCCGCACAGCGCGATAACCGGGACCTTTTTCGCATGGCTGCAAACACCCTGAATCACTTTTCCTTGACTGCTCTGATCATCAAGACGGCCTTCTCCAGTGATGATCAGGTCGGCATCCCGTGCCGCGTCCTCGAACCCGACCAAATCGAGAACCATGTCGATCCCGCGCTTCAAGTTCGCGTTCATAAAGACGAGCGCGCCAAAACCGAAACCTCCCGCTGCGCCTGCGCCCGGCACTGTCGCCAAACCTTTCCGGTTCAGCTGCCATTCCACGAGAGCCGCGATGTGGCGAAGGCCTTGATCCAATTGGATCAGGCTTCCATCCGTGCCCCCTTTCTGCCGGCCGTAAGTGAAGGCCGCGCCCTGGGGGCCGAAGAGTGGGTTGGTCACATCACAGAGGACGTTAACCTCTTCGAACGGCAATTCCGCAGGCGCGGCTATACGTTCGATGTGCGGAAGGGCGCCGCCGACGGGCCGAACGATCTTTCCTTGTGCATCTAGAAATCTCCAACCCAGCGCCGCCGCCGCCCCGATGCCGGCGTCGTTCGTGGCACTGCCTCCAATCGCCAACAGGACGCGCCTGGCGCCACGCGCCCCGGCATCAGCGAGGAGTTCGCCCGTGCCATAGGTGGAAGTCAACAGCGGATCGCGTTCGCCGATCGCGAGGCGTTGAAGCCCCGATGCTTCGGCCATTTCCACCAGTGCCGTCATACCGTCTGCTGAAATGCCGTACACAGCCGGTATCGGCCTGAACAGCGGGTCTGACACTGTCCGGCTGACTGGCGTGAGGGATAAAGTGCCGCGCAGAATCTGGAGTAGGCCTTCCCCGCCGTCGGAGAGCGGCATCTCTGTCACCTGGAGTCCCGGCCTGCCGCTGCCACGAAGCCCTTTGGCGATAGCTCGGCAGACCTCGACTGCAGGTAATGCATCCTTGAAAGAGTCGCACGCGATCAGAATACGCATCGGTGTCCAATGTTCTCTCCAAGGGCTCGGCTCACTGCACCCGCCGACGCTGCCGCAACGTAAGGAATAGCAAGGAAGCGGGCGCTTAGCGAGCGGCCGCCCCATGCCCTTTGGCGAAAACGCGTTTTTGCTTTAAGACCTGCGCAAGCTGCGAGGGGTGACGGATGGGGACCTGGAGCCAGATCTACGACCCGTTTCACAATGTGGTCCTTTCCACGATTGTTGCGGCGCTACCAATCACATTGCTGCTGGCGCTCATCGCCAGCGGCAAGATCAAGTCGCATTGGGCGGCCTTGATCGCGCTGGTCACGACCATCGTCGTGGGGATTTCCGCTTTCGGCATGCCCGCCGCCATGGCGGCAAAGGATACGATTTACGGTTTCGTCGCCGGTTTTTTCCCGATCGGCTGGATCATCGTCAACGTCATTTTCCTGTACCGTCTGACGGTGGAAAAAGGGCATTTCGCCGTTTTCCAATATTCGATGGGCCGCATCACCAACGACCGGCGGCTGCAATTGATCATCATCGCCTTCTGCTTTGGCGCCTTCTTTGAGGGCGCGGCCGGATTCGGCACGCCTGTGGCGGTAAGCGCGGCTATGCTCATAGGTCTCGGCTTTTCACCATTGGCGGCATCCGGACTTTCGCTGCTGGCCGATACCGCGACTGTGGCATTCGGCGCGTTGGGGGCGCCAATTACCGCGCTTTCGACCGTTACAGGGCTTGATCCCCTTGTCTTGAGTCAGATCATCGGCCGTCAATCGTCGGTCTTTTCGCTGCTTATCCCCTTTGTGATGGTCTACATGTTCTGCGGCTGGAAAAAGATGTGGGAAGTGTGGCCGGCTCTTCTGGTTGCGTCGTTGAGCTTTACTATTCCGGCTTATCTCATCTCCAACTACAGCAATCCCTATATCGTCGATGTCGTGGCGGGCGCAACGGCCCTGGGCGGCATCGTGCTTTTCCTCAGGGTCTGGCAGCCAAAGCATGTCATGACCGACGCGAGGCTGCGCATTGCCGATGATTCCCATAGCGACGTGAAACCCGCTATTCCGCTGACTACTCCACCCACGACGGCTCAGATGATCAGCGCCTGGATTCCCTGGCTGATCCTTTGCGTGGTCGTGGCCTTTTGGGCCACCGATACGTTTAAGCACCTGGTAAATCAGCTGTTCTCGCCGGTCTATCACGTGCCCGGCGTGGACAGGATGATCATGCAAATGCCACCGGCTTTCCCGAAACCCACGCCCCTGGCCGTGGCATTCCCATTCACATTCCTGAGCTATGCGGGCACGGGTATCCTGGTCGCAGCGATTATTGCCGGTATAGTAATGGGCTTCTCCCCACTCTCCCTGATCCGGCACTATCTCCAAACCTGTTACATCGTCAGATATCCGATCCTCACCATCACTGCGATGCTGGCGCTGGGCTCGGTTACAAGCGCCGCCGGTCTGGACGGTACATTGGGGCTGGCATTCGCTCGCACTGGTTTTTTCTATCCCTTCTTCGGGACAATGTTGGGCTGGCTGGGAGTGGCCGCGACCGGTTCGGACACCGCAGCCAACACGCTCTTCGGCGGCCTGCAAATGATCACATCGCACCAGCTTGGGGTGTCGTCCGTCTTGATGGCAGGCTCCAACTCTACCGGTGGCGTGATGGGCAAAATTATCTGCATCTCATCCATCGTCGTGGCCGTCGCCGCGACGGGCTGGCAGGGCGGCGAGGCGCGGATCCTGCGTTTCGTGTTTTGGGCGTCGGTCCTGCTCGGCTGCGGGGTGGGCGTGCTTGCCATGCTGCAAGCCTATGTTTGGCCTTTTACTCTGACCGTGCCGCCGGGCTGAGGATTCACAACCAATCAGAAGCGGCCCGCTTGATAATCGGCGAAAGCTTGCCGGAGCTGGGTATCGTTGTTCATCACAAAGGGACCAGCCCAAGCGACCGGTTCGCGGAGCGGCCTGCCGCTGAGAAAAAGAAAGCGCGCGCCGCCCGTCCCCGCAGTGACTTGGACTGCGTCACCTTCACCAAGAACAGCCACCGACGGATTGGCGAGCTCCCGACCCACAATCGTTGCAGTGCCCTCGAACAAGACTACAGCAGCCGCGTTCTCTGCCGGCACGGGTTCCCTGAAGGAGGCTCCAGGACTTAGGTCGACGTCGAAATACAGCACGCCCGCGTGTGTGCTGGCGACCGGGCTGGTCGTGCCCCGGGAAGTTTTTCCGGCCAGAATCTTGACGATGGCGCCATCGCGCATCTCCACGGGCAACGCGTCGCCGTTAAACTCGAAATAGGCAGGCTCGGTCATTTTCAGCCTGGCTGGCAGGTTTACCCAGAGTTGGAAGCCTTTCATAAGGCCATCCGTCTGTTCCGGCATTTCGGAATGGATCACGCCGCGGCCGGCCGTCATCCACTGGATGCCTCCGGATTCAATCACGCCTTCATGGCCGTGATTGTCCTTGTGGCGCATCCGTCCCGCCAGCATGTAAGTCACGGTTTCGAAACCGCGATGCGGATGGTTCGGAAAGCCGGCTTGATAATCGCTGGCCGCTTCGGAAGAAAAGAAATCCAGCATCAGGAACGGGTCGAATGTCCTGAGCTTGGGTGTGCCAATCATCCGCGTCATACGAACGCCGGCGCCATCGGACACAGGCTGACCATTGGTTACCTGAATGACGGAACGTAGTTTTGCTGCAAGCTCGTCCATCGCACTCTCCGTAGGGGGACGCGGGTGGAGGTAATGTCGTGGAACTCGCCTTACAATGGGGGGCGGGCAATGGTGGGCGGGCGGTGCTCGCGATCTGTTTGGTAAGCGGTTGATAATGCATGAACATTTCTCTGTCCGCGCGTTCCGCGTCCGTCATATTGTCGATGGCAAAGTATAGTCCATCGTCTCGGTTATTGGCCTCACCCCCGCAGAGTGCCATCGTGACGGCTGAGTGCTGTTCGGATCACGCGCCCAAAAGCGCCAACAATCGCCCTTTACGTCACGGTGAAAGCGCCTTCGGTTTTCGCCCGAACCTCCTCCAAAGTCACACCCGGTGCGAGTTGCTTGAGCAGCAGCCGCCCTTGATGGCGGTCGACATCGAAGACGCAAAGATCGGTGATGACCATGTCGATGCAATTGCTGCCGGTCAACGGTAGGGTGCATCGCTTCACGATCTTGGATTTGCCTTCCTTGTTGGCGTGCTCCATCAGCGCGATTACGCGCTTGACGCCAGCGACAAGATCCATTGCTCCACCCATGCCCTTCACCATTTTGCCGGGAATGGTCCAATTCGCAATATCGCCCCTTTCCGATACTTCCATCCCGCCTAGAACCGCCATGTCGATATGCCCGCCGCGGATCATGGCGAAACTGTCTGCGGAGGAGAAGAAACTGGAGGTGGGCAGAGTGGTGACGGTTTGCTTGCCGGCATTGATAAGATCGGGATCCTCGTCGCCCTCATAGGGAAACGGGCCAACGCCCAGCATGCCGTTCTCGCTTTGCAATGTCACATGGATACCCGCCGGAATGTAATTGGCCACAAGGGTCGGGATGCCGATGCCTAGATTGACGTAATAGCCATCTTTCAATTCGCACGCAGCGCGTGCCGCCATCTGCTCGCGGGACCAAGCCATTAAGCGTCACCCTTCTGAGGCCGTGGCCGCGTGGTGCGATATTCGATGCGTTTCTGGTAGTTCACGCCCTGGATGAGACGATTGACGAAAATCCCCGGCGTATGGATATGGTCGGGTTCGAGTGCGCCATTGGGCACCAACTCCTCCACTTCCGCGACGGTGAATTTGGCCGCTGTGGCCATGTTGGGATTGAAGTTACGCGCCGTCTTGCGATAGACGAGATTGCCTTCATGGTCGCCCCGCCACGCTTTCACGATCGCCAGATCAGCACGCAGCCAGGTTTCCCGAACATAGGTTTCGCCTTCGAATTGCTCGATAGGCTTCTTTTCCGCCACCACCGTGCCGACGCCGGTCTTGGTATAGAAAGCCGGAATGCCCGCGCCGCCCGCCCTGATGCGCTCGGCCAAAGTCCCTTGCGGATTGAGCTCGAGTTCGAGCTCGCCAGATAAATAAAGGCGCTCGAAGAGTTTGTTCTCTCCCACATAAGAAGAAATCATTTTTTTTATCTGACCGCTGCCGAGAAGCAATCCGAGACCGAAACCATCCACGCCGCAATTATTGGAAATTACGGTCAGATTCTGCACGCCACTCTGGTGGAGAGCCTGGATCAGATTTTCCGCGATCCCGGACAGGCCGAAACCGCCGGACATGATCGTCATGCCGTCGAACGTGACGCCATCGAGTGCCGACTTGGCGTCTTGATAGACCTTTTCTGTCATCTGCTCTCCATATAAAGGCCCGAATATTTCTTCTGGAGAAGAGTCTTCTGAACCTTCCCCATGGCGTTTCTGGGGATTTCGCCTACAAGCAATATCCGTTTTGGCTGCTTGAACTTCGCCAATCGGTTCTCGAGCGAGGCCAGTATGCGCGCCTCCGTCATGCCCCCCTCCGCCACGACCGCGGCGGTGACGCCCTCGCCAAGGTCGGGATGCGGCAAGCCGAAGACGGCGCTGTCGGTAACACCCGGAACCTCATTGAGGGACGCTTCAACTTCCCGCGGATAGACATTCAGCCCACCAGTGATGACCAGTTCCTTGCCCCGGCCCACAATCGAGATATAACCGTCGGAATCCCGGCGCCCCAAATCACCGGAGATGAAAAAGCCGTCGGCCCGAAGATCGGCCCGGGTCTTGTCGGGCTGGCGCCAATAGCCGTTGAACACATTGGGGCCGCGAATCAGGATCATTCCCACTTCCCCATCCGGCACCGCGTCGCCCTGAGCGTCTACGATCTGAACCTCCGTACCTGGCAATGGAAGGCCAACTGTCCCAGGCTTACGGGCGCCTAGATAGGGATTGGACGCGTTCATGTTGGTCTCTGTCATCCCATAGCGTTCGAGCAGGGTGAAACCTGTGCGCTCCTGCCATTTCGCAAATATCTCAACCGGCAAGGGCGCTGAGCCCGATATGAACAGCCGCATATGGCGCACGGCCGCCCGATCGAGCCTAGGATCGGCCAAAAGCCTGACATAGTAGGTAGGCACGCCCATCAACACGGTAGCGCGGGACAGCTGTCGAAAAATCTGATCGAGGTCAAATCTCGGCAGGAAGACGATGGATGACGAAGCGGCCAAGGCCACATTGATTGCCACAAACAACCCATGGGTATGAAAAATCGGTAGCGCATGCAGAAGTACGTCCCTGTCGCTGAATTGCCAAAGCTGTTTCAACGCCAGGGCGTTCGACTTAAGATTGTTGTGACTGAGCATGGCGCCCTTGGAACGGCCCGTCGTTCCCGAGGTGTAAAGAATTGCGGCAAGATCGTCGCTTGCCATCTTCGCATCCGGAAAATCCGCTGGCAGGCCCCTGGCGTCGTCGATCAAAGAGCCGGTCTTTCCGTCTTCGCCCAGGGTCAAAATCGAGCCCCGCGGAAATATGGATCGCGCGGATGCCTCTTTTCCTGGCGCGCAAACGAGCAGCGAAGGTTCGGCATCCGCCAGCAAATAAGACAATTCCTCGGAGGTATAGGCCGGATTGAACGGGACATAGATCGAGCCCAACTTGAGGCACGCAAAATAGAGAAAGACCGCTTCCGGACTCTTCTCGATCTGAACCGCTACCCGGTCCCCACGCTTCACCCCGCGAGCTGCCAGCAAATGGGCAAACCGGCCGGCGCAATCGAACGCCTCGCGAAAACTTATTTCTGCGCGATTAGTGGGCAGGAGGAATACCCGGTCAGGATCGGGGATCGCACTGGCGAACGCGGAAAAGAGATTTTCAGACATCCTCACCCACATTGTTTCCGGTATGGACGATCACGCGCCTGGGAAAGTCATATGCCTTGAGACGCTTCAATTCCTTCTCCAGCAAATCCTTCACCTTCGCCCGCGACTGTCGCGCCGCCGCCAGCATTTCCTGCGTGTTGAGAATGAGCGACGCGCCCTGATGCCCCCTTGGGCCCGGAATCCCCAAAGACAATGGTACATTCCCTTTGACCCCCATGGCGACAAAATCGATGAACCAGGGCTGCCGAACGGTCTTGAGTGGGTTGCCGACCAAAACCAGACTGAGGCCGGTGGCACCTTCGATGGGCTCTACTTCCACATAGACGCCCGATTTGTCGGGTCGCCAATCATCGCCCAGGATCGGCAACTGCCGCCAGCCGCAATGATACTCGCGGCACAGGGAGGGGCGCGTTTCATAAATTGCACAGCCGCCAACGCAATGGCGGCATGTCACGCCTGCCTCTTTCTGGATGTCCGGCTTGTCGATCGCCATCACCGTGCAACAGACGGTGCATTCACCGCATTGCCGTCCCAGTACCAATCCGATGTCGTAACTTGTCATTGCCCGACGCGCGTTTTCAATTTCGCCACAAAACGGCCCCGTTCCGGACTGGAACTTCCCTGAACATCCCAACCGCTGAAACGTTTGCTCTTGTGATGGAGGACCCAATGAAGATCAAGTTCCTAGTACCGTCCGTGCTCGCGCTTTCGGTTTTGGCCGTTCCAGCGCTGGCATATGAATACCCCTACAACGATGTGCCGATCTACGGTTCTCAGCTGACAGACATGCCATCGCAACGCAGCAACGTCACCATCACAGGCAGCTTCCTGAGGCCGGAAGCGGGCTATGTCGCGCGCGATCAGGATTATTGGACGCGGCGCGCCTATGAACAGGGATACCGCGACGGATATTATGAGCACCGTAACGGAGATTACGACCAGGATTACGATCGGTACTGATTAACTTGGCATAGCTTATGACGGCGATGGCTGGCACGGGAAACCGCGCTAGCCATTGCTGAATTTGAACACCGTCACCTCATGCAACGGGTTGCCAGGCTCCAATATGGTGGAAGGCGTGGCGGGAAACTCCGGATGATTGACGGCATCCAGATAATTCTGGGTCTCCAGGCTCATGGCATAAAAAGTGCGATAGATCTTGCCGCCCTTGCCGGTCATGGTGCGGTCACCGATGCCGTCGCTGTAGAGTAGAATACAAGGCTGGGTGGTAGCGACGTCGAGCACGATGCCGGTGGAAGGATCTTTCAGCCTGGCGGCGGGACGCAATATGCCGGGCTTACCATTGACCACGAAATTGATGTCCAGCCCTTGGCGCATAGCTATCTGCGGAAAGCTGGAGTGCAGCACGTCACCCAGACGCGCGGGCTTACGGAAATCGAGCGGGGTTCCGTCCACCGGCAAAATCCGGCCAGTCTGAAGATTGTCGGCATCGGCCGGGGTGTATTTGTCGGCAAAGACCTGGATCGTCTGACCGGAGATGTCGCCATTTCCTTCGCCTTGAAGCGCGAAATAAGAATGGTTGGTGAGATTGGCGATTGTCGGCCCGCCGACGGCCGAGGCACGATAATCCAGTTTCAACTCATTATTCCTGGTGACCGTGTAGGTGACGGAGGTCCTGAGCATACCGGGAAAGCCGCCGTCACCGTCGGGACTATCGAGCGTGAGGATCAGGCTCGGCTCCTCGCCATCGCTAATCTGCGCGGTCCAGACCTTGTTCGAAAATGCGGCCGTGCCTCCATGGATCACATATTTGGCGTCGGGGGCTGTCTTTTGCAGCTGATAGGTTTTTCCATCCAGCGGGAAACTTCCGCCATGGCTGATGCGTCCCACATAACGGCCGACCAGGGCGCCGTAAATATTGTCCTTGCGGTAATAGGACTGGAAATCATCAAAGCCCAGCTCGACATCGGTCTTACTGCCATGGGCATTGGGCACATAGAGATCCACCACCCGGCCGCCAAAATTGGTGATGCGCGCTTCAAGACCGCGCGCGCCTTTGAGGGTAAAAAGTTCGACCCGCTCGCCCTTGTCCGTGGCGCCCCATTCCTGACTGGTGATGTTTTGCGCGGAGGCCGGCATTCCCGGAAGAGTAGCCGCTGCGGCGACGAAAAGCTGCAGGACGAAAGCCTTGGCGGAACTCAGTCTATGTCTCATGGAAGGGGCACCAGTTTGATCACCATGCCCACCGTGGATGCCGAAACCAGCAGACCGGTGCCGCCGCCGGTAGGATTTTGCAGCAGGACGTAGAGCAACCCGTCCGGCCCGGCGACCACGTCCCGCACCCGGCCAAATTCCTTGAACAAGGGCTCCTGGGTGACGATCTGGCGGCCCTTTGTTTCCAATCGAAGCAACTCCTGCCCAGCCAGCGCGCCGACGAACAGGTCATTTTTCCATCCCGGATAGCGGTTGCCGCTATAGAAGGTGATGCCGCTGGGCGCGATGGCGGGCGTGTAGAAGGCGATAGGCGGATCGGTGTTGGGGGCGGTTTGGCGCAGGATGCCTGGCTCCAACCCCATCGAGGCCAGGCCCCATCCGTAATTATGGCCCTTGTCAATCACATTGATCTCGTCGCCGCCGGTGGGGCCGTGCTCGGATTCCCATAAGTCGCCGGTCACCGGATTGAATGCCAGGCCTTCGGGGTTGCGATGGCCAAGGCTCCAGATTGACGGCACTGCGTCGGGCAGGCTTACGAAAGGATTGTCACGCGGAATCGAGCCGTCTTCGTTGATGCGGTGAATCTTGCCTAGCGGCGTGGCCAGGCTTTGTGCATTGACCATGTTGTGCCGGTCGCCAATGGAAAAAAACACATGGCCCTTGTTGTCGAAGAGAAAGCGCGAGCCGTAATGATCGCTGGTGGTGGTGTAGAGCGATGATGGTGCGCGGAACAGCTCCTGACTGTCCACCCACTGATTATCCCGGATATGGCCGCGCACCAGAACCGTCATGGTGGGTGGTGCGGGATTGGGCGCGGTATCGCTGCCGGGCGCGGGCGTGATGCCCGGCTCGACCTCCGTATAGGAAAGATAAATCCAGCCGTCATGCGTGGCCACGTCCAGCATGCCGCCATCCTGGCGCACGAAAACCTTTGGAGTGTTGTTCACGGGATCGGGCAGAAGCTTGCCATCCTCGACGATGCGCAAGGGACCCGTGCGCTCGGTCACCAGCATGCGCCCGTCCGGGAGAAAAGTTGCACCCCAAGGGGTTTTCAGACCTGATACGACCACTTCGATCTTGAAATTCTGCTTCTGGCTGAGGATCACCTGTCCGTCGGGATTGGGCGTGAAGGGCGGACTGGCGGCAAGTTGGCCGCCCCGGATGCGCAGGTAGGCGATCACCTGACTGACTTCATCGTCGCTGAGACGCCCGGCGAAGGACGGCATCTCGCTATTGGCCACACCTGCCTTGATGATTTCTTTCAGCGCGTCGTCTGAATGACCGGCAAGGATGTCAGCCGCGAACAGACTGGGACCCACGCCGCCGGCAAGCGTGTTACCATGGCAACTCTGGCAATTATCCGAGTAGGTCTGGGCTCCGGGAAGGGTCTGCGCCCCCGCGGGAAACTCGGCGAACAAAGCGCAAAGCGCGAAAACGACACTCCATCGCAGTTTCATGCGTATCCCTTATTCTAAGATCAGCCGGGTGAAGCTCCCTGGATATTCACGCGAAGCATGTAAATCGACTGGGTCGCGGCCATGAAAAGAAAGTCGCGCTTGGGGCCGGCGAAGCAAAGATTGGCGCAGCCTTCAGGCAGGCGGATGCGGCCGATTAGCTTGCCAGCGGGGTTCCACACGGTTACGCCCGCATAGCCCAAAGGCGCGGCCGAACCCGACCAGATGTTCCCCGCCCGATCGGCGCGCATTCCGTCAGGACCGCAATGAATGCCGTCTACCATACAATCGGTGAAGGATCTTAAATTGGCCACTTGCTTGCCACGCACATCGCCCACGTGCAGGCCGCTGCCGCGCACCAGATAGATCTTGGTCGCATCGGGCGAGAAGCAGATGCCATTGGGTCCCAGACCCGGTTCGAATGGCACCACAACCTCCAATTTTCCGCTGGGGTCCCAGCGGTAAACATTGGCGGGCAGCACTTGATGCATGCCGCCGACCAGGCCTACGCCGTTATTGCCGATATGGGGATCGCGATACCCGCCGGGATTGCTGGGCCCCTCGCCTTCGTCAGGGTGGCCTTCGGCCAAAACGCCGCCATAGACCGGATCGGTGAACCAGACGCTGCCATCCGGATGCGGCGCCAGATCGTTGGGCGAATTAAGAGGCTTGCCTTCGAAATTGTCCGCCAGCACCGTCATCGAGCCATCGACCTCCCACCGCACCACGCGGCGGAAGAAATCCTGGCACGTAAGCTGGCGGCCCTGATAATCGAAACTGTTGCCGTTGGAATTGAAGGAGGGTTTGCGGAGGGCAGTGACTTGGCCGCTCTCCCAGATGTAACGGTAGATCGTATCGTTCTTGACGTCGCTAAAGATCGCGTATTGGCCCTCGCTTGACCAGGCCGGGCCCTCGGTGAAATGAAAGCCGGTCGCCACACGATGGACCACTTCCTGGCCAATGAGGAAGTTGTTGAAGCTGGGATCGATTCTGAGCACGTCGGGATCGGGCGAAATGGACGGTTGCGCGCTGGGACCGAATTCGCGCGGCGGTTCGCTGATCACCGAGCGCGGCGTTCCCAGCTGAGCTTTTCCTTGCGCATGCGCCAGTGTAGGGATCAGGGCCGCGCTCCCGGCCAACATGCCACGGCGGGTAAGTCGGTTCGTCATGCTGAATCGCCCCTCCCAGCCACCACCCTAGCCGATGTACGGGGCCCAGGGCGAGATGGATATTCCCCGTGGGTTGAGGAGAAGATCGCGCCATCGCCGAACCATCGCTCCCGTCCACCGTGTCATCCAGAAGAGAGAGATTCAGCTGCCCATCCTCTAACAGACTGCTTCTTGTGCGGAAGCCATGACCGGGGTGCCCTGACCTGGACCTTATCGCCCGCTGGATCCGCCTCTGATCGTATCCCTCAGCGCACGTGCCCACTCATTGAAGGCAACACGCGCGTCGGCCATATTGGTCACGCGGTTGTTGATGCGCCAGATGTTTGCAGGACGGCTGCGCGAGGTGGTGATGCCGACAACTTCGCCAGATCCGCCATCCGCGAAGACCGCCGCCAACGCGATCGAACCCGAGCCGCGCGTGTAGTTGCGCGTGCGGCCCGTCACGCCCCTCGTTTCGAGGGGCGCTGTGAGCCTAATGTCGGTCACTTGGGGCGCGACGATCAAGGTGTCCGCTTGCGGCGTATCGACGAAGTTATATCCTGCGGCACCGAGCACACTGCGTACCTGCTGTGCAAATGCATCTTGCAATGCCGAGACTTCCCGGTCGCCCAAGATGAAGCGCCCGCGCGCGCGCGCACCGACGTTGGTGGGCGTAGCATCGGCCGCGTCGGGCGGAACGGAAAGCGGGTGAAGCTGAATCGTCTTAAACCGCGTCCAGTCCGCGCCCGGCAACGTGTAGGTTATCCTGAGGCGCGTTTCCGTCGTGCGTTCCAGTCCCAAGCCTGAAGGTGTTTGCGCCCGTTTCGTGCCGGCGGGCGCTGGCTCGTTCGCCTGGGCCTGCATCTCGGCTGCGCTCGCAGGCATGATCGTGGGGGCGATACCAAGCGCGACGGTGAATGAAACAACGAAGAGGCCATGGTCGACAAAGGTCCGGGGTCGCATCGTGAGCTCCGCTTTTCTGGTCAGAATGGCGTTGGGGCCTGCCAATTGTACCACCGTCCGACCTCGGACCTGCAACATATCAACCAACTAAATCGCCTGGGTAAGCTGACACACTTACCCGGGTAAAGTGATCTAGCCAGTTGCCGTGTCGCACTCGCTATAGCTTGAAGATGCGTTCCGCGTTGGTCTGGTAGAATTTCTTCTTGTCCGCATCGCTGATCGGCATCTCGTCGGTCACCTTCACCTCGGCGATATCGTACTGATAGGGGTAGTCCATTGCGTACATCACCCGATCCATGCCCACGACCTCTTGCATGAACATGATGACGGGCGCCCAGGCCATGCCCGACGAAGTGACAGGGATATTCTCCTTGATATATTCGCTGATCTTGCGCTTCAGCGCTGAGATGTGCGGATAGCGCTGGTTGACGCGGTAGTTGCGCTGGAACAAGTCCATGCGGCACAGCCAATAGGGTAGCCCCTCGCCGCCATGGCCCGCGACCACCTGCAATTTTGGGAACCGGTCGAACACACCCGATACGATCATGCGCATCAAGTGAATGCTGGTCTCGATCGCGAAACCGAAAAAGGCACCCTGCAACCCCTTCTCGAGCATCGGCCCGATCATCCTGGTGGGTGCTGTGGCCGGATGCAGATAAATCGGCACATCCAGCGCCTCCGCGGCGGCCAGGATGTCATAGAATTTGGGGTCATCGAGATATTCGCCATGAGTAGTGGAATTGATGATCGCGCCCTTCAAGCCCAGCTTGGTCACGCCGCGTTCCAGTTCCTTGGCAGCCGCTTTCGGATTTTGCGGAGCGATCGCCGCAAGCCCCGAGAACCGATCGGGATGTCTGGCGATGGCCGCGGCCAGTTCATCATTGAACGACCTGGCCAAGGCGGTGCCTGTTTCTGCGTCGAAAATCTGCACGCCCGGACTGGTGAGCGAAACGATTTGCCGCGCGATCCCGGTGGCATCCATATCGCGAATGCGGCCTTCGCCGATATCGACGAAGCGTTTGGCCAAGGCCTGATTCATCTGGGCGTCGCCCAAGAAGTAGGCCCATTGCGAGAGAAAGCCGGGATCGTCGGTTCCTTTCTCATCGATCAATTTGCGATAGAGCCTGAGCATCTCGGCCGGCGCGTAGGCCTCCTCCGTGGCGATGCGCAGATAGCTGTCCTTCGACGACCCGGAGATGCTCATTTTTACCCCAATTTGATATTAACGCTGACATAGCACGGGAGAAGCGCCACCTGAACTGGAAATGAACGGGGGCTTTGCCACCGCGGTTCAAGCCTTGAACGGCTCACAGGGAACGAAGAAGATGACCGGGCGGGCGGGAAAGCAAGGGGAAAGCGGCTTGGCGGAAGCGAGCATGACAGATGCCGGTGCCGTGGCGGCAAATACGGTTGCGGAAGCAGAGCTGCGCAAGGCCGTCATCGCCTCCACCATCGGCACAACCATCGAATGGTATGATTTCTTCCTCTACAGCACCGCTGCAGGCCTGGTGTTCGGCAAATTATTCTTTCCCCAGACCGACGCCCTCACGGCGACGCTTCTGTCCTTCGGGACCTATTTTGTCGGCTTTCTCAGCCGACCCATCGGCGCCGCAATTTTCGGTCATTACGGCGACCGTGTCGGCCGCAAGGCGACACTGATCGCGACTCTTCTTTGCATGGGGCTGGCAACCTTCATGATCTCGTTGGTCCCCGGTTACTCCATGATCGGGATCTGGGGCGCGGTATTGCTGACGCTCTTGCGCGTGATCCAAGGCATTGGAGTGGGTGGCGAGTGGGGCGGCTCAGTGCTGATTGCCATGGAATGGTCGCGCAACAAAAGCCGCGGCCTGATCGCATCCTGGCCGCAATTCGGCGTGCCGTGCGGTTTGTTTCTCGCCAATCTCGCGGTCCTCGCCTTTAGTGGGTTGTCGGGTAGCTCTTTCCTAATATGGGGCTGGCGCGTGCCATTCATGCTCAGCATCCTGCTGGTGGGCGTGGGATTGTGGGTGCGGCTAGGAATCCTCGAGACACCCACCTTCCGCAAACTGATGGCGGAGCACAGGATCGAACGTGCGCCCGTCCTGGAAGTCATAAAAAAACAGCCCCGCGAGATTCTGCTCTCGGCGCTCGCGCGGATGTCCGAACAAGCGCCGTTCTATATTTTCACGGCCTTTGTTTTTTCTTATGGCGCCGGAACGCTTGAACTGCCCCGTAATTTCGTGCTCGCCGCGGTTCTGGTAGCGGCCCTCATCGCCTTTGTGGCCATTCCTCTGTCCGGCCATCTTTCCGATCGAGTAGGGCGGCGGAGAATGTACATGATCGGCGCCGTGACGACGGGCATTTTCGGTTTCATCTATTTCGGGATGCTGGATTCGATGCTGCCTTGGGCGGCATTTCTTGCCATCGCACTCTCGCTGATCCCTACTAGCATGCAATATGGCCCCCAGGCGGCTTTGATCGCCGAGGCCTTTACGCCCCGGCTGCGCTACAGCGGCGCATCGCTTGGCTACCAACTCGCTGCGATCGTTGCCGGCGGCCCGGCGCCCCTGATCGCAACCGCGCTGTTTGCGGCGTATCGTTCGGGCTACGCCATCGCCGCGTATATCGCCGCCTGTGCGGTTATTACCATAATCGCAGTGTGGCAGATGCCGGATCATACCGGTAAAGAGATAACCCGCGAATACGATCAGGGCGCCTCATGATCCTGTGATGGCTGATCGGGACCCAATACCGCCGGCCGCATGAAGCCTTGTCACGCAGCGAGCTTCGCCAATTGCGTGAGAAGCACTTTTGCCCCTTTCAGACGGTCGTCCGCGGCCGGCCAGTCGCGGGTCACCACGATCTTCTGATCGGGCCGGACTTTCATGGTGCCGCTATGCTGGTGGATCAACTGGATCAGGGCGGCGGGATTGGCAAACTGATTGTTGCGAAACGCGATGGTGCCGCCCTTGGGCCCGGCGTCGATCTTCTCCACCCCCGCCGCCAGCGCCAATTGCTTGATTGCCACGATCTCGAAGAGATGCTTGACCTCCTCTGGCAGGGGACCGAAGCGGTCGATCAATTCGGCCGCGAAGGCGTCGATGTCGGCACGGGTCGTGAGGCCGGAAAGCCGGCGGTACAGCGACATACGTACATTGAGGTCGGCCACATAGGTTTCCGGAATCAGAACTGATGCGCCCAGATTGATGGATGGCGACCATTGGTCTTCGTAGCCCGGGCCGTCCGTTCCTTCGCGCAAGGATGAGACCGCCTCCTCCAGCATCTCTTGGTAAAGCTCGATTCCCACTTCGCGAACATGGCCGGATTGTTCCTCGCCCAGAAGATTGCCGGCGCCACGGATGTCCATGTCATGGCTGGCGACGGAAAACCCGGCGCCCAGTTGGTCCAGCGATTGGAGCACTTCCAGGCGCCTGGTCGCCGTTTCGGTGAGCTTCTTGTCGGGCGGCGTGGTGAGATAGGCATAGGCGCGCGCCTTCGAGCGGCCGATACGGCCTCGGATCTGATAAAGCTGGGAAAGGCCGAACATGTCGGCCCGCTGCACGATCATCGTGTTCGCGGTGGGGATGTCGAGTCCAGACTCTACGATGTTGGTGGAGACGAGCACGTCGATCTTGCGCTCGTAGAAGGCGGTCATCACCTCCTCCAGGAGATGAGCGCTCATCTGGCCGTGGGCCACCGCAGTCTTCACTTCCGGCACGGTCGCCTTCAAGAAAACTTCCGTCTCCCTAAGATCGGCGACGCGCGGAGCGACAAAGAAACTCTGTCCGCCGCGGTAATGTTCGCGCAGCAGGGCTTCGCGCACGACCAAGGGATCGAATGGAGTTACGAAGGTGCGAACCGCCAACCGGTCGATCGGCGGCGTGGTGATCAGGGAGAGATCGCGCACGCCCGACAAAGCGAGTTGCAGGGTGCGCGGAATAGGCGTCGCGGTCAGCGTCAGCACATGGACGTCTGCTTTCAGGCTCTTAAGCCTCTCCTTATGAGCGACGCCGAAATGCTGTTCCTCATCCACAACCACCAGGCCCAGACGTTTGAACTTGATGCTTTCAGCGAGAAGCGCGTGGGTGCCCACCACGATATCCACGTCGCCTTCTGTTAGCGCCTCTTTGGTCTCGCGCGCTTCCTTGGCATCCACGAAACGCGAGAGCTGGCGAACCTTGACCGGAAAGCCCATGAACCGTTCGGCAAAAGCGCGATAATGTTGACGCGCGAGTAGCGTGGTGGGCACTACGACCGCCACCTGCTCGCCGGCCATTGCGGCAACGAATGTCGCGCGCAACGCCACTTCGGTCTTGCCAAAGCCCACATCGCCACACACCAACCGGTCCATCGGTCGGCCACGTCCCAGGTCGGCGACAGCCTCGGCGATGGCTTTCTCCTGGTCCTCGGTTTCCTGATAGGGAAAGCGGGCACAGAATTCGTCATAGAGACCATGTGGCGGCTCGACCGGCGGCAGCGATTTCAATTCTCTGGCAGCAGCGACGCGGATCAACTCGGCGGCGATGGCGCGCACCCGCTCCTTCATGCGCGCCTTGCGCTGCTGCCATCCCGCCCCGCCTAGGCGATCGAGCACCGCGCCCTCCTCCGACCCGTAGCGCGTCAGAAGTTCGATATTCTCCACCGGCAGGAACAGCTTGCCGCCGTCATACTGGATTTCCAGGCAGTCATGCGGCGCGCCCAACGCTTCGATGGGTTTCAGCCCAAGATAGCGGCCCACGCCATGCTCGATATGCGTGACCAGGTCTCCGGGCGCGAGTGCCGACGCCTCTGAAAGAAAATTCTGTGCGCGGCGATGTCGCGCCTGCGCCCGCACCATACGGTCGCCCAGAATGTCCTGCTCGCTGATCAAGGCAAAGTCGGGCGCCTCGAAACCGCGCTCTATGCCCAGGCACGCCAGACCCACCGCACGCGGATCGAGCTTCAAGGCATCCGGCCAATCCGCGATACGCCGGATCGCGGTGATGCCATGATCGGAGAGAACCCCGCCCATGCGTTCGGCCGAACCTTCGGTCCAGCTCGCAACCGCCACGCGCTTGCCGGCGGTTTGCAATGCCGAAAGTTGATCGGCCGCCGCCTGGAACACATTGAGACTGCCGCCGGTGCGTTCGGGCGCGAAATCCCGGCCCTGGCGACCGCCCGCGTCCACGCTGGTCTTGCTCTCGGGCGCGAGGAAGGGGGTGAGATCGCGCACGATATGGTGCGCCAGCGCGTCCTTCCATTCACTGTCCGTGAGGTAAAGCGCTTCGGGCTTGAGCGGCTTGTAGGGTGCCGCTTTGAAGGATCTGACATCCGGGTCCTGATGACGGAACTGCTCGCGCGTGTCGTAACAGTCCGAGATCAATTCGAGCCGCGCCGATTTGGCTTCTTCTACCTGATGTCCCAGCATCACCAGTAGGCGCGGCAGGTAATCAAACAGGGTGCCCAGCCCTTCATAGAAAAGCGGCAGCCAATGCTCCATGCCTTGCGCTTTGCGCCCGGCGCTCACGCTTTCATACAGCGGGTCATCGCCTGAGGGCCCAAAGGCGGCGACATAGCCGGCACGGAAGCGGCTGACGGCGTTCTGGTCGAGGGGGGCCTCGCTAGCCGGGAGAAGACGGATCCCCTCGACGCTGTCATGCGACAATTGGCTGGCGGCGTCGAATGTGCGGATCGCCTCCAGTGTCTCCCCGAAGAAATCCAGCCTGAGCGGTTCCTCGCTGCCGGGTGGCCAAAGATCCACGATGCCGCCGCGCAGTGCAAAATCTCCGGGATCGCGCACCGTCCCTGCCCGTGCATAGCCATTGCCCGCCAGAAAGGCGACGAGCGCTTCGCGATCCACTTCATCACCCACTTGGGCGCTGAAACTCGCTTCCGCGATTGCTGCCCGCGGCGGCACACGCTGGAGAACCGCCGGCACGCTAGTCACGATCAGAGCGGCACCGTCAATCCCTTTGGCCAGCGCAGCCAGAGTGGCCAGTCGGGTGCTCTCGATGTCGGGCTTGGGCGAAACTCTGTCATAGGGCAGACAATCCCAGGCTGGGAACGTGAGAAGCTGCAAGTCTGGCGCAAAGAAGGAAACCGCTATGGCCAAAGCCTCGGCCTGGGCTTCCTCGCTAGTTACGAACAGGACCGGGCCTGCCCGGCGACGTGCAACCTCGGCCGCCAGCCACGCATCATACCCGGACGGCGCGCCAGAGAGAGTGAGGCGACCCCCAGTCTTGGCAATATAGTCTAACCTTTCCAAGTGTATCCCTTGCGGCCGCAGACTGCCTTCAGGCCGGCGAATACCGGATTGTCGTATTCCGCGGGCACCGGTTCGGCGCCCCGGAGCCAGGCATAGACTTCCTGATCGGGTGCTTTGAGCAGCGCTTCGAACTGGTCCAGACCCGGCCCATCCAGGCTCGTCAAAGCGGCCTCGGCATATGCGCCAAAGATCAGATCAACCTCCTTAAAACCGCGCCTTTGGGCCCGAAACAAAAGCCTTTTGCGGCGGTTCTCCGAAGAGCCACCCTTCTCGCTACCATCCATGTGGCGCATATAACCCCCGATCGCGTTGAGAACAACGGTCAGCGGCGATTATCTTTTGCCTCATGCGGCCTTCGATTCTGTTCCCACTCTTTGCCGATATCCGTTCGCTTGCCGGCGTAGGCCCCAAGCTGGAAAGACTTATCTCCAAAGTCGCGGGACCGAGACTCGCGGATCTGGTGTTCGACTTGCCGGTGGGCGTGATCGACCGGTCCTACCGGCCCAAATTGATCGCAGCCGAACAAGGCCGCATTGCTACCGTGGAGGTGGGGGTACTGGATCATCTGCCGGCCCGCGTAAAGAGCCAGCCCTATAAGGTTCGCGTGAGTGACGATAGCGCGGTAATGGATCTCGTATTCTTCCGAGCCGATGCGAAATATCTGAACCAAATTTTGCCCGTCGGTTCGCGTCGGCTGGTGTCAGGCAGAATCGAAAGCTTCAAGGATCGGCTACAGATGGCGCATCCCGACCATGTCGTGGCGCCCGAGGATGCGGCGTCTATACCGCCCCATGAGGCGGTCTATGGCTTGACCGAGGGCCTTACAGCAAAGGCCATGGCAAAAGCGGTACGCGGCGCGCTGGAACGCGTTCCGGGGATGCCCGAATGGCAAGATGCGACATTCCTCAAACGCCAGGGCTTCGCGTCATTCAATGAGGCGCTGAGCGTCGCGCATGCGCCGGCCCATGAGGCCGACCTTTCGCCGGATACGTCCGCGCGCCGGCGGCTCGCCTATGACGAGATGCTGGCCAATCAGCTGGCTCTGCTGTTGATCCGGGCGCGGCTCAAGACACCGATCGGCCAGCGCGTCGCGAGCGCGGGCAAGCTCAAGACGAAGGCGATTGCTGCCCTGCCCTTCACCCTGACCGGGGGCCAAGAAGCAGCCCTGGCGGAGATCGAGGCTGATATGGCTGGCGAAAAGCGGATGCTTCGGCTGCTGCAGGGCGATGTAGGGTCGGGCAAGACAGTCGTGGCGCTTCTGGCGCTTCTCGACGCCGTGGAAGCGGGTTTTCAAGGGGCGCTGATGGCGCCCACGGAACTCCTGGTCCGGCAGCACCTGGCCTCCTTGGGGCCCTATGCCGAGGCGGCAGGGGTGCGGCTAGCCGCCCTGACCGGGCGCGAGCGGGGACCCCAGCGGACCGAGACTTTGGCGCGCCTGGCTACGGGAGAGATCGACATCCTGATCGGCACCCACGCTATTTTTTCGGAGGATGTCAGTTTCCGTGACCTGGGACTGGCGGTGGTCGACGAACAGCATCGCTTCGGGGTGCATCAGCGCATGCGGCTTCAGGGCAAGGGCCGGCCCGCCGATGTGCTGGTGATGACGGCGACTCCGATTCCACGGACCCTGGCGTTGACCGCTTATGGCGACATGGATGTCTCGCGAATCACGGGACGGCCGCCAGGACGCAAGCCCGTGGAGACGCGAGTGATGAGCGCAGCGCGCCTCGACGATTTGATTGAGCACCTGAAGGCCGCACTGGATCGGGGGCAACGGGCCTATTGGGTCTGCCCGCTGGTCGAAGAGTCGGAGTTGAGTGACCTCGCTGCCGCCAAGGAGCGTGCCGCCATGCTCAAGAAAAGTCTAGGCAGCAAAGTGGGTCTGGTCCATGGACAGATGAAAGCGGCGGAACGCGATGCAGCGATGACCGCTTTCAAAGATGGCGAGACGAGGCTTCTTGTCGCCACCACCGTGATCGAAGTGGGCGTAGATGTGCCCGAAGCCACCATCATAGTGGTCGAGCACGCCGAACGGTTCGGACTGGCGCAGCTTCATCAATTGCGGGGACGCGTGGGTCGGGGGACGGGGAAATCATCCTGCCTACTGGTCTATCACGGCACGCTAGGTCAGACCGCCAAGGCGCGCCTTCAAACCATGCGCGACACCGATGACGGCTTCATCATCGCCGAACAGGATTTGAGGCTAAGGGGACCCGGCGAAATGCTGGGGCGGCGCCAGAGCGGAATGGAAGTCTTCCGACTGGCAGATCCCTACCGGCATGGCGAGCTTTTAACGGCAGCCCATGATGACGCGCGGCTGATCCTGGCGCGCGATCCAGATCTAAAAAGCGCGCGAGGAGAAAATCTCAGGGTTCTGCTCTATCTGTTTGGCCGCGACGAGGCAGTGCGCTATCTCAGGACCGGATGAACGACTCTTTCCGGACGGATGCCGTGGTGATCGGCGCGGGTGTAGTGGGCCTGGCTGTGGCGCGAGCCCTGGCGCTGGCCGGCCATGAAGTAGTAATTCTTGAAAAGAACGACCGTTTTGGCGCGGAGACCAGCGCCCGCAACAGCGAAGTGATACATGCCGGCATTTATTATACCAAAGGGTCGCTCAAAGCGCAGCTCTGCGTAGAAGGCCGCGACCGGCTTTATGCTTTTTGCGAGAGCCACGGCGTCCCGTTCAAAAAATTAGGCAAGCTCATCGTGGCAACTCATGCCGGTCAAAGCCATCAGTTGGAGCTCATCCAACAGCGTGCCGCCAGCAATGGGGTGACTGACCTCAAGCCCTTGACCACGGCGGAAGTCTTGGCGCTGGAGCCGGAGGTCGCCGCTCACGAAGGGCTGTTTTCGCCTTCGACCGGCATCGTTGACAGTCACCATTACATGCTCGCCTTGCTGGGCGATGCGGAAGTGGCCGGCGCAAGCCTCGCCCGCAATGCGAAAGTAACGGCGATTGCACGCGAGAAGGATTGTTTTTGCGTCTCGGTGCTGAGCGCCGCCGACCGTATCACCCTGCACGCTCACACCGTGGTCAATAGCGGCGGTCTTTGGGCGCCCAAAATCGCGAGCTTGGTTGACGGGTTGGAGTCGCGCTTTGTGCCCGAGACCCATCTCGCCAAGGGCAATTACGTCACACTTACGACCAAAAATCCATTTCGTCATCTGATTTATCCGGTACCCGAGCCGGGCGGCCTGGGCGTGCATCTCACCATCGACATGGCTGACGCGGGTCGCTTTGGCCCCAATATTGAATGGCTCTCCATCCATGACCCCGCGGCGATCGATTATTCCGTGTCGCCGCAACTGACTGAAATCTTCGCGCCGCGCATCGCCGAGTATTGGCCGAACGTGACTCCAGGGATGCTGGCGCCGGGCTATTCCGGCGTGCGGCCAAAAATTGGCGGGCCGCAAAATCCCAATGCCGATTTCCGCATTGATGGTCCCGCCATGCATGGCGTCGCCGGATTGATCAATCTGTTCGGGATTGAAAGCCCAGGTCTTACGGCTTCTCTTGCCATTGCCGAGCGGGTGAAAGGCCTTTTGGCGCATGCTTGAAAAACAAGGATTGGGCACCGTTCAGTTCGGAAGTTAATTCAGCCAGTTCGGCGCTCGATGCGGACAATGGTCCACGCCCATAAAGCCGCCGCTTCGGCCCAGGCAGCAGAAAATGCAATCAGGGGAGCGGTCAGTTGGGGCAGAAGCAGGCTTTGCGCGGGGCCGGCGATACGCGGCAAGACAATATAAAGAACCACCAACACCCCCGCGGCGGCAAAATCGCCCCGCTCGCGCGACCAAGTGCGAAAAAGCACAAAGAATCCGATGTCGCGGGTAAAAAATCCCAACGCTGCCAACAGCGGCAAGATCAACGCGGAAGCCGATACGCCGCCGATCGATTGAGGATCGCGCCAAAAGGCGAAAGCCAACGCCAAAGTGCAAAGGATTGTGGCGCTGAAGGACAGCATCCAGCAATCGAGCGCCAGAAGCGCGCGGGCGATCCGCCCAGATCGTATTTGCACGATCAGCCAGCGGAATTGCACCGGATCCTTGGGCTCTAGAAAGGCCATGCCGTAGGCGGATGACGCCAGCGAAATACCGGCAGCGGCAAGACGAAACACGCCCGCGTGGCGCGCAAAATCAGCCCCGGGGATCGCGCGGGCCAACCAGGATTCAAAACCCGCTTCGTACAGAGCAAGAAATGCCAGGAAGGCGAGCCAAACAAAGGGACCGTTCGAGAGCCGAAGCTCCAGTCGCATTGCACGCAAGCATCCACCCAGCGCCCAGGCGGTAAAGATCGCCAAGGAGACAGACTGGAACGACTGCGGGTCCAACGCCATGTCCCACCAGGAAAAAGTCGCTGCTTGGTTTTGTGGGCTCGCCGATAACAGGCCCCGAAATCCAAAAGCGAACGCGGCGATGATGCCGGTGACCTGACAGAGAAATGCGTCCAGACGCCAGTTATTGTGATGCCGGCGGATCAGATTGAGGCTGGTCAACAGGCTTACGCTTTGCGCAAGCACGCCTTGCAAGATCAGAACCGCCAACTCGGCGGCAGCCATAGACGGCCCTCTGCTCTGCAAAACCGGATAGATGATAAAGGGAAGGCAGAGAATTCCACCAAACCAGACGAAGCTGGTGGAGCCAAACAGCTTGCCCCACATCATGGCGAAAGGGTGGATCGCGTTCAGCTTCTGGAAATCCCAGGTCCGCTCGCGAATTTCGACGATGACGCTCAGGGCTGCATTTCGCGTGCCCCACAAAACCACGAGAAAATAATAGAGCGCAGTCGCGGCGAAGCCAGGGCCGGGAAGGGCGGGTGGGGCCGCAGAAAATATTGCCAGCACACAAAAAACAAATCCCGCCATCAGCAGGATCCGCGCCGGCGCGAGCTCCAGCCAAAGATTGCGTTGAAATTCCGGGTTCAATGTTCTGTCTCCCGGTCGATGCGCGCGAAATAAAGTTCTTCCAACGCGTGACGGTCCTCACCGAAATCGCTCACCGCAAAACCGGCTCTGACCAGGGCTTGAAGCAACGCCGCCCGGCCTTCCACGCCACCTTGCCAGATCACCCGCGCCCCTGACGCATCGGCTTGGAAAACCTCTATTCCGCTTTGACCGGCAAGAAAATCCTTCAGCCGGTCATCGGGCGCGGCGAGCGCGATACGCAGCTGGGTCCCCTTAAACGTTGAGCCACCGGCAACCCGGCCGTGATCAATGATCACCATCTGATCGGAATAGTCTTCGAGCTCGGCAAGGATGTGCGATGACACGACCAATGTCATGCCGCCGTCACGCAGAGAGAGAAGCAGGCGGGAGAGTTCTCTCCGAGCTTGCGGATCAAGGCCCGCGGCCGGTTCATCCAGGAGCAACAGCCGAGGCCTATGCACCAACGCCTGCGCAATAGCGAGACGCTGGCGCAAGCCCCGCGACAAGGTCCCCGCTGACTGGTCGAGGCGGCCAGCTAGCCCAACATTTTGCGCAGCGTCCATCACAGCCTTATTCACTTGACCGGATGAAAGACCATGGGCCCGGGCGGCAAAAATCAGGCAGCGCCGCACTGAAAGCCCGTCATAGAGGCCAAAAAAGTCCGGCAAATATCCCAACCTCTGGTGCACCGCGCGGGGCTCGAGCCGCGTATCCAGGCCGCCAATGGTGATGCAACCCGCATAAGGCGTCTCCAACGCGGCCATCAGCCTGAGCAGCGTAGTCTTGCCCGCGCCGTTGGGGCCCACTAGAGCCGTTATGGCCCCCGGGGCCACGTCCAGATTCACGCCGTCCAGCGCGCGGGCAGTGGGATATTCGAATACCAGGTTGCGGATTTTAATCATGCTCGTTAGCTGATCCGAAAATTTGCGCCGGGCCAAGAGTTGGAACCCTTGAATACAAACGCCTTTTCGGGTGAGAACGGGCATACATTACGGAGCTTGTCATGCGCATCGCGATGATCGGGACGGGTTATGTGGGGCTTGTTTCAGGCGCCTGTCTGTCAGAATTCGGCCATCACGTCATTTGTGTCGATAAAGACGCAGCGAAGGTAGCGAATCTGAGACAGGGCGCGATCCCCATTTTCGAACCGGGATTGGAGGAAGTCGTCGCGGCCAACACCAAGGCCGGCCGTCTCTCCTTCGAAACCGAAATCACGCATGCGGTCCGGGACGCTGACGCCGTGTTTATCGCGGTGGGAACGCCCAGCCGGCGCGGCGATGGCCATGCCGATCTTTCCTATGTATTCGCCGCAGCGGAAGAAATCGCTCAGGCGCTAATGAATTATACGGTGGTGGTGACCAAATCCACCGTGCCCGTGGGCACCAGCCGCAAGGTGCAAGAGATTATCCGCAAGGCGGGCGTCAAAGGGGACTTTGACATGGCTTCCAATCCCGAATTCTTGCGCGAAGGCTCTGCGATCGAGGATTTCCGCCGCCCCGACCGCGTCGTTGTGGGTTGCGATACTGAGCGTGCCCGCGAGGTGATGCGCGAAGTCTATCGCCCTCTCTACATCAATGAGACGCCTATCCTATTTACCAGCCGTGAAACGAGCGAACTGATCAAGTATGCGGCCAATGCCTTCCTCGCGACCAAGATTACTTTCATCAACGAGATGGCCGATCTGTGCGAGAAAGTGGGCGGCGACGTACAGGACGTGGCCCGCGGCATCGGTTTGGATGGCCGCATTGGCAGCAAATTCCTGCACGCGGGTCCCGGTTTCGGCGGGTCTTGCTTTCCCAAGGATACCCTGGCCCTGGTGCGGACCGCGCGGGAGATGGGCGCGCCGAGCCGCATCGTCGAAGCGGTGGTAGCCGTCAATGACGGGCGCAAAAAAGAGATGGCCGGTAAGATTGAAGCGGCCTTTGGAGGCGTGAAGGGTAAAACCGTCGCTGTGCTTGGCCTCACCTTCAAACCCAACACCGATGACATGCGCGACGCGCCCAGTTTGGTGATCCTACCTTATCTCCAGCAGGCGGGCGCCATCGTGCGCGCTTATGATCCCGAGGGCCGAACGGAAGCCGCAAAGCTTCTAACCGTAGATTTTTGCGACAACGCCTATGAGGCGCTTGAAGGCGCCGACGGCGTGGTGATCCTCACCGAATGGAATGAATTCCGAGCGCTTGATCTTGGCAAGGTGAAGGCGGCGCTGAAGTCGCCCTTGATGGTGGATTTGCGCAACATCTACCGGCCGGCGCAGATGGTCCGGGCCGGTTTTCGCTATGTCAGCGTCGGCCGGAGCGATGTGAGCCGATGATCTTGGTAACCGGCGCAGCCGGTTTTGTGCCGGCGGGACCCTTTGGTTTTGAGCCCACGACCCCCGATGAGCCTCGGCGTGCCGAAATTCGTGGACTGGTACAAGGAATTCTACGGCGTCTGACCGGCTCGATCAGATATAGCGCCCTTGGCGGAGGTAACGCAGAATTCTCTCCGCTTCAGCCTCGGCGGACGCCTCCACAGTCCTCAGCGTGATTTCGGCCTGCTCTGGTTCTTCATAAGGTGAATCGATGCCGGTGAAATTCTTGATAGCGCCCGTGCGCGCCTTTTGATAAAGCCCCTTGGGATCGCGCGTCATGCAAACCTCCAAAGGCGTATCCACGAATACTTCGATGAATTCGCCGGCGCCCACGAGTTCGCGCGCCATGCGCCGCTCGGACCGGAAGGGCGATATGAAAGACACCAACACGATCAGCCCTGCATCCAGAAATAGTTTGGCGGTCTCGGCAACCCTGCGGATATTCTCCACCCGATCCACATCGGTGAAGCCGAGATCGCGATTGAGGCCGTGGCGGATATTGTCGCCGTCGAGCAAATAAGTATGGCGCCCGTCCGCCGTAAGGGCTTTCTCCACCATATTGGCAATTGTGGATTTTCCAGATCCCGACAAGCCTGTGAACCAAAGGATGGCCGGCTTCTGGCCCTTCATACCGGCGCGTGCCTCTCTGTTCACGTCCAACGCCTGCCAATGGACATTGGTGGCGCGCCTCAGGCCAAAATCGATCATGCCCGCGCCCACTGTGGCATTGGTGAAGCGATCGATCAGGATGAAGCCGCCCATGTCGCGGTTGTCGCGGTACCCATCGAATGCCAGAGGCTGTGACAGAGAGAAATTGCAATAGCCAACTTCATTGAGGGCCAGCGTTTTGCTCGCCAGATGTTCCAATGTGTTGACGTCCACCTTATGCTTTAGACTTGATACGGTTGCCGGGACCGTGCTGGTTGCAAGCTTGAGCAGATATTGGCGGCCAGGCAACAATTCCTCCTCTCCCATCCAGAGAAGATGCGCTGCAAACTGGTCCGAGACTTCAGGGCGCGCGTGCGGATCGCAAAGAATATCCCCCCGCGATATATCCACCTCATCGGACAAAGTGAGCGTGACTGCATCGCCTGCGACCGCTTCTTCGCGATCACCATCCATAGTGACGATCCGGGCAACCTTGGAAAGCCGACCGGATTTGGCCACCGCGACGGCATCTCCGGGCCGCACCCGGCCAGCCGTCAGCGTACCGGCAAAGCCGCGAAAATCCTGGTCCGGGCGGTTGACCCACTGCACCGGAAGGCGGAGCGGATTTCCGGCAAGCGCGCTGTCGATGTCCACGCTTTCCAGATGTGAAAGCAGTGATTGGCCTGCGTACCAGGGCATCCGCCCACTGATTGCGATGACATTGTCGCCATAACGCGCGGAAAGCGGTATCGCGACCTGGCTGGCGAAGCCAAGCCTTTCCGCAAAGGAGGTAAAATCGGCGACTATCCGATCGAAGACGTTCTGCGAATAATCCACGAGATCGATCTTGTTCACCGCCAGCGCGATATGGCGTATGCCGAGAAGGCTCGCGATATAGGCGTGCCGTCGAGTTTGAGTGAGCACGCCTTTTCGCGCGTCGATCAGAATGACGGCAAGATCCGAGTTGGAGGCACCCGTCGCCATATTGCGTGTATATTGCTCATGACCAGGCGTGTCAGCGACGATGAATTTCCGCTTGTCGGTGGCGAAGAAACGATAGGCGACATCGATTGTGATCCCCTGTTCGCGCTCCGCTTCCAGACCGTCAACGAGCAACGCGAAATCGATGTCGTCTCCGGTAGTTCCGAATTTCCTGGAATCGCTTTCCAGAGCCTTAAGCGTGTCGTCGAACAGAAGCTTCGTATCGTAGAGCAGCCGGCCAATCAGGGTGGATTTACCATCATCGACACTGCCGCAAGTAAGAAACCTTAGCAGGGTCTTTTTTTCCTGCGCGGCCAGGAATTGGGAAAGCTCTGGGCGGGCGGTCAAAAATAACCCTCCTTTTTTTTCTTCTCCATGGAGGCCTTTTCATCGCCGTCGATCAAACGTCCCTGCCTTTCGCTGGTCCGCGCCGTGAACATTTCACTGACGATGGCTTCCAATGTATCGGCCTCGCTTTCGATCGCTCCTGTAAGCGGATAACAGCCCAAGGTGCGGAAGCGCACCAGCCGCTGTTCGATCTTTTCGTCGGGAAGCAGGCGCATGCGCTCGTCATCGCACATGATCAATGTTCCTCCCCGCGCCACCACCGGCCGCCTGGCCGCGAAATAGAGCGGCACAATGGGAATATTCTCGGCCAGGATATATTGCCAGATGTCTAGTTCGGTCCAATTGGAAAGAGGAAAAACGCGGATCGACTCGCCGCTGTTGATGCGCGTGTTGTAGACGCGCCAGAGCTCGGGACGCTGGTTTTTGGGATCCCAGCCGTGATGCCGGTCGCGGAAGGAAAAGATGCGTTCCTTGGCGCGGCTTTTCTCTTCATCCCGACGGGCGCCCCCGAATGCGGCGTCGAATCCATACTTGTCCAATGCCTGCTTCAGGCCTTCGGTCTTCATCACCTGGGTATGCAGCGCCGAACCGGAATCGAAGGGGTTGATACCGCGCTTCAATCCTTCCTCATTCACATGCACAATCAGCTCAAGTCCCAGGCGCTTGGTGGTGGCGTCGCGGAACTTGATCATCTCTCGGAATTTCCACGTCGTGTCGACGTGCATCAGGGGAAAGGGCGGCTTAGCAGGATAAAAAGCCTTCATCGCCAGATGCAGCATCACCGACGAATCCTTGCCAATGGAATAGAGCATCACGGGGCGGGCGAACTCGGCCGCGACTTCGCGCATGATGTGAATGCTCTCCGCCTCCAAGCGGCGCAGATGCGAAACCGAAGCCTTGCTGGCAGGCAAATCTTTGAGCTGAAAGTCCATGGCACATGAAATAGGGGCAAAAGCTTAACAAAGGCAAGGCGAGGAACGCTTGGGCTATTTGAGGGTTTTTTCGGACAAAG
>DATFSP010000129.1:0-7908 GCA_035262545.1 Rhizomicrobium sp. | reverse complement strand
GCGCCTCGACCACGCGATGGGACTGACGCGGCTTTGGGTGATACCGCGCGGGGCAGGCGCGCAGGAAGGCGTGTATCTGCGCTATCCGCGGACGGCGCTGTTCGGTCTGCTTTCGCTTGAGTCGCACCGGCACCGGGCCCTGGTGATAGCCGAGGATTTGGGCACGGTGCCGGAAGGATTTCGCGCGCATTTGACCAAGGCGTCCATGGCGGGAATGCGTGTTCTCTGGTTCGAGCGCGATGACACGGGCCGCTTTATCCCGCCCGCCAGATGGGGCCCCGCGGGGGTGGCATTCTCCACCACCCATGACCTTCCCACGCTCGCCGGATGGTGGAGCGGGCGCGATATCGAATGGGGGGCCAGGATCGGACTTCCGCCTAGACAGCCGGCGCGGGAAAAACTGGCGCGCGCGAAAGAGAAAAAAAATATCTGGACCATGTTGCGCGGCGCGGGCGCGGTCCAGGGCAGCCTGCCCGGCCGGACCAGGCCCGATCCTTTCATAGACGGTGTATTCCGCGCCCTGGCCGGCGCGTCCTGTGCGCTTGCCCTGCTGCCGGTCGAGGATTTCGTGGGCGAGAAAGAGCAGCCCAACATTCCGGGCACCATCGACGAGCATCCCAACTGGCGGCGCAGGCTGAGGCAAAAAGAGCCGCTTCAAAGTCGCGCCGCCAAACGCCGCGCCGCAATCCTGAACGCCAGGCGCCAATGATCCGGGCCACATACCGGCTTCAATTCCATAAGGACTTCCCTTTTCGGGAAGCGATGGCGCATGCGCGTTATTTCACCGATCTCGGCGTCAGCCATATCTATAGCTCGCCCATTCTTTGCGCCCGCGCGGGGTCACGACACGGCTACGACGTGATCGATCATTCTCGCGTCAACCCCGAGCTTGGCGGCGAAGAGGATTTCCGAAGCATGTGCGCGGCGCTCGCCAGTCATGGCATTGGCGTGATCCTGGACATCGTTCCCAACCATATGGCGGTAGGCAAGGCCGACAATCGGTGGTGGCTCGATGTTCTGGCGAAGGGACGCGAAAGCCGCTTCGCTCATTATTTCGACATAGATTGGGATGCCCCGGGGATGGAGGGAAAAATCCTGGCGCCGTTTCTGGGCGCACCCGCCCTGGACGCGTTTGCCAAAGGCGATCTCAGGCTGGTGCGGGATGAAAGCGGATGGGCTTTTGCTTATTTCGATCACCGGTTTCCGCTCAGGCCGCAGGATCAAGAAGGTCCCCACGCCGATCCCGAAGCGCTTCTGGCGCGCCAGCATTTCCTGCTCACCGATTGGCGCGAGGCCGATGCCCGCATCAATTGGCGGCGGTTTTTCGACATCAACGACCTCGCTGCATTGAATGTCAACGACCAGCCCGTGTTCGAGGCGACACATGCAAAAATCCTTGCACTCTATGCGGAAGGCCTGATCCAGGGCGTTCGCGTGGATCATATCGACGGGCTTGCCGATCCCGCCGCCTATTGCCGCCTTCTGCGGCAAAGGCTCGATGGGTTGAGGCCCGGCGGCCTGATCCTGGTCGAAAAGATTCTGGCCGATGGCGAGTCCTTGCCCGCCGATTGGAGTGTGGACGGTACCACCGGCTATGATTTCATGAACGAAGTCTCCGCGGTTTTGCACGCGCGGGATGGCAGGCTGGAGGATTTATGGCAGCGCCAATCCGGCCGTGGCCTCGATTTCGAAGGCGAGGAACAGGTGGCCCGCCGTCAAATGCTGCTCACCAAATTTGCCAGTCAGCGCAAGGCCGCGGCGCGGGCCTTGAAGAAGGTGCTTGGTCACGATGAAGAGACGCTCGATGCCGCCCAGATCGCCGTGATAGAGCGGCTTCGATGTTATCGCACTTACGCCAACGGGAAATTCGACTCGCCGGGGGCGGGGCCCTTTCTTTTGAAAGCTCTTGACCAGAGTGCGCGCGACCTGCCGCATTTGAAGCCGGCCATTGGCGCGATCCAAGATTTGTTCGCGCGGCGTGACGGCGATACCTGCACCATCGATGCGATCAGGCGCTTCTCGCAGCTTTCCGCGCCGGTGGCGGCCAAGGCGGTGGAAGACACTGCCTTTTATCGCTACGGCAGGCTTCTATCCCGCAACGATGTGGGCTTCGATCCCCGAATTCCATGCATCAGCGTCGCGGATTTTCATGCGCGCATGGCTGAGCGCGCGGGATCGCTCCCACGCTCGTTTCTGGCGACGGCCACCCATGACCACAAAAGAGGCGAGGACACGCGCGCGCGCCTGGCTGTGCTGAGCCGTCTGCCCGGCGTCTGGGAAGATTTTATTGCCACGGCTCCGGACCCGGGAAACGTGGATCGCGCCGACGCCTATCATCTTTACCAGACCTTGCTGGGCGCCTGGCCCGAAGGCGCGGCAGACGAACACTTCGCCGGGCGAATCTTGGGCTGGTGCACGAAGTATCTGCGCGAGGCCAAGCTGCGCAGCGATTGGACCGCCCCCAACGGCGCCTATGAGCGTGCCTTCCGGGATTTTGCCCGCATGCTCATCCTGGCGCCGCAACACGCGCCGTTCCGCGCGAGGCTTCAAGATTTGCTGAATCGCGTGAGCACCCAGAGCGAGGAAAATGCGCTCATCCAGATCGTTTTGCGCAATACGGTTCCGGGCATTCCCGACCTTTATCAAGGTTGCGAGTTCCAGGATCTCAGCCTGGTCGATCCGGACAATCGTCGCGCCGTGAATTTCAGCGAACGCGCCGCGACGCTTGCCGCTGGCAATAACGGCAAGCAAAGCCTGATCGCTCGCTTGCTCGACCTTCGCCGCCGCGATCCGCTTCTATGGGCTTGCGGCGATTATCGCCCGCTGCTGCCGGAAGCGGAAAATCTTTTGGCGTTCTCCCGGCAGCACGGCACGTCGCGCCTTCTCGTGCTGGCGCGACTGTGCACCGATCCGCCATATACGGAAATCCACCTCGAGTGCGATTATTTCGACCTTCTGCACGAAAAATGGGTCGCAGCCGGCTCCGTCACCACGGCGGCATTGCTCGATGGCGCGCCCATCCTGGTGCTCCATGCCAGTGGCTAATCGGCGGTCCGATCACGTTCGCGACACTGTCACAGGCGCAAGATTGGCGGAAATCGCCCGAAAGAACGGTTAACCCAAACACCGAACCGCGCCGGCCGTCGCCCGCATTAAGGTTCACGGCAGCTTAGTATTGATGGAGCTTGAACAAATTTGCGATGAATTCGTCGGCACACCTTTACGCCGCAAACAATTCTGGCGATGCAGTCGTGGAGGACATTCGGTGAGGTCAAGGTTTCAAATCAATCCCGGAGCGAGCTTCGGCACAAGCAAAGGCAGCGCCTACGGTTCGATCCGAACCAAAGTTTTCGGCACGCCACTCCAACACAGGGGGCTTAGTGTCAGGTCTGTGCTGCCCAACGACAAGGCAGCGAAGTGGGCGCAACCGTGGCAGCCTAGTCCCAATACATCGCTGCCGAGCAAACCTGCTGTATCGGAACACTATGTTTCAAAGCCGGTCCGCCATCGCCAGCCGATCGAATATCTGGGCCATCTCATCGCCAACGAGCAGCAACCGGACGGTAGCTGGGTCGCAAGCTTCGTGCGCATGGGAGGCGGCGCCGATAGCGCCCAGCTCTCCGCTGCGTACCCCGCCAGTTACATGGCGTTTTCGGACGCGAGGCGTCAAATCGATGCCGCCTCGTCGGGCCCGGACGGCAACCGGAAATTCGCGCGCGTTCCCGTCGCGTTGGAAGGTGCGATATTCGCCACCGCCATCACGCAAGAATGCCAAATTCTGGATTTGTCCCAGGGAGGCGCCCGCTTGCGCCTCCGCAAACCCATCGCACACGAAGAAAAGTTGAATCTTTACATCAGGGGATTCGGCCGTTTCCACGGGCAGGTCGTACGGAGCAGCGAGAGCGAAATGTCTGTGCGCTTTACCGTCGATAACGAAGCCATCTCTCGTTTGCTGAGCGGCTTGGCGAATTATGTGAGGGGCCTCGACTTGGCTCAGACCACGGAGCGCAAAGAGGTCCGGGTCACTACTTCAATTGAAACGGTTTGCTGGACGGCTGATGGGGTGGCGGCGATCCCCTGCGAAATCATCGATACTTCGCGCCGAAGCATGTCATTGCGCATTTCTGAACGCCCGCGCGTTGGTTCGCGTGTGACGGTCGGGGACACCAAGGTTCGCGTGATTCGTCATCACAGTCAGGGGATTGCGGTGCAATGTCTTCCGCCGCCGGGCCCGAAATCCGGCCGGTTCATCTTCAAGGAAGCTTGACGCATCGGGATTGGGAATGATCACCCGGGGCCGCTCTGCGATCGGAAAAAAAGCCCCGCTGCCTTCGCGGCAGGGCTCCCAACGATGGGTCCGCAAACCGTACGCTTCGAAGAAGCAGAGCCCGCAAGAGTTGTACACGCGCCGGCACTGTCTTTAAAGTGTGTGACTTGGTTAACGGGCAAAAAACCCCGCTGACGCGCCAGCGGGTTTTTTGGACTAGGGGCCCTGTCCTTACCTAAGGTCGAGCGATTTCGTAGTGCGATTCAACGGGTAATGCCCTTGCAATCTGCGGACAGCCAGTGTCCATCGAATTTCTGCTCGCGGCTGATCGGTTGGCCATTGACGGTTCCAGTCATGGTTAACTGGCCCGCATAGTGGCTATCAGAGTCGTAAGTAAATTGCATATGACCAGATCCTTTGAAATTGCCACGGCACGACATGTCGGCACTCATCGCGTTTCCCTGATGCATTACGTTTGACACGGTGCAATCGTCGCTATTGTTTGAATCTATATGAGGTGTATCAGTCGCCACCTCCTGAGCGGTCATGCAATGTTGCGTCGTGATCGAATTACCGTTCGTAGACATGCCCATAGCTCTCATACGTGCGGCAACCTCCGGCGGCAGCTTCGATAAGTCTGGCATCGCCGGAGCTGTCCCACCCATCGTAATCGTGACGCTCCACAGGCCAACGCGCCCATGGCTGGCAAACGCCGCGCCTGAAATCGTGAGACCGGCCAGACCAATAGCTGCCACCATAATCGCGTGCTTCCTGGTAATCATTGTGAGCCCCCTGTTTCTCGCCGGAGCGCATAATATATGCCGCGTTGGGTGAGCGCATTCCCCTCTACGAGATTTGTACGGCTCGAAGTCTTCGAACGCCGCCCAGTTGTTCACCAGGCCTAATAGGGATGTTCGCTTTATGTTCACTTGGCAGAAGAGCGCGAAGGAGAATGTCGGCCTAGCGGGGCAAGGGGGAACAGCCAGGCTCGGCCTTTGATGCAAACTCAGCGGTCACGAGGCCAAGTGCGCCAAGCGGCCGGCTGCGACCGACGTATCAATGCCCATCCACAAGATTGGGCGAGCCGTCCGACCAGGTGAGTGCGGGTATCACGAAAGTGCTGACTGGATCGGGCGCATCCTGCGTCATGTAGACCGACACATGTGGCTTGTTGGCGCCCCAGTCGATCTTGCCCGTCTGCGCGAACCAAAACATCAAATGCGGGTCGGCATTCTTGTATTTTGGCCCGAAATATTGCTGCTTGGACATCATATAGCACATCGCCCCCGGCTCCGGCAGCGGCAATTCCTTGTCGCGGTATGCTGATGCGAGCGCATCGAACATCTCGCTCTTGGGCACACGCTTGACGGCCAGTTCCGTTGCTTTGAACAAGAGCGGGAGCTGCCAGCGCGCTCCACTGGGGTTGAGACAGGCCGGCAAACGCACCTTTGGATTCAGAAATTCCGGATCATCATAAAGGAGCATCCATGACCGTCCCACGAAGCAGCTAAACCCGTTATGGCCCTTAACCGCAGTTTCATATCCGTGCGCACCCAGCACCAGCACGTCGGCATCGCCTGAAATCGCACCTGGCGCAGCGCTTCTGGCCAGCGCGATTTCCTCGTTGCGATCTGCCATCAGATATTGAGCGGCCGGCGCGGGGATGAGAGACGACTTGGTGTCAGCCGCTTGTGCCACACCACACTCAAGTGAAAAGACCTGGGCAACCACGAGAGTGATTAGTCCCATCACCATCAGTTTCATGCGAATTCTCCTTCGCGGCGGAAATCAATGCATGCAAAGTTTGGCCATGGCGCGTCGTGTAACCGTAAAACAGCAGTTTACAGGTTAGGTCGCTTCTGTCTAGAATAACCTGCAACGAGCACTGCAAGGTTATGGCGGGTCGGCCGCGGGCCGGCGGCGCTTCGGCGGTGTTCGCCGTCTATGTCCGGGGCATCGGAAAATAAAGGGGCTTAGTTCGGTCCGTTGCCCTGAAATTCCGAAAAGGCGACGCCTCTCGTCTCTGCGACGCCAGTCAGAAAGTTTAAGAGGCCGTCTTTTTGCCTGACAGCTGTTGTCAGGTGGTAGCCCGCAATTGCGAGCGTCTGAAGAACATCGCGATAAACGGGACTGAGATATGTTTCCATCCATGTGTGCACCCCGACAGCCGCCCGGTCATCGCTGGCGATCAAGATCACCCATTGCAAAACGCCTTTGCGGCTCTCGTAAATATCAACCAGGCCTTCGAGGTCTTTGGCGCTGCAGGAGATAACTTGGAGTTCGGCAACAATGCCGTAGGCGAATCCCCGCCACCATGCCCGCTTGAAGTCGCGTGAAACTGCGCTGCGAATTTCGCTTTCGAGATCCTGCGTGTCGGTCGACTTTCGATAATCGCTAAGAAATCCCACCATCCGGTGTCGGTTGAGCGTGCGTAATTCCCAGAATGTCCAACCAGGCTCATGGAGATCGGTGCGAGCTCCAAGACCGAGTCGTCCCGCGGAATCGGAGATTGCATTGGACAAGTCCGACTGGCTCATCATTACGGGCCTCGCTTCTCCACCAAGACACGCCGCAAGATTAAGCAGGTTCCGAGAGTGTTGGAGGACGAAAATAAGCTGGATGAAGCTGCAATTTTGGCTTCCGCTCGCGATGCAATAGCTCGGGGTGAATTCGCGCTACGATGGCCAGCGCGGCGTCTGAACCAGCATTTTAGGTGTACGTATGCGGACACCTACTGCACGGCTACGCACACTGTTCTCGGGATCAATTTCATAAGCCATTGATTTATCCCGCATAAAGGTTGGTACGCTTTTTGCTGAATTCCATAAAAGCTCGCCACACGACCGTATCGGCGGATGATCGTCTTTGGGGTTGCCATGTTCCAAAACTACCTCATCACCGCGCTCCGCAACTTCGCCCGCCACAAATTCTACAGCTTCATCAATATCGCGGGGCTGACGGTGGGGCTGGCCTGCGCGATTTTCATCATCCTGTTCGTGCGCGACCAGCTTTCATACGATCGCTGGATTCCAGGCAGCGAAAATCTCTACCGGGTCGAGCACACATTCGCGCTGCCCGGCCAGGCGCCAATGCCCGGAACCCAGACGCCCTACCTGGTCCCGCAAGCGATGCTCGACCAGATTCCGGAGGTCAAAGCCAGAACGCGTTTCATCCGCAACCGCGCGACGGTCTTTATTGGGAAAAAGCAGTTCGCGGAGACCATCGATTCCGTCGATCCCAATTACTTTCAAGTGATCAGGCTGCCGCTCGCGGCTGGCAATCCGGCGTCGGTGTTTGCCCAACCCGACTCTGCGGTTCTGTCCGAGACGCTGGCGCGGAAATATTTCGGCGATGCGCCCGCGCTGGGGAAAACTATCACCATCAGTGCCGAATATTGCGATTTGCAGGGCGAGAATTGCCAGGCGCGCCAATATCCGATGGCGGTGACGGGCATCCTTCGCGACCTGCCGCACAATACGCAAATCAAGGCGGATCTCTTGATTCCCAATACTTCCAAGGCCGACCCCACCTCACTGGATGCGAAGGTGAACTGGCTGCATATCGAAGGCTGGGGCTATGTGCTGCTTCAGCCCGGCGCGGATCCGGGGGCGGTGACGGCAAAACTCGCGACCATCATCGAT
>DATFSP010000128.1:0-2320 GCA_035262545.1 Rhizomicrobium sp. | reverse complement strand
GAGCGCTATGGTCATTACAGTCTGGCGGCCGAAAGCATGTATGATCATCCTTTTGTCTGGGGCTCCGAGCGCACCGGTCCTGATCTGGCGCGTGTCGGCGGCAAATATTCCGACGAATGGCACCGCCAACACCTGACCGATCCGCGATCGGTTGTGCCCGAAAGCATCATGCCGCCTTATGCGTTCCTCGAAAACACCGACCTGGATTACCGCGACATCCAGGCGATGCTGAAGGCCAATCGCGCCGTTGGCGTGCCCTATACCGACGACCAGATCGCGCACGCCAAAGAAGACCTGGAGGCGCAGAATGACCCCGACGCCGATGGCGTCAGCGCCTTCAAGAAGCGTTACGGCAATGTCCAGGTCCGCGACTTCGCCGGCCATCCCGGCCACATCACCAAAGCCGATGCGCTGATCGCCTATCTGCAGATGCTGGGCACGCTCGTGGACTTCAAGACTTATCACGCCAACGCGCCCGAAAACCGGAGATAGAAATGGAACGCTGGGCTTATGAAGACGTGCTCGCCTTCGCGCAAAGCTGGGGCGCCGTCTATTTCGTCATCATGTTCGCGGTCGCGTTCGCATATGCGCTCTGGCCCAAGAACCAGGCCGGATTCCAGCGCGCGGCGCGCATTCCGCTCGAGGATGGGGACGAATAATGTCCAAGAAGGAAGTCGATGAAATTTCGGGAACCCAGACGACCGGCCATGAATGGGACGGCATCAAGGAACTCGACACGCCCATGCCACGCTGGTGGCTGGGCGTCTTCATCGGGACGATCGTATGGGCGATCGGCTATGCGATCTTCTATCCGGCCTTGCCGGGGATCAGCAGCTACACACACGGTATCCTCAACCATTCGCAGCGCGATGACGTGACGGCCAGTGTCGGGGCGCTGAAGGCCGCTCGTGCCGCCCGCGAACATGCGCTTTCGAACGCCTCCCTCGCGCAGATTCAGTCCGATCCGCAGTTGCTGCAATTCGCGATGGCGGAAGGCAGGGCGGCTTTTGGAGACAATTGCGCGCCCTGTCACGGTTCCGGCGGGCAGGGCGGCCATGGCTATCCCAACCTGAATGACGATGTCTGGCTTTGGGGCGGCAAGCTGTCCGACATTCAGCACACCATCACCGTGGGGGTGCGCTCGACCGCGGCCGATACGCACAAGTCGCAGATGCCGTCCTTCGGGCGTGACGCCATACTGAAGCCCGAACAAGTCGATGACCTGGCGGAATATGTCGTGCATCTTTCCGGCCGGCCAGCCAATTCCGCTGCTGTGAAACGTGCCGCGCCCCTGTTTCAGGACAATTGCGCGGCCTGCCATGGAGCGCAAGGAAAGGGCAACCGTGAATATGGCGCGCCCAACCTGACCGACAATGAATGGCTCTATGGATCGGCCCGTGAAGACATCCGCGATCAAATCTGGAGCGGTCATGGTGGAGTGATGCCGACCTGGGGCGGCCGGCTCAGCCCTGAAACCATCAAGTCGCTCGCGGTCTATGTGCACAGCCTGGGTGGCGGCGAATAGGAACCGTGATGAACGTCCGTACGGTCATAACAATGCGTGACCCCAGTCAGTCAGCGGTTGAAGCAGCAGAGGGCGTGGCTCGGTCCGACGCCAAGGCAAGCAACAGCGCCGCCAATCGCAAGCTCTACAAGTCTCGCGTTCCGATTTATCCCAAGGAGGTCGGCGGCCTTTATCGCAACCTGAAATGGGCGATGATGGCGATCACACTGACGATCTACTATCTGGTGCCTTGGATCCGCTGGAATCGCGGACCGTCACTGCCGAACCAGGCGGTGCTGGTCGATTTTGCCCATGAACGCTTATATTTCTTTTTCATCGAGATATGGCCGCAGGAAGTCGTTTACATCACCGGCCTGCTGATCATTTCGGCGGTCTCGCTGTTCCTGATAAATGCGCTTTTCGGGCGGCTGTGGTGCGGCTATTCCTGTCCCCAGACCGTCTGGACTGATCTCTTCATCTGGGTGGAGACCCGTATCGAGGGCGACCGCTCGGCACGTATCCGTCTGGCCGCCGCACCTTGGACGGCGGGCAAGGTGGCCAAGCGGGTTACGAAACACGCGATCTGGTTGATGTTTGCCGTCGCCACGGGCGGCGCCTGGGTCTTCTATTACAACGACGCACCGACGCTCTTGCACCAGCTGATCCATGGCGGCGCAAGCCTGGGCGTCTATGGCGCCATCGCGGGCCTCACTTTCACGACCTATACGCTTGGCGGGCTCATGCGCGAGCAGGTCTGCACCTATATGTGCCCCTGGCCGCGGATCCAGGCCGCGCTCACCGACGAATGGGCGCTTA
>DATFSP010000127.1:0-5320 GCA_035262545.1 Rhizomicrobium sp. | reverse complement strand
TTTAGTTCGCCTTCGGTTTCACCCAGGCCGCAAAGCCAGGGAAGCCAGACAGCGTTTCCCTCGCCTTGGCTTTGAATTTCTCGAACTGCATCACATTTTCGATGCGGGCATCGAGGAATCTTTCCGTAGCGCCACCATCTTCTCCGGTATCGGAGAACCAGCGCATCAGGACAGAGCCATAGACGCAGGCAAGGATGCCGCGCTTGGTGTAGAAATTGAAATCGGTGGAGGTGTCGCCTGCAGCGCGCCACATCGTGTCCACGGTGTTGTAGATCAATTTGGCGCCAAGCGCCGCATTCATGGGGAGTGTCAGCGCGGCGGCGGCGCGCCGCGCAGCTTCTTTATGGGGTTCGATGAGTTCAAGCCGCGTGAGGATCGCGGTCTTGATGCGCTCGCGGATCTTCAGCTTTCCTAGTTCAATCGCCGAAAGTCTTTTTTCCATTGCCGCATCCAGCGACGTTGAGAAATATGCGATCAGCGATGAAGGCCCTTCGGGAAAGAGCCGTGTCAGTTGGACCTTGTCCGCGCCTGCCGCCTTGCAGGCCTTGGCCAGCACCGCCTCGGTGAAGCCATCAAAGGCCGCGTCCTTCAATGCTGCTTTCAGCACCGCGTCCTTGAGAGCATCGTCCGACTTCACCTTTTGACTCCTCTTCCTGACCCTGGATGGGTTCGTTTTCTTCTTCCGGGCGGACTTCTCGCTCATGTCATTCTGCCGAAGCGAAATGACGGATTTCCGATTCGAAAATCAGCTTGGAAAGATCGTCCATGCGGCTGGGATAGAGCCGACCATCCAGATGGTCCACTTCATGCTGCACCACCCGGGCGTGGAAACCGCGCGCTTCCCGTGTGATGGTCTGCCCATCGGGCGTGAGACCGTGATACCGGATATGGGCGGGCCTCTCGACCCAGCCGCGAAGGCCGGGCACAGACAGGCAGCCTTCCCAGCCGCCCTCTTTCTCTCTGGAAAGGATGGCGATTTCAGGATTGATCAGGACGGTCAGCGGCGCGGTATGGTCATAGCGTTCCGCCTCCGACAGGCCGGGATCGCTGCGTTCTCCTGGCGCCTGGAACACCACGATCCGCAGGGGCACGTGGACTTGGGGGGCGGCCAGGCCTGCACCATTGGCGTCCATCATGGTTTCGACCATGTCATTGACCAGACGCCGTATTTCCGGGGTCCAGAGGTCGGCAACGGGGGCGGCAATCTGGCCCAAAACGGGATGGCCCATGCGGGCGATTTTCAGGATCATGGTGGGAAATATGGATATTTAGGGGGCTGAACTCAATTATCGCGTGGCCGATACGCTGGGGATTTAAGTTCCTTGCCAGGAGCAAGGAAGCGCGGACGTCAGAGGCCAAAAGGTCCGCGTCGGTTCGGGTTGCGGGATAACTGAGGCTAGAATTCCACGGATCCAGTCAAAGCCGCGAAACGTTAATTTTAGCAGGTAGACAGGCGAAAAGCCTTCTGATATCAACCCCGCCTTCGAAAACGGAGCTTTTCTTTGCAGATCATCGTCCGCGACAACAATATCGACCAGGCCCTGAAGGCGCTGAAAAAGAAGATGCAGCGCGAAGGCATTTTCCGGGAGATGAAGCTGCGCGGCGCCTATGAGAAGCCCTCCGAGAAGCGCGCCCGCGAGCGGGCCGAAGCCGTACGCCGCTATCGCAAGCTGCAGAGGAAACGCATGCAGCGCGAAGGGTTGATTCCGCGGTAGTTTTTTTTGCCCCCACCTGTCTTCCTCGGGATAAACTTTCGGAAGACATCTTGCCCCACCATTGGCTTCGCCGCGCGGGGGAAGAAAGCCAGGGCTAGTTTTGAGAGCCGCCTTTCGAGGCGGCTTTTTTGTTGTCGTCGACTATTGCAAAGTGGAAGGTTCTTTCGGGAACGGGGAGTTCCGATGAGCGAGGCATCCGAGCCGCGGCCCACCGGGTCCGCGCTCGCCGATAAGGCGCAGGCCAGCGCCGGTGAAGCTTGGGCCAAAATGAAGCCGCTGGTGGTTAGCGCAGCGGCGGCCAGCGGCATCGTGGCCCTAATTTTCCTACTCGGCAGGGTACGCTTTGATAAGGACAGTCTGTGGTTGAGCGTTCCGCACGCCTTCTTTAATGCCGCTATCAGCGCGCCATTAGCGGTAGCGGTGCATCGTCTCATTCTCAAGGGCGAGGTGACGCCGGGGATTATTACTTTCAACCGGCATTATCAGTGGATGTTCTTTGTGTGGCTATGCGCCTTAGCGTTACTGAACCTGGCGCTGTCCAGCGTGTTTGATGGTGTCAGATTGCTCGTCCCGGTCGCCGGCATGTTCACCTTCTTCGTCAGACTTGTCTTGAGTTTTTTCATACTGGTCTTGGCCATTGGCGTGTTCGTCTTTTCTATAAAGTCTGCCTTGATTTTTCCGGCCGTCGCTATCGAGGCGCCATCGAGCAATTGGCGGGACAGACTTCAAACCAGTTGGCGCCAAATGGACGGCAATTTCTGGCTATTTGTTCGCGCCCTTCTTCTCGCCATCTTGCCGTTGGTGTTGGCAACCTTGATTGTCGCTGTCGCATCCGGCGTCCTGGCCATTATGGCCTCGGTCGTGGGGACAAAGATTGTTGCCGTCGCGCAAGTCATGCTCGCGATGATTATTCAGCCCGCCGGTGTGATGTTCGCGGCGGGTGTCGCGTCATGGCTCTATCTTTGGGTGAGAGAGAATCCGTCGGCTTAAGCGCAGTCGGCGCAGACCGCCACTTCGACGGTGACATGACTAAGATCGGGGTAGTGGACACGCAAGGCCGCTTTGATCTCTTCTGCCGTGGTGGGGCCGGGGGAAACCAGCGAGACAATCAGGCCCTGATGGCCCGGGCCGAGCCGCCAAAGATGAAGATCGGCGACTCGCGCGCCCAGGTCCCGTTCGATTGTGGATTTGATCGCGCCAGACATTTTGGGATCGGCATCGGCATCCAGAAGCACCATGGCGCTGTCGCGGATCAGGCCATAGGCCCATGATGCGATCACAAAAGCACCCACCAAGGCTGCCAGGGGGTCGAGGAACCCAAGTCCGAAATAATAGCCGCAGGCGAGCGCGATTATGGCAAGCAGGCTGGTTCCGGCGTCGGCCAGCACATGGATATAGGCGGCGCGCATATTGTTGTCGCCATGGCCGTGACTGTGATCCAGATGCGCGTGGGCATTATCGTGGCGGTGGTCGTGATTGTGGGAATGGTCGTCCTTCAGGATCAGCGCGCTCACCAGATTGACGCCAAGCCCGATACAGGCGATTAGCAGGGCCTGGCCGTAAGCTACGACGGCGGGATGGATCAGCCGGGAGATGGATTCGGCCGCGATCGCGACGGCGGTTAGGCCCAACACGATGGCGCTGGAAAAAGCTGCTAGGTCGCCGAATTTGCCCGAGCCAAAGCTGAAGCGCGCGTTGGCGGCGTGGCGCCTGGCAAGCCAATATGCGCCGGCCGCCAGGCCCAGCGCCCCCACATGGGTTGCCATATGCACGCCGTCAGCCAGAAGGGCCATCGAGTGGAAGAGAAGCCCCGCCACGATCTCAACCAGCATGAAAAGGGCGGTAACCAGCGCGGCAAGTTTGGCGCGCGATTCCGAGCGCTCATGGCCATAACCTAAGAAGACATGGCCATGAGTCCAGATACCGTGACTATGCGGATCCCCGGAATGAGCATGATTGTGCGCCATGGGGCGAGTGTAGCCATCGCCGGGCTTCAGTGAAACCATTATTGGCGTCTCTTGAATTGCGACCCGGACCGGGCAAGGCTTAGGCGCGGGTCTTTAAGGTTATGACGATGCGCGCGATGCTTGTTGCTTGGAGTTTGGCTTTGCCGGTCGTTTTTGCCGGTTCTGCCCTGGCCGCGCCTGGTGACATCTTCAAGGAGCCCAGCACGCTTCCTTATCACGCCCCCGACTTCGCCCATATTAAGGATAGCGACTTCGAACCGGCGCTGGAACAGGGCATGAAGCAACAGCGCGCCGAAGTCGCCGCCATTGCCGCCAATCCCGCGCCGCCCACTTTCGACAATACAATCGTCGCGCTGGAACAATCCGGCCAGATGCTCGACCGTGTGTCGGACGTTTTTTCCGATCTGACTTCGGCTGATACTGATGACGCGCTGCAAAAGGTGGAGGTCAAGGAGGAGCCCCGCCTGACTGCCCATCATGACGCCATCTATCTGGACCCCAAATTATTCGGCCGGGTGAAGGCGATTTATGATCGGCGCGATCAGCTTCATCTGAGCCCTGAAGCCTTGCAGCTGGTGAAAGTCTATTATCAGCAATTCGTCCATTCGGGCGCGCTGTTATCGGCCACAGACAAGGCCGAATTACGTGCCATCAACACGCGTGAATCCGGCCTTGAAACCAAATTCGAACACCAACTTCTAGCTGCCACCAAAGCCGGCGCGCTGGTTGTGGATAATGTGAAAGACCTTGCTGGCTTGAGTCCGGCCGAAATCGCGGATGCAGCCAATGACGCGAAGGAACGCAAGCTTAAGGGCAAATGGGTCATCCCGCTCCAGAACACGACTTTGCAGCCCGATCTTCTCTCACTCACCAACCGCGATGTGCGCGAGAAGCTCTTCAATCAGCGCTGGGTTGCGACTGAGAAAGGCGACGCCAACGACACGCGGGACACGATCGAGGAGATCGCACAGCTCCGCGCCCGGAAGGCCAAGCTCCTCGGCTATCCAAATTTCGCCGCCTATACCCTGTTCGATCAGATGGCCGACACGCCTGAAAAAGTAGAGAATTTTCTGGGCCGTCTTGTGCCCGCCACCGCCACCGAGGAAAAGCGCGAAGCTAAGGAATTGCAAAGCGTGATCGACAAGTCCGGTGCGCAATTCCAGCTGAAACCGTGGGACTGGGATCATTATGCCGAGCAGGTGCGCAAGGCCAAGTATGATCTGAATGAGAATCAGCTGAAGCCCTATTTCGAACTCGACAACGTTCTCAAGAACGGTGTGTTCTATGCCGCGAACAAGCTTTACGGGCTCACCTTCAAGGAACGCAAGGACATCCCCGTCTGGCAACCTGACGTCCGCGCCTTTGAAGTCACCGACTTCAACGGCAACACGCTGGGCCTGATATATTTCGATTATTTCAAGCGCGACAACAAATCGGGCGGCGCCTGGATGAGCGTGTTCGTCAATCAGTCGCGGCTGCTCGGCACGAAGCCCGTCGTCTACAACGTCGCGAACTTCCAGAAGCCTGCGGCCGGCCAGCCCGCGCTGCTCACTTTCGACGACGTCACAACCATGTTCCACGAGTTCGGGCACGCGCTGCACGGTCTCTTCGCGAACGAGAAATTTCCCACCCTTTCGG
>DATFSP010000126.1:0-11259 GCA_035262545.1 Rhizomicrobium sp. | reverse complement strand
AAGAACTTGATGGCTCGATGTGCCGCGAAACAGGCTGCGAAATGAGCCCCAGATTCACTCTCGTTTGGAAAATCCAGGAATATCAGCGAGCTAGAGGCTCGATCGGCGACTTCTTGCAGCCAGGATTGTAACCCGTCCCGGAAGCTCAGTTCGCGTAGCGATATGAATTTTATAGGAAATTGGCGCGCCCGGAACGATTCGAACGTCCGACCCTCAGATTCGTAGTCTGATGCTCTATCCAGCTGAGCTACGGGCGCTTTGGCCAATGCCGAAGGCCGCGAACCTATTGATGCGCCTTCCCAAAGGCAAGCAAATCCGCCGGGCCTGCCGGAGCGGCGCGCCGCTCTATTGGCGAATCGCTTCCCTCACGCGGCGTATTGCCGCCAAGTCCTCACGTCGATTGTGTAAAACGGCAAAATCCATTCGTCGATACTTGTCCGATTCTATAGGCCCCGTTAAGACTCAGGCCGGTAAGACTCAATGAGTGCATCTTGGCCTTCGGCCAAGCGGGTTGGGGTAGCGTGCCGCCCTCCTTTGTCAGGGGCAGGGGCGCCGGCAGCGGAGAGCAAAATGAGCGGACATCTAGCCAACCAGAGGCTCAAATCGGGCCTTTTCTTGGCCTGCATGCTGACAGCGAGCCTAGGGCTGACCGCCTGTTCCGATATCGATGAAATGTTCGGCACCAGCGGCACCGAGATGGCCGCAACAGCTCCGCAGGCGCCCGGCGCGCAGGGAACTGCAGCAGCTGGTGCCGCGACGGCTCCGCCCACAGCCGAAGCGCCTGCAGCCGCCAACAACGCTCTGGTCGCCACCATCACCCCCGTCACCATCGAGCAGGGCCCCGATACAGGCACCGCCGTCAACAAAACAATCCAGAGCCTCAGAGGCCAGATGACGGGTATTGAGGGCAAACTTGCCGCCAATGCGCAGCGCCTGGCCGATCTCAGGAATGGGGGAGCGGGTGCCGCAGGCGCCTATCAGGATGCCAAGGCCCGCATCACGACCAGGCTCCAGGTAGGTACCACCAAGGGCAATCCCGAATTGGTGAGCGAATGGAATAGCGCCCAGACCTCGCTGGACAGCCTCTCTGCCAACATCAATCAGTTGAGCGCGCTAGGCACAGATGTGGCGTCAGACTCTTCCACCGCGCATTTCGTGCTGGACCAGATCTCGGCCACATTCAACGTGTCGGGCGCCGTGGATGAAGACCATCGCCAGCTTTCGCTCCTGGAAGACGAAACCAATCAGACCATCGTTCTGATCGACCGGCTGCTTGGCGAAGTATCGAGCGACGTACAGCGCCAGACCGCCTATGTCGCCAATGAGCGGACCAACCTTACCGTGCTGGCCAGCGCCATCAAGAATGGCGAACTCTATGGCGGCACTCCTGGCCTTCCCGCTGCTGTCGCCAATGGCACGCTCCAGCTTTCATCTGCCGGCACGCCGCTGGTCGTGGTCCGCTTCGACCGGCCGAATGTGGATTATCAGCAGATTCTCTACGCCTCCTTGAACCAGGCGTTGCAGGCCCGGCCCAACGCGAGTTTCCAAGTGGTGGCGGTTTCGCCGACTCGCGGCAATGCCGCTTCGGTGCAGATCGCCCAGACTACGGCCCGCCGCCATGCCCAGGAGGTGGTGCGCTCGATGACCGATATGGGCGTGCCGGCCTCGAGGGTGACTGTGGCGTCTTCGACCGACCCCGCAGCGGCCGCCAGCGAAGTCCGCGTCTTCGTACGGTGAGGAGCGATCGCTGAAATGCGGGCGAAACGGTTCGGTGAGCCGTTTCGCGCGACTAACCAGCTTAGGCGAGCGGCAGTGGATATTTATTTTTCAGCGACCACGAACAAACGCTCGAAGGGAAAAAGCGTGCTGCCATCGGCGCGGCGTGGATAGGCTTGATTTAATTTCGCCTTGTAGAGCGCGATAAACGCGTCACGTTGTTCGCCCACAAGCGCATCCAGGAACGGTCGAAGGCCCGTGCCGGAGACCCAGCGATAGACCGCATCTTCGCCTTCCATCACCTGCAGATATTTGGTTTGCCATATGTCGAGAGAGGGAGCGTGCGGCTTGAGGAGGGCGTAATAATCCTTCGCCCTGCCACGTTCGATCTCGCGCACGGTGGAAAGTCTTTCGCGCCAGCGCGGATCCTGCGCGGTTTCTCGCATCAGGCGATGGGACGGCGCGTCGAAATTGACCGGCACCTGAAAGGCGAACGTGCCGCCTGCTTTCACGAAGCTGATCAGGCGCGGCAACAGCCTGTCCTGCCCTGGGAGCCATTGCAGCGTGGCGTTGGAAAAAATCACATCATAAGGCTGAGCGGGGGCCCATTCCGCCAGATCGGCCTCCACCCAAGTAGCGGTGACGCCGCTGGCGCTGGCCTCGGCCAGCATGGCCGGCGAATTGTCCAAACCTTCCAAATAGGTTTTGGGCCAGCGGGCAGCCAGAAGGGCAGTGGAGTTGCCTGGGCCGCAGCCCAGATCGATCACCCGCGCCGGATTCTCGGCCCGGATCCTGGACAGAAGTTCGGCCGCCGGCCTGGTCCGCTGTTCGGCAAAAGTTAGGTAGGTCGAAGGGTTCCACGACATGGATGGGTTCTTGTAAGCTAAATACGAACTTTTGAGCTTGTAATTTTATTGCGCAGACGCATCTGACGGTGGTTGACAGGGCTGGCCTGGAGCCATAGAACCCGCGCTCTTTTCGCCAAGGAACGCCCCATGAAGCGCACCTATCAGCCGAGCAAAATCGTGCGCAAGCGCCGTCACGGCTTCCGCTCGCGAATGGCCACAGCCGGCGGCCGTAGGGTCCTGGCCCGCCGCCGCGGCCATGGCCGCAAGAAACTTTCGGCCTGAGGTCAAAGGACTGCGCATCGCCCGCTTGAGGAAGCGCGCCGATTTTCTAGCGGCTTCACGTTGCTTGCGCCGGGTTTCCGGCGTGGTGACGCTGGAAATTGCGCCCACGCCCGACCTGGCCCGCGAACCGGAGACGCTTAGACTGGGTTTCACGGCCAGCAAAAAGATTGGGAATGCGGTCGCCCGCAACCGTGCGAAAAGGCGGCTTCGGGCCGCGGCATATGCGCTACTTCCCCTTTCAGGGCGGCCTGGCCATGACTATGTTCTGGTCGCCCGCGCGGGCATTCTGACCCGTGATTTCGCGGCCCTGAAAGGTGACATCGCCGAGGCGGCACGAGCGGCGCACCGTAAGCTGGATGCACCGGCTCTTTGATGATGAGTCCGTTTGAGACCATGAGAACAGTCCTGACGCGCTTCGTGACCGGCCTGTTATGCGCGCCGATCCATTTTTATCGCCACTTCATCTCGCCACTGGCCCCGCCCTCGTGCCGGTTCCAACCCAGCTGCTCGGCCAATGCGCTGGAGGCGATCAAGGTCCACGGCCCCGCCCGAGGCCTTTTTCTGGCAGCACGGCGGCTCTCGCGCTGCCATCCCGTTTCCTGGCTCGGCGGTTCGTCGGGCCTCGATCCCGTTCCTCTTTGCAAGCATCCCAGGCCATGAACAACAATCGCAACAACATGTTTCTCGCCATCGCGCTTTCGGCGCTGGTGATCTTCGCCTGGCAATTTTTTGTGGTTCGTCCCGAGATGAAGGCCCAGCAGGCGCATCAGGCGGCTCTGGCCCATCAGCCGAAAACACAGCCGCAACCAGGGGAGCCGGCGGCCAATGTGCCGGGGATGGCCGTTTCGTCCACCCATATGAGCCGCGACGCAGCTCTCAAAGCGGCGGGCCCCCGCGTGGCGATCGACAGCCCCTTGCTGGACGGCTCGATAGCGCTCAAGGGCGCCAAGTTCGACGATCTGAGACTTAAGAAATACCGCGAGACCACCGATCCCAAGAGCCCGGAGATCGTGCTCTTGGCGCCCAAGAGCACCGATTATCCTTATTATGCGGAGTTCGGCTGGGTTGGTGGCGCCGATATGCCGTCCGACCAGAGCCTATGGAAGCAGGAAGGAAGCGGCGCGCTCTCGCCTGGCCATCCGGTGACGCTGACCTGGGACAATGGTCATGGCCTCGTCTTCACGCGCGTCATTTCGGTCGACGACCAATATATGTTCACTGTCACCGACAGCGTGACCAACGATGCCGGCAGCGCACAGACGCTTTATCCCTTCGCCTATGTCGCGCGCGAGGGTGTGCCCAAGGAGCAGACCAGTTGGGTATTGCATCAGGGCTTTGTCGGCGTCGCTAACGGCAGCGAGAGCGACGCTGATTACAGCGATTTCAAGGACGAAGGGACACCGCCCAAGACCTTCTCCTCCACCGGAGGTTGGGTTGGCGTCACCGATAAATATTGGATGGCGGCGGTCATCCCACCCCAGAATGAGGTCTTCAACGCCGCCTATCTGGGTTCGACCACGCCCGGCGACGTCAAGGCTTATCAGGCCAACTACCGTTTGCCCGCGCTCACAATCGCGCCCGGTGGCAAGGCGGAAGTCACCCATCGCCTTTTCGCGGGAGCCAAGGTGGTGGACATTTTGCGCGGCTATGAGACGTCGCAAGGCATCGCCCGGTTCGACAATGCGGTCGATTGGGGCTGGTTCTGGTTCCTGACCCAGCCTTTATTCTGGCTGCTCGATCTTTTCTATAAATTCATCGGCAATTTCGGCCTCGCCATTCTGATGCTCACGGTCGTGGTGAAGACCCTGTTCTTCCCGCTCGCCAATGCTTCGTTCAAATCAATGAGCAAGATGAAGAAGGTGCAACCGCTGATGGAAGAGATCCGCAAGCGGCACAAGGAGGATCCGCAGCGCCAGCAGCAGGAGATGATGGAGTTGTATAAGCGCGAGAAGGTCAATCCGCTTGCCGGATGCCTCCCGATGCTGATCCAGATTCCGGTGTTCTTCTCGCTTTACAAGGTGCTCTATGTCACCATCGAGATGCGCCAGGCGCCGTTCTTGGGCTGGATTCACGACTTGTCGGCGCCGGATCCCACCTCGATCCTCAATCTGTTCGGGCTATTGCCTTATCACATTCCGGCTTTCATGCCGGTCTATCTGTCCATCGGCATCTGGCCGATCCTGATGGGCATCACCCAATTCATTCAGACTAAGCTCAACCCCGCACCGACCGATCCGGTGCAGGCCAAGATGTTCACTTTCATGCCCATCATCTTCACTTTCATGTTCGCCACCTTCCCGGCGGGACTGGTGATCTATTACACTTGGAACAATCTTCTTTCGGTGACGCAGCAATATGTGATCATGCGGCGCGAAGGCGTGAAGGTGCATCTGTTTGAGAATTTGAATTTGAGCCGGGCGGATTGAGTTGGCGGGGGCGGATATGATGGGCGCGGATGAGGAATTCGCGCGCAAATTGTTCGCCGGGTCCTGCGATTTCTTCTGGGGCACAGGCAATATCAGGACCCTGCCGCCGGAAAGCCTGCCAGAATTGGCCTTCGTAGGCCGCTCCAATGTCGGCAAGTCGAGCCTTATCAACGCGCTCACGGGCAGGAAAACATTGGCCCGCGTTAGCCAGACGCCCGGCCGCACCCGCGAGATCAATTTCTTTAATCTTGGGAAGAAGCTGATCCTGGTGGACCTGCCCGGCTATGGTTACGCCAAAGCTTCCAAGCAATTGGCGGCCGAATGGCAGAGCCTGATATTTGCCTATCTTAGCGGCCGCGCCTCCCTCAAGCGGGTACTGCTTCTGATCGACGCCAGGCGCGGGGTGATGGAAAGCGATCAGGCCGTAATGGAATTGCTGGACGGCGCCGCCGTCTCTTACGGTCTGGTCCTGACCAAGGGCGATGAGCTTAGGCCTCTGGAGGGCCAAACCACATTGGTCGAAACGGCGAAGGAGGCCGCCAGACACACCGCCGCCTTGCAAGAGATTCATCTGACGTCGGCCCAATCGGGCAGCGGGCTGAACGAATTGCGCCAGAGTATCGTGAAACTCGTTTAGCGTATTGGTTCAGGCTTTCTTACCCGCACGGCAAATGATGTCATCCTGCGGACTTGCCCACGCCGGTGGACAGATAGGGCAAAAAATAGCGCGCCAGCTGCCAACTATTGGCGACTGGCGCGCTCCCGCGTATAAGGCCCCGATTTCCCGGGCTTATGCTGAGATGGCGGACGAAGGCGAAGAAAAAAATCTGCGGCTGATGGCGCGCTGGCGCCAGACCGGCCGCGTGCTTGTCGAAGCCCTGCCATTCATTCTCAAATACGACCAAAAGACCATCGTGGTGAAGTATGGCGGCAACGCCATGACCGGCACAGGCACCGACGATTTCAGCCAGGACATCGTGCTGATGAAACAGACCGGAATCGATCCGGTGGTGGTTCATGGCGGCGGCCCTCAGATCGGCGCGATGTTGAAAAAACTCGATATCCACTCGAGTTTCGTTGATGGACTGAGGGTCACCGATCAAGCGGCGGTGGATGTGGTCGAAATGGTGCTGACAGGCTCGATCAATAAGCAAATCGTTACGTCGATCAACGCCGCAGGCGGGCGGGCGGTAGGACTCTCCGGCAAGGACGGAAATCTGGTGATAGCCCGGAAGCTGGAACTGGCCAAGATAGATGCCGTCACCGGCGAGGCTATTATTCAGGATCTGGGCTTTGTCGGTGAACCGCAAAGCATCAATCCCGAAGTGCTCTACACCATGATGAAGTCGGAGATCATTCCGGTGATCGCACCGATCGGGGTTGGGCCCAAGGGCGAGACCTACAACATCAACGCCGACACGGTGGCTGGCGCCGTAGCAGGAGCCGTGAGGGCGGAACGCTTGATCCTGCTCACCGATGTAGAAGGCGTACTCGACCAGGACAAGAAGCTGATCGCGCGGCTTACCGCCTCGGAGGCGCGAGCCCTGATCGACAATGGCACTATTTCCGGCGGCATGATTCCCAAAATCCGCACTGCCATCGAGGCGGTCGAAGCCGGCGTGAACGCGGCGGTGATCCTGGACGGGCGCATTCCCCATGTGCTCTTGCTCGAACTATTCACCGAGCACGGCGCTGGAACGCTGATCACCGCCGGATGATGCGCGGCGCTGCATGGGTTCTGGTGATGGCGTGTCTTGCATGCACCTCGCCGGCCCAAGCCGCGCTCAATCTCTGCAACCGCACTAGCTATATTCTCTATGCCGCGACTTCCTCGATGGGTTCCGGCTCGGCCACCCATGGCTGGATCCGCATCGCGCCGGGCGATTGCCAGCTTGCACTTCCGGAAAAGCTCACCGCGCAGAGCTATTTGGTCTATGCGCGCTCTTCATTGGCCTATTCGGGACCGCAGCGTGCCTGGGGCGGCAATTTTCCTTCCTGCGTCACCGAAGGCGATTTTACCCTGCACCAGAGTGTCCCCGCTCCTTATTGCGCTGGCGGCCAGGCTTACTCGGTGCCGTTCGCAGTGGTCGACACCCATAAGCGGGCGGACTGGACCATGACTTTCGACGACCAGCCCGCCTATCCTACCCTCGAGGCGGCGCAATTGGCCGGAGTGAAGCGCTTGCTCAAGGATAATGGCTACAAAATTGTCGCGATCGACGGCAAGCCGAGCAAGTCAACCGAAATCGCGCTCAACGACTTTCGCAAGGCGATGCATTTCTCTACCCAAGCGGGGAATGTGGAATTATTCGCAGCACTAGAGAACCAGGCCCGCAAGCGCGGTCAAGCGCCTCAAGGCTATACCGTCTGCAATGACGACAAGAATGATATGGCGGCGGCCGTCGCACAATTGGAGCACGGCACAATGGTGAGCCGCGGCTGGTGGCGGGTGGCGGGTGGCGCTTGCGCCCGTCTCATCACCGCGCCATTGGACCAAGCCGCTATTTGGCTCTTGGTCGAACGGCCAGGTGGCGCCGCCTTGGTAACAGGGCCCGATCAATTCTGCGTCAATACCGAGAAATTCGAGATCAAGGGACGGGATCAATGCCATAAGCGCGGTCTCGCACAGGCCGGTTTCGCCCGCACACCGACCGCAGGTGTGAATGGGCGCATCGTCCATGTAGATGCGACTGGGATATTGCCTCAGGGTGCAATGCCAAAATAGGAGAGATGCCAGCGCATCTCTTCCTTGCTCAACGGGAAATTGACCCCGCCGCGGGCCGGCAGCAACTCATGGCCCGGTAGTTTCATGATCGAGGTTTGAATCCGAAATGCAGTGCGCATGCTGAGATGAGCATGCCAGCATAGCGCCAACAGCGGCTTGGCGCTGTGCTGATCGAGAAGCTTGCGCACGGTGGACTCCGACACGCGTGCCAAGTCCGCCAGAGCCAATATCACCTCATCGCGCCGGCCCGCCAGCGCCGCATTCTCGACAAAGCCGTCGTCAAGGGCTCGCGCCTCTTTGGCCCTGGCCACCGTCTGGGCGGCGACGCTTTCGGCCTGGGAGAAAGAGGGCTCTTCCTGTTCGAGCCGCGCCCTGAGCCGGCGGGCGAGATGGCTTTTTGTCTCCTCGCTGAGTTCCTGCCGCTTGGTCAGCAATTCGATCATGGCGGCCCCGACGAAATTGGCGATGCGCCGGACGGCGCGGGCCGAAAGATCTGCGCGCATGACGAGCGGCTGATGCCAGCTCTCGAATTCCTCGGCCTGTTCGACGATGCGGTCCATCGTTTCCTTGCGGATTTTCGCATCTTCGTTGACGAGCAGAGCCGCCACCGCTGACACATCCAGGGACTGCACCAGCGCGTCGCTGACTTCGTCGCTCAGTGGCTTTCTGCGAGCGATGATGGAGAGCGCCTTCTGGACCTTGCCGGCGGCAATGACCTCCATCAGATCCACGTCAGACAGAAGCGGCGAATATTCCAGGATCGGCGCCGCGACGGCCTCTTCCAGGTCATGCGCGAGCCTGAGCGCAATGTCATGAGGGATGCACTCCATATGCTTGATTTCTTCCGCCAGGATAGAGCGCACCCTGACCGCTGAGTCTGTGGCCAGGAGCTCGAGCGTTGCGATCGTGAGCGCCACTGTTTCCTCGCTCTCGCGCGCTTCGAGTCCGGGCATCAGCCGGGCGATCTTGAACGCCAATTCGGCGCGAACTTCCTCGACGGCGTCGCCGGCCAGGATGAAGTTGATGCTGGCGGGCGCCGTGGGATTGGCGGCTACCGCCTGACGGGTTGCTGGTGAGCCATGCTCTGCGAGATATTCGCATAGCGCCGCACCCAGATCGGCGTTGCGGATGGCGTGATCGTCATGCCCGCGGGCCTGATCCTCCAGGATCTTCAGGGCCGCGCGCGGATCGAGGCGTTCACCCTCTTTCCTGTGCGGGGCGGCATTGTTTGAAAATTTCGGCATTCTTCTCTCTCCCTCGCCAATTGTGAGGGTCGGAGCTTTAAGGACCGCTAATAGCAATGGTTAACGCGGCTTGCGTGAACGGGAGGCAAGCGCCATGGTTCAATCATGACCCAATTCATCCCACCCGCCGCGCCAGTGGAATCATCGCCGCCGGGACCCGATTTCGCGCATGTGCGGGACTGGATCTTCGACCTGGATAATACGCTTTACCTCGCTGACAATGGCATCTTCGCCCAGATCGACGGCCGGATGACGTCTTATGTCGCCGCGCTACTGTCGCTTGACCGGGATAGCGCACGAACTGTGCAGAAAAGGCTGTATCGCGATCATGGCACCACCTTGGCGGGACTCATCAACGTGTACCGCATCGATCCCGAACCCTATCTCACATTCGTGCATGATCTGGACTTGTCCGGACTTGAACCGGACCCGGACTTGGGCGAGGCCCTGGCGCGGCTCAAGGGGCGGCGCTTCATCTTTACCAATGGTTGCCGCAACCACGCCGCCCGCATCCTGGAGAAGCTGGGTTTGGTCCATCTCTTTCATCAAATCTGGGACATTCGCACCATCGGTTTTGTTCCCAAACCAGGCCGCGAGGCCTACCAGGCGGTGGTGGCGGAAGCAGGCCTCGAACCCGCCTCGACCGCAATGTTTGACGACATTGCACGCAATCTAGTTGTGCCACACGAGATGGGCATGACCACTGTATGGCTCAATTGCCAAAGCGACTGGTCGCGGCAGGGACCGGAATTTCCCATTGCGTCACGCGAGCATATCGACCATGAAATCCATGATTTGAGATATTTCCTCAACAGTATCGGGATTTGAAATGCACACTGAACTGGCGCACGCCATTGAGAGCGCCTGGGATGGACGTGAAAATCTGGGACCCGTCACCAAGGGCGAAGCGCGCGATTCGGTCGAGGCCGCGCTTGAGGGACTGGATGACGGTTCGCTCCGGGTCGCCGAAAAAAAAGACGGCGCGTGGATCGTCCATCAATGGCTTAAAAAAGCCGTGCTGCTGTCCTTCCGCCTCAACGACATGAAGATCATTTCCGGCGCGCCGGGCGGCGCGGTGTGGTGGGATAAGGTCGATTCGAAATTCCTGGGCTGGGACGAAGCGCATTTCCGTACCGCCGGGTTCCGCGCTGTACCGGGTGCGATCGTGCGCCGCTCCGCCTTTATTGCCAAGGGCGTGGTCTTGATGCCCAGCTTTGTCAATGTGGGCGCGCGGGTGGGCGAAAGCACCATGATCGACACCTGGGCGACAGTAGGCTCCTGCGCACAGGTGGGTGCGCATTGCCACATCTCGGGCGGGGCGGGATTGGGTGGCGTGCTGGAACCGCTTCAAGCCACGCCCACCATTATCGAGGACAATTGTTTCATTGGGGCACGCGCCGAAGTGGCAGAAGGAGTGATTGTGGGCGAGGGCAGCGTGCTCTCGATGGGAGTTTATCTTTCCGCATCAACTAAGATCGTGGACCGCACGACGGGCGAGACGTTCCTGGGTCGCGTGCCGCCCTATTCTGTCGTGGTGCCGGGTTCATTACCGGCAGGGACCGGTCCATCATTGTATTGCGCCGTGATCGTCAAGCGGGTGGACGAGAAAACTCGCGCCAAAACGTCCATCAACGAACTCCTGCGCACCTGATGCTGGATCCCGTCGCCCTCGCCCAGGACTTGATCCGTTGTCCCTCGGTGACACCGGCGGATGGGGGAGCGCTGGTCGTGCTGGAGGCAGCGTTGGGGTCCCTGGGCTTCTTATGCCACCGCCTGCGGTTTGAGGAGAGCGGCACGCCGGGGGTGGAAAATCTTTATGCCAGGTTGGGCACCGAAAGCCCGCACTTCTGCTTCGCCGGTCACAGCGACGTGGTGCCGCCCGGCGACGGCTGGGCGCATGATCCCTTCTCTGCCGTGATCATGGACGACATGCTCTACGGGCGCGGCGCGGCGGACATGAAGTCGGCGGTGGCAGCGTTTGTCGCCGCGGTCGAACGTGTATTGGCGAGCGGGCAGCC
>DATFSP010000125.1:0-6699 GCA_035262545.1 Rhizomicrobium sp. | reverse complement strand
AAGCGTGGCCAGAATGATTTGCGCTTGCATCATGGCGAAATCGGCGCCCACACAGACGCGGGGGCCCGCTCCAAAAGGAAGGTACTGATACTTGTCTCGCTTGGGGCCGGTGACCGCATCAAACCGGTTCGGGTCGAATTGGTCGGGATTCTCCCATAGCAATTGATGGCGATGCAACGCCCAGATGGGAAGAAAGACGGTGTCATTGGGCCGCATGATCCTCCCGCATAATTCATCTTTTTCCAGTACGGTACGTGCCAGTAGGCCGACCGGCGGGTAAAGCCGCATCGCTTCCTCCAGCACCTGCTTGATAAAGGGCATCGCCGGCACGTCGGCCGCCGCGACAGCGCGTCCGGCGAGTTGCCCCTGGGCCTCACGCCGTGCGCGCTCCTGATGGTGCGGTGTGTTGGCCAAAAGATAGAGCGCCCACGAAATTGCCAATGCAGTAGTCTCATGGCCCGCAACAATGAAGAACTGCATGTTGTGAATCAGGTCCTGCGGGCTCATTCGATGGCCGGTTTCGGGATCCTCTGCCGTCAGCATGTGATCGAGAAGATCGTCCGCCATCCCTGCGCCTTCTCTGCGCCGCGCTTCGATGGCCGCCGCCACCATGCCATGCATGGTTCTTACCGAGGCGCTCGCCAAAAGCTCACCCAGCCGGGGGAACCAACCCGGGAACCCCAAAAAATCCGCCAATGAAGCGCGGCCCGCCGTTTGGAAGTAATGCGTGATGGCCCTGCTGAAAGTGGCGCCGTCGAAATGCTCCCTGCCCGACAGCGCCACGTCGCAGATCACATCGAAGGTTGCCGTCAGCATGGCTGAAACGATTTCGGCGCGCCCCCCAGCTGCAGCCAATTTTGCGGCCGCCCGTTCGGCGGTAGCAGTCATGGCAGGGGCCAGCGCCACCACATTGCGATGTGTGAACACGGGCGTCACTGCCTGGCGTTGCCATTTCCAATCCGCGCCGTCGGCGTTGAACAGGCTTTCCCCGACCGCCGGGCGCAACATCCGCCGCATGATTTCCGATTTTGGATAATTGGCGAGATTGTCCAGCATCACGCGCTTCAAGCCAGCGGGATCGGCCAGCATATGCCAGCGTATCAACATGTCGCCCGAGACTATGGGCTGGCGATAGGCGAGGCCCGGAATAATCTCCAGCACATTGCGCCGTGCGACGAAGGCGGTCTCGATGCGGCTGAGGCGCCGCCGGTGGATCGGTGCGCCCACTGGAACAAAAGCATCGCGCGCGCTTTGCGCGCGCGGCTTAGGATATGGTTGGCCGTTCATGGGGAGCAGGGGTTTCCGAGGGCGCGGTGATTTTCAGCGGGCGGTAGGCATTGGCGATCACCCGCATGGTCTCAGCCAGCTGGTGATCGAAATTCGCGGTTGCAAGCTTGCCACCCAGGTGAAGCACGATGACACCATGCAGTGCCGCCCAGAAGATCATTGCGATCATGTCGGCGTCGCCGTCCAGCACGCCCATCTCGATCAACCCATGGAAATGGCCCCGCATCAAACTGCGTGCGCGCTTTTCTTCCAATTCCAATTCGGGGATGGTCATGCTTCCCGGCTGGGTGAGGTCGAACATCAGCCGGTAATTGGTCTGCTCGGCGAGCGCGAATTTGACATACGCGCGGCCTATCGCGGCGCTCTTGTCAGATTGCGAGCCCAGGGTGGCAAGCGCGCCTTCAAGCAAATCGGCGAAGCGGCGGAACGCTCTCGCCCGCACCACTGCGAGAATTTCGTTTTTGTCTTTGAAATAGCGATAGGGGGTCATGGCGCTTACCCCCAGCCGGCTCGCCAACTCGCGCATATTGAAAGCGCCAGGGCCCCGCTCGACAAAGAGCCGCGCCGCGGTCTCGCACAGGCGCTCGCGAAAATCGGCGACTTCGGTATCGCTCAAGCCGCGGGCCATCTATCCTCGCCTTCGGGCCGCGCCTCACGATAAGCCAGCGGGCGTGGGACACAAAGCCCCTCGCAGTTGCAATATCGGGAATGCTTTCTTTCCCGACATAATTGAGCAAGATGCCGATAATGGGGACGGGGCCGGCGATGGCCCAAGACATGGGAGGGACTGAGCATGACGCTCCGCCGCTTATTTTTTGTTTCACTGTTTCTCTTGGGAAACACTGCAATGGCGACGGCCGGCAATTCGCCCAACTCGCAACCCAACCCGTACCGCACCATCCGTGATTTCTTCAAATTGCCGGCCGGTCGCACCATGGGCTCTACCAACTCGGTGGCGGTCGATCATCAGGGTCATATCTGGGTGGTGGATCGCTGCGGCGCAAATGATTGCGCGGGCTCCAAACTCGATCCGGTGATGGAGTTTGATGCGAGCGGGAACTTCATCAAAGCGTTTGGCGCGGGGAAGTTCCTCTTTCCTCACGGCATGACTATCGACAAGGACGATCATATCTGGGTGGCCGATGGTCATGTGGGACATGGCATCGGCGATGACGTGCTCGAGTTTGACCAGAATGGGAAAGTCATTCGCACTCTGGGCAAGCCCGGCGTGGCCGGTTCGGGTCATGACACGTTCAACGAGCCTAATGCGGTCCTGATCGCGCCGAACGGGGATATCTTTGTCGCCGATGGACATGAACCGGGGCCGGGTCATAACGCCCGAGTGGTCAAGCTCGATCCGAACGGCAAATTCATCCTGCAATGGGGCGAACATGGCAGTGGCCCCGGCCAATTCGAGATGCCTCATGCGCTGGCGATGGACACGCAGGGAAGGCTATTCGTGGCCGACCGCGGCAACAACCGGGTACAGATTTTCGACCAGGATGGAAAATACATCGCCGCCTGGTCCCAATTCAGCCGCCCCAGCGGCGTCTATGTCGATTCGAACAATATGCTCTACGTCAGTGATTCCGAATCCATCGACAAGAAAGGCTATGGCTATAATCCCAAATTCGAGCGTGGGATGCGGATTGGCAGCGCCAAAACAGGGGCAGTGGAGTATTTCATTCCCGATCCTGATCTCGGCCACGCGGATCCTGACACGAGCGCAGCCGAAGGCGTGTGGGTGGACCCGAACGGCGTGATTTATGGCGCCGAAGTAGGCCCCAAAGCCGTCATCCGCTACTTAAAAAAATAAGTGCTGGCCCGGGGCGGTGCGTCTCGGTCCCGGCTTTCTTCCCCCGCGTCGCGAAGCGACTCGCGGGGGAAGACGTCTTCCGAGGGTTTATCCGATGAAGACGGTTGGGGGAATCGATCAAGCCGTCAACACTTTCTTGTGCAGCCGGCCGATTGCATCCAGAGCTGACAGCACTGCGCCTTCCTGCCAAGCGGGCAGGCGCGAGCAATGTTCGCCCGCCAGCACGATGCGCCCGTCTATGGCGCAGATATTGTCGTAATTCTTCGCGCGGCCCTCGTCGGTCCAGCGTCCCGAACAGCCCAAGGTCCAGGGCACGCGATGCCAGGCGACGCCCACCCCGCTTTTGAATTCTTTGGGATATTGCGGATGGATTTTGGCGCCCTGTTCCAGCGCCGCCTTGATCTGGTCCTGGGCCGAGAGGGCCGAAAAATTGAAGGTCGCCGGACTGTCGCCAAAGATATAACCACCCAACAACACTCCACCACCCGGCCTGTGATAATCGTTCGAGGGGTAGCTGATGTTGGAAATGGGCTGGTCGGTATAAGTGATGCCGCCATAGATGTCGTCATCTTCTTCCCAAAAGCGGCGTTTGAATTCCAATCCCACTTTGAACGCGGCATCATAGGAAATAGAATTGATCGCATTGCGCATCGGCGCGCCCACAGTCATTGGAATCTGGCTCAAGACCGAGGCGGGGATAGTACAGACGCACCAATCGGCATGCGTGGTTTGCGCTGCGCCACCTTTTTTGGAGTCGATATAGGTGGCGTTGACGCCCTTGCCGTCCTGCTTAATGTCCGTGACCTTGCAATTATACTTGATCAAGTTGCCTAGCGAACGGCCGAAGGCCTTGCCGATCATGCCCATGCCGCCGGTGGCTTGGAACAAGGGCGTCTGGAATTCATAAATTTTTCCGGCAATGACCGAGAACCACATGCCGGAGCCAAATAGCTCCTTCATCGGCAAGGGATCGGAATCGACCGGCAGCGGACTCAAGCCGCCGCCCGGGTCGACATCGAAACCCCGCATATTGCTGGCGGCTTCGCTCTTTTTATATTCGTAATTCTTGTCGAGCGCGCCCCAAAAGCGCAGTACCTGCAACAGTCCGTCCTTTTCATCCTTGGTGACTGCGCCGTCGAGCTTGTCCTGGCTGGTGGCCTTGGCGAGAAGTTCGCCCACATAGCCATCGAAATCGGCCGCGATTTGGCGATAGCGCTGCGGTTTGCCGTTGAACGCTTTGGTCGAATGGACATAGGCGTTGTAATTGACCATCACGAAGGAATCGAGCGGCACGTTCAACTGCTTGCAGTAATGAAGCAGGCCTCGATGATGATAGGGGATGCGCCATGGACCGGGATTGAAATAGAGGCCTTTGTCGAACTCGATATGCTGGGTGTTGCCGCCCATTTCGGTATAGGTGTCGCCGCCATAAAGCGACCAGTTCCGCCCACCTGGCCGGTCGTTATATTCCAGGACCTGCACCTTGTAGCCGGCCTTGCGCAACTCATAGGCCGCGGTCATGCCCGCCAGGCCCGCGCCCAACACCAGCACCGAAGCGCCTTTGACGTCACCCGATAATTTGATGGGGCCGTTGAAGTCCGAAGTGCCCGCATAGCCCATGGCCACCATCGTGTCGTACATCACGGCGCTGCCCGCTGTGGTGCCGATCAATTTCAACAGCGACCGTCGCGACACGGCATGTGAGTCTTGATCCATTTGCTCCACGATTCTCTCCCTTTTGACGGGCGATACTAAGCGCTCGCCATCCCGTTCGGGAAGTTGTGCCCCGGTAGAAGTTGCGCCGACTCAAAGGGGACGCCGCTCCTGCGGCGCTTTCGCGCAAGGGTGGAAGAGCGCCCACCCGCCTCAGATTTAATCTTTGTATATCAATGGCTTGGCGGCGACTTAAAAAACTCACCTCATAAAAGTGAGTGATGCGGTGCGACATGGGTGATTGTTGTCTTTACAGCCTTGTCTTTCGCGATGAAATTGCGCCCCTAGGTGCATAGCGCGTTTGTGGGCGCGCAGCGCGAAATCGAAAACGCGATCTTTCAGTTTTTACCAAGGGGAAATCATGTCACTGGGCAGAAAGAAATATGTGATGGGCGGGGGCCTGCTGGCCGTACTCCTGGCTGGATCGGCGGTCGCGCAGACCGGCGGCCAGAATGTCGATTGGCCCGTCTACACGGGCGATATCAGTGGCAGCAAATACAAACCGCTGGACCAGATCAACGCGTCGAACTTCTCCAACCTGGAAGTGGCCTGGCGCTTCAAGACCGACAACATGGGCAACCGCCCGGAATTCAAGCTGGAAGGCACGCCGCTGGAAGTGAATGGCGTGGTCTATGCTACGGCCGGATCGCGCCGCGCGATCGTCGCGCTGGATGCGGTGACGGGCGAACTCCTCTGGGTGCATGGCGAGAAGGAAGGCGCGCGTGGCGCGGCTGCTCCCCGTCAGCTTTCCGGCCGTGGTCCGGTCTATTGGAGCGACGGCAAGGAAGCCCGCATCCTCTATACCACGCCCGGCTATCAATTGATCTGCCTGGACGCCAAGACCGGCCAGCGCGTGACCTCGTTCGGCAATGACGGCGCGGTCGATCTGAAGGCCGATGACGATCAGAAGATCGAGCCCGATCTAACCACCGGCGAGATCGGCTGGCAGTCGGCGCCCACGGTCGTGGGCGACAAGGTTCTTGTCGGCTCTGCCTTCCGCGAAGGCTTCACCCCCACCAGCTACAAGAACAACAAGGGGTCGGCCCGCGCCTATGACGTGCGCACCGGCAAGAAGCTCTGGGAATTCCACACCATCCCGCAAAAGGGCGAGCCCGGCGCGGAAACCTGGCTGGACGATTCGAACACCTATACCGGCAACACCGGGGTATGGACCGAGATGACCGCCGACCCGGTGGCCGGTCTTGCCTATCTTCCGGTCGAACAGCCCACCTCGGACTTCTATGGCGGCAAGCGTCCCGGCAACGGCCTTTATGGCGACAGCCTGGTGGCGGTGGATCTCAATACCGGCAAGATGAAATGGTATTTCCAGCTCATCCATCACGAGATCTGGGACTATGACATGTCCTCGGCGCCGCTGTTGATGGACATCAATGTCAACGGCAAGCCGGTCAAGGCCGTGGCCACCCCCACCAAAATGGGCATGCTCTATGTGTTCGATCGGCTGACCGGCAAGCCGGTGTGGCCGATGCCCGAACGCAAAGTAGAAAAGGGTAACGTTCCCGGCGAGTGGTATGCGCCAACACAGCCCATTCCCACCAAGCCCGCCGCCTATACCCGCACGGGCGTGACCGCCGACGAACTGATCGACTTCACACCCGCCATGCATGCGGAAGCGCTGGAAGCGATCAAGAAATACAAGATCGGTCCTATCTATACACCGCCAGTATTGTCCAATCCCAACGGCCCCATCGCCACCATCATGGTGGGCGCGGCCAATGGCGGTACCAATTGGCCGGGCGGTTCTTTCAATCCCGAGAACCACACGGCTTATATTTACGGCTGCAATGATTGCATGTCCTTGACCGCTCTGGTGCCGCCGCCTCCGGGCATGACCGATCTTCCTTATGTAGAGGGCCTGGCCG
>DATFSP010000124.1:0-2549 GCA_035262545.1 Rhizomicrobium sp. | reverse complement strand
GATAGCCACGACACAGATCACCGCCGCTATTCCAATCGTGATACCAAGCACGGTCAGGAGACTGCGCGTCTTGTTGCGAAGCAGGGCCCGCAACGAACTCTCGAACAGGTCAAGATAGTTCATGACGTACCGGGTTCCCGGAACCGGTGATGAATTACGGGATCGATTATCGTGACGGATAATCGCGCCGGTTTATTCCCTTTCGCGGTGCTCGCACGAGGGAATAAAGGACCGGCTATCTGCGTCTCACTAAAATCCGTCCCTCTGAAATCGCCGCCATTAACTTGGGTTGGATTCGCACAGGGGAGACGTCAAACCTCGTTCCGCATACAGGAGACGTAAAATGAGGAGTTTCAAACTTTCCCTTGCCATCACCTCCTGCTTACTGACGCTCTTGCCTGGAGTGGTTTTCGCCGACGATCTGCATTTGATGGTGCCCAGCCCCAATGACAATCCGGCAGCGGCGGCCGCGGCACCCGGCCAGACCGGTTCGAATGTCCTTGCAAGCTGTGGCGCCACGGATTTTTTCTCGATCGGCGCGGGAGCAAAGACAAGCACCGGGACTGGCTCGCCCTTCAATCCGGACGCAACGAAGAAATATGCCGGAAACGAGGGTAACCCGGCGACGAATCCCAAAGCGGTTTCGCAATATGACAATGCCTGCGCGCAGGCTTCCCTGCACTCCCCGCCGTAACGCCATTGCTCCAGTGTCATCACCGGCCGCGTAAACCCTGATGGCGCAAAAGTAATGGCGTGGAGGCTGCGGTGCCCAAGGCGCCGCGGCCTCCCGGGGGTGAGACGGTAACCCTCTATTGTCATCCCCGCGCACACTCCTTTGTCATCCCCGCGAAAGCGGGGATCCATGCTTGCGCGCGAATGACATGCTGATCCGGTGCGATTCAATTTGAACGCATTTTTCCCTAGGCCGCTTGTCCAATCGGCAGGAATATCCGGAACATCGCGCCGATACCCGATCCCGGCACGGTTTCCACGCGTCCGCCATGGGCTTCTATCACCCGGCGGCAGATCGTCAGTCCTAGTCCCGTTCCGTTTTCCTTGGTCGTGAAAAACGCGTCGAAGATGCGCTCATGGTGGGTCGCGTCTATTCCACGGCCGGTGTCGCAGATTTTTATCACCAGGCCGCCATCCTCGCGGCCGGTATGGACCGTCAACACCCGCGACCGGTCGGCGACATCGCCCATGGCTTCCAGGGCATTCGTGAACATGTTCAAAAGGACCTGCTGGATCTGGAGCCGGTTCACGAAGGCGGATGGCAGGCCTTTCTCCAGCCTGAAATCGATCGATGCCATCTGTGCGTGAATTTCCGGAGAAATCATCGCCACCGTGTCCTGGACGAGCTTGTTGATGCTTGAGGCGTTCTTTCGCGCGACCGTCTTTCCGAAGACCGCCCGCGTGCTGGTGATGATGTCATTGGCGCGAAAACTGTCCTGAACGATCTGGTCCAGCACTGCCGGAAGGTCCTTATGGCCTTCGGCCGCCAGCCGCCGGCTGACCTGGGCATTGATGACCAGCGCGGTCAGCGGCTGCCGCAATTGATGCGCGAGCGCGGCCCCGATCGCCTCGCCCATCATGGACCGGCTCTCACGCTCGCGCGACTGCGCGTCGAGCAACAGTAGGGCGCGCGCATAAAGCGCGCCCGATTGGGCCAGAAGCAGGCCCAGCGCCGACAGGCCGGAGAGAACTCCCATGGCTTGCCCCGCATACCAGCCGATAGTGAAGCGGTTCGAAACCAGGCTCATCAGGACGAGCTCCAGAAACCAGCCCCACAGAATGATCATCAGCCACAAATCCAGCACCGAACGCCGCGCCCGCCATAGCATCATCATCGCCACGGCAATGAGCAGGACGACCGGAAACCGCGTGAGAAGGCCCGATTGTCCGTGCCACTCGGTCCTGCTTTTTACCAATTGCGGAAGCAGGGGCTCGCCGAGGGTCGAGATGAGCGCCACCAGGACCGCAACGCAAACGGCACCACCCAGCGCAAGTGAAACTTTCCCAAGCGGCGCGCGCATCGCGCGATCAAAGCGTTCCTCCTTGTCTCTCAGAATGACGTAAGCGATGACGGCGGCGGGCATTCCTGCATGCCAGCACAAATAGAACCAGTGCGCGGAATTGGGGCGGGCGCCCGGCAGTCCGATCAGGTAAAGCGCATCCGGGTATGACAGCATATGGGGAATGATGACGAGCCCCGTGAAGAAAAAGCCCGTTGCCAACGCCATCAGCGCGCGCGAATGAAGAACCGAGGCCTGGCCAAATAGCAGGATCGCCGCGATCCAGACACCGACCACCAAGGTGGCTTCAAATGCCGGAATGAAGGCCGTGATCACCGGCAGCGGCACGTCGTGAAAGGGCAGGACCGAAAGAAATACGAGAAAGAGCGCAACCGCTATGGAAGCTGTCAGGCGCCTCTGTGCGGCACTGGGATGCAAACTGATGAGCAACAACTCGCTATTGAGCATGTTATCCCCCGACATATGCGATCCTATTCGTGCGTTTTTGCGTCCGCAACGAAGGGAGCTGCGTCAAAG
>DATFSP010000123.1:0-3655 GCA_035262545.1 Rhizomicrobium sp. | reverse complement strand
AACCCGAGGAAAGGTACATCCGTGCTTCAGGTCACCGGCGCGGGTAGGTCATAATGCGCGCATTGCGGCCTACGATTTCACGCTCGCGCTGACGCGAGTGATCGAGCCGACCGGCGGACCCGGCCGAGTTGCTTCTGCCGTCGCGGTCACGTTCAACCCACATGCGAAACGAGACCCGGTCCGCTGGCGAATATTGCCTCCGCCCGTTCGCAACCGCGGACCGGCGTCGCCGATCCGCGACGCAATGAGATCGTAGAAAACTGTTGATGCGCGTGTGGGATCGGTGCTTTGTGATCGAGGGATTTATCGAAGGCAAGCGCAATGCCCGAAATGGATCGCGGCCTTCCCGTCGTCTTTATCCACGGAACGGGCGGCGGGGGACGAGCTTTTCCGCTGCGGGATATCGTCCGGTCGCGCCCGACTTGCCCGGCTACGGCGAGCGGCCAGCGGTTGATCACATGGATTTCGAGGGACTCGCCGCAGACATTGAAGCCGAGATTGCGCGCTTGGGCCTCGCCAGCCCAGTACTCGTTGGCCACTCCATGGGTGGTATGGTCGCGCAGACGGCCCTGCGGCGCCGGCCCAACGCCTATAGGGCAGCGGTGCTGGCGTGCACGAGCCCGGCTTTCGGCAATAGAACCGGCGAGTTCCAGAAGAAATTCGTCGCCGACCGGTTGGCGCCGCTCGACGCCGGCAAGACCATGGCGGATCTCGCGCGTACTGTCGTCGCGGCCATGGGGCCCAATCCCGATATAGCCGGCCGCGCGCTCGCGTCCGCAGCCATCGCCGCAACCCCGGAAAGAACCTATCGGGCCGCCGTTCATTGCCTGGTGGGTTTCGATGAGCGGGCGAATCTTGCGGCGATCGGGATTCCAATTCTTTGTCTTGCTGGCGAGCACGACCTGCTCGCACCACCGTCTGGGATCGAGCGCATGGCGGGAAAAATTCCCTATGCCCGCTATGCGTGCCTATCCGGCGTCGGCCACTTTGCCAATCTTGAGGCGCCCGCGGCGTTCGACGCTGTCCTGTTCGCGTTCCTTGCGCAGGTGCCTGAGCTGCGGTCGAGTGATCAATAGCATGCGCCTGATAGCCCCCCAGCATTTGGATGACGCGCCGTCTCGTGACGCAGGTGGCGAGGAATGAGCACGACCCGTGCGGCGCTAGCTTCCCATACCTGTCGAAGGTGGTGTAAGGAGCCACTTCGAGGTCAGTCTACATATATGGATGTCAGCTTTAAGGATGCACGGGTTAACGGCCAAGGTAGAAGGGCTTGACCGCCGCGCGGTTGGCCACGGCACATCTCATTTGGCAAGCGCCTTTTCTCTTTGGCTGCGAGCAATTTCGCGAAAGTCATAGGTCAGATAGATCTCAGTACGGAAGACTTTCCAAGCATTCTGTTCAATAGATCGATTCACCTCTCGCAATCGTGCGGGCGGTACCCGCAGAGTCACTACCTGGCCCAATCCCATTGCAACATACCAAGACTCCACGGTAATGCCTTCTGGCGGAAACTTGGCCCAGAATCCAGAGTCGTCCAAAAGCTTTGTAATTTCTTCTAGATTTCTGGACTGATCATGGCGGAGCACTACGGTCACAAGAACATAGTCCGTCGCCGACGGCGTGGCAGGTTGCTGAGCATTCACAGGCATTTGCATTACCAACGTCGAGAACAGAATCGCTGCAAGAAACCGGATCATGCTTTCGCCTCCTCTAAATTGTGCTGATTGTGAACCGTTGGTCAGAGAACATATCATACTCAGCTTCGACTGCCGTTTCATTTTCGAGCCCGCAGAGCGCGAAAAGTGCGTCAGGCGCGGCCGGTATCACCTCCATCGGTTGATCGAACGCTACGGCATTGACGCGAAGCCGTTTGACTGGGAGCCCGAGGCCGACTGCCCGCGCAAACAGGCAAAGGAACCTCAACGATATATGTGGGGCGCGATGCCCGAATCTGTCGAAGGTGGTGTGATTGGCCCCTTTGGGAGAGCGAACTTATGAGCAGCGAGGTCCCCATCGAGATCGACGATAAGCCGACCGTAGTCAGTATCATGCGGGAGCTTGTCGAACACCTGCAAGACACGATCGAAGCGCTCAAACGGGAGATCGTCCGCAATCCCAAGAGTGACGAATACCGCAAGGCTCTCAGGGGCACTGGCGAACGCCTCACCATCGACAAGCAAATCCTGGCACAGGCTGAAGCAAGGCGCCAAAACAGGCGGCGATAGTTTAGCCCGTCAAGTACGAGGCGCCCTGGGCGTGGACGAAATCGGTGGATCGCGTTGTTCGATTTGGATTGCATTTTGTCATAGGTTGGACCCGACGGTGCCCAGGCGTTCCTTGAAGCAACCTCGCTCAGTAAATCAATCTCCTTGAAGCGATCGGTTATGAGCAATCGCTCCCTCAAGTGTAATACGCGCCTCGATACGCTCAGTGCCGACCGCATGAGCAATTCGTTCTCTTAGCATTCCCAGGTAATCGCGCGTTTCGCTTTGGCTGCGTGCATAGATACCTGCGAAGCTCAATGAAACAAAGTAACCAGCCATCTCCAGCGGTGTCCATCTTACCACTATTTCGCCTTGCCAACCTTCCACTACCTCAAACTCTTCGGTGCTCTTGAGTCTTTCTAAATAGGGTATCCAATTCATCACGGGTTCGCCTTTGTAAGCTTCCCATTTGGGCGTTTCCTCCCGAATCGGATCATGGGCCCGATCAGGTACGATGTGAACGCTGTCTGGCGTAGATGGGATACCGAAAACGAAGAAGAATCCATTTAGCTTCAACCAAGTCCGAACGAGACGGCTCACGACTTTGGCATTCATCCAATGGAAAGCGCTCCCGCAAACGACAACATCTGCGCTTGCTTCGGCTATGACCGCGTCTTCGGCGCGCTCTATACGTTTCGTCAATCGCCCGTTTTTGGGCAGAAGGCGGGCCATATCTTGATCCGGTTCGATCGCGGTGACATGAGTGAACATTGGGAGTAAGTCTCGCGTGACGTGGCCTGTGCCAGCACCGAGATCCACAGCATGTTCGAAAGCCGTCGCGCGTGCTCGGATTAGATCATAAGGACCGTCGCCATAGCGTGGACGAAAGCGGTGATACGTCCCTGAAAAGGGACCATAGACGAGACCGCCTGCCAAGGCTCTTCTCCTACTCTTTAGCTGCGACGCCGGGGCCATCAAACGATTTGAATTGCACTACGGTTACTCAATGTTGGACGCGCTTCGGATCATCCGACTGGCCTCCAGGATTTTAGCGCCGCGTCCTCCTTTCAGGTTTGTGGCCAAATGCGTGCCAAGTTCCGTTCACGTCAAGCTCGATTTGGATCGCCTTCTCCAGCAGCGGCAGCGCCTTGTCGGCGGACTCAGGCATCGCGATAGAAACATTGGGAAGGGCGCGCGGGTAGAGCCGCGACATTGGCACATGCTTCGGACGGCGCGGCTTGTGACCATTGCGTTCGGGGATGGTTTCAGGACCCGAGCATGTCGACTGTTTGATCATGCCTGCAATGATAGGCGCCCACCTATCGTCTGCAAGACCCTACTTTCAAACAAATCGCGCCACACTTCCGGTCACAATCTTTGAGCTAGCGGCCCATCCAAGACTGATCAATACATGGGCGGGAAAGTGCCATTTCCGGAACTTGGCGGTTACG
>DATFSP010000122.1:0-3060 GCA_035262545.1 Rhizomicrobium sp. | reverse complement strand
ACGCCCCAAATCGTCTCGCATGAGGCCTGGGAAACCCGGCGCCAGGAATTGCTCGTCAAAGAAAAGGCCCTGACGCGGGCCCGCGACAGGCTCGCCGCCGAACGCCGGCGGATGCCATGGATGGCCGTCGAGAAGAGGTTTGAATTCGAGGGGCCTGACGGCACGGTCGGCCTGCGCGACCTATTCGAAGGTCGCCGGCAACTGATCGTTTATCGCGCTTTTTTCGAGCCCGGCGTGTTCGGCTGGCCCGACCACGCGTGCCGCGGCTGCTCCCTCGGCGCAGATCAGGTTGCCCAGCTGGCCCATCTGAACGCGCGCGACACCACTCTTGCCTACGTCTCGCGCGCGCCGCAGGCTGATATTGCGCGCTTAAAGGTGAGAATGGGCTGGAAGATGCCCTGGTATACCATCACCGACAGCTTCGATACCGATTTCGGAGTCAACGAATGGCACGGCCACAATGTGTTCATCCGCGACGGCGAGCGGTTGTTCCGCACATACTTCATCAACAACCGCGGCGACGAGGCGATGGGCACCACTTGGAGTTACCTCGATATCACGCCTCTCGGCCGCCAGGAGACCTGGGAGGATTCGCCGGAGGGTTATCCTCAGACCCAGCCGTACAAATGGTGGAACTGGCACGACAATTATGACGCCGGCGTTTCGCCCGACCCGAAATGGGTCGAGGTATCCGACGCTGGAGAAGCCGCCTTTCGAAAGCGCGATGCGGAAGGTCCGAAGTCTGCCTAGCAAGGAAGAGGAGGTGCCAGGCGGAATCCCGCCACACTTGTCACTCCCACCGCTTGGAGCTCCGGGCTTTAATCATTCGATGAAGTCACCGACAGGAGGAAAACCATGACGACACAACATGCCATCGCGACACGAGATGAATGGCTGGCCCAGCGGTTGGATCTGCTGACGGCCGAAAAGGAACTCACCCGGCAAAGCGACGCGCTAGCCAGGCGCCGGCAAGCATTGCCGTGGGTGCGGGTGGAGAAGGAATACAGGTTCGACACTGATGACGGCAGCGCCACGCTCAAGGACCTGTTCAACGGCCGCACGCAGCTACTGGTCTATCATTTCATGTTCGGCCCCGATTACGCGGCCGGCTGCCCGTCCTGCTCGATGATTGCGGATGGTTTCAACGGCTTTGCCATCCATCTGGCGAACCATGATGTCGAACTCACGGCAGTGTCGCGGGCGCCACTGGCCAAGCTACAGGCTTACAAAAAACGCATGGGATGGAACTTCCCTTGGGCGTCTTCCCATGGCGGCGATTTCAATTTCGATTTCAACGTTTCGATCACCCCCGAGCAGCAGCGCGAAGGCAATGTCGAATATAATTACGCGCGCAATCGTCATCCCATCGATCTGAATCCGGCGCCCGCGCCCGTCGCCCAGTTTGCGGCCATGTGCGGCACCGACGCGTCAACCTTTAGGCGCGACCGGCCGGGCATGAGCAGCTTCGTGCTCAACGACGGCGCGGTTTATCACACCTATTCCACCTATGCGCGCGGATTGGATGGCTTGTGGGGCATGTATCAGTGGCTCGACCGCGCGCCACTGGGACGCAATGAGAAAGGGCCCTGGTGGAAGCGTCACGATGAGTACAGCAAACCTTAGGCCGCTTGTCTTTTGGGCATGGGCACACTGTCGCTGCTTCCAGGATTCGTCGCGCGAGTTCATATGTCGCCGCGGGCGGTTATAGAATGGTGTTCGACATGGCACCTGATCGGAGATTTTTCACCGCGTCGCTGTTGGTCTTCCTGGGAAGCGCGGTCGTGACCATTATCGGGTGCCAGGCCATGCCGATGCCGCATGGCGGCGCGATGGCGACGGCGGGCGTAGATTGGCCCGCCACCGCTTTGTCCTTCCTGGTCATGTGGCTCATGATGATGGCGGCGATGATGCTGCCGTCCCTGGCGCCGATGCTGATGCGCTACCGCCTGGCGGTCGGGGCAACGGGGTTGCGGCTGGATGGGCTTACCGCGCTGGCAGGTGCGGGCTATTTCTCTATTTGGGTTTTGCTCGGCGTGGCGGTCTTGGCGTTCCAAACTGCGCTGACGGTGCTCGAGGCGCGGCTTCCCCTGGTCGGCCACGCCATACCCCTCGCGGCAACCCTGGCCATCCTGATCGCGAGTGCGTATCAGTTCAGTGCCGCAAAAGCCCGCGCTCTTGCGTGCTGCCGCTATGCGCCGGTTCGTATACAAGCCGACATGATGACCGCCTGGCGCCATGGCCTCGACCTGGGTCTACGCTGTGCGGCGTGCTGCGCCAATCTCATGGCGATCCTTCTGGTAATCGGGATGATGGATCTTCGCGCAATGATTGCGGTGACAGCGGCCATAACCGCGGAGCGCCTCATGCCGGGCAGGCAGCGCGTTGCGCATGCCATTGGCGCCGCCGCTCTCGTGGCCGGATTGTTCCTGACGATGCGGACTTTTGTCCTCTGACAGCCTGTTTGTCAGACACGCTCGACCCGTTCTAGTGTTCGCCCACAGGACAAGGGCTTCGGGGGGCGAATGAAACGGATAATGTTGATCGCGGTCATGGCGCTGGGCGCGAGTTTTGCCTGGCATATCGCCAATGCCGCCACGCCGCCCGCAACCACGCCTTCGCTGGTGACCACCACCGACGGCCAGCTTCGCGGTAGGATCGAGGGCGATGTGGTAGGTTTCACGGGCGTACCCTTCGCCGCGCCCCCGGTGGGAGCCATGCGCTGGCATGAGCCGATGCCGGTTCATGCCTGGGCCGGTGTGCGCGATGCGCTGGCGTATGGGCCGCCTTGCGCCCAGGCCGCGATGGACTGGAACAATTCCGTCGCCGCCAAAAGCAGCGAGGACTGCCTTTATCTCAATGTGTGGGCCCCCACTCATCACAGCGGGCCATTGCCGGTGATGATTTTTTTTCCAGGCGGCGCCTATCATGGCGGTTCGGCCGAAGGCTTGAGCTCGATCGAACCGTCCTATGATGGCGGAAAGCTGGCGGCACGGGGCGTCGTGGTGGTGACGGCGAATTACCGGCTGGGCATGTTCGGCTTCCTGGCCCATCCCGAATTGA
>DATFSP010000121.1:0-48019 GCA_035262545.1 Rhizomicrobium sp. | reverse complement strand
CGGGGGCACTGGAAGGCGATACGCTCGACACGCACGGCACCAAGACAGGCCATATCAATGTGCTTATCGAGATCCGCCAGGACTTCCTGGCTGATGCGGATAAGGCCAGGGAATTCGCGGCGCGCCTCAAGCCGGTGCTGGATGCCAGCCTTACGGAAACGAGTCTGGTGGAAATGGAGCAGTAAATGGATGAGAGGACCCGAACCGAATTGGAAGCTCAAGTCTATCGCCGCCTGGTGGAGCATCTTCGGACGCGCACCGACGTCCAGAATATCGATCTTATGATCGTGGGAGGCTTTTGCCGGAATTGCCTGGGCGACTGGTATCGCGAAGCGGCGGCGGAAAAAGGCATTCTCTTGGATAAGGATGAGGCCCGCGGTCTGGTCTATGGCATGTCGCCGGCGGAATGGAAAAAACGTCACCAGAAAGAAGCGACGCCGGAGCAAATGGCGGCCTTCGAGCAATCACAGAAAACCCACAGCTAGAGCTTCCGTCGCGCATTGCGCCATGGCGCCCGCGAGGCTAGGGTCCGCGCCCTTTTCCGAAAAATCCGCAGGTCCCCATGGCAAAATCCGGCTTTGCTAAAGAACATCTAAAGTCTTTCGTGGACCGCATCGAAAGGCTGGAGGAAGAGCGCAGTGCGCTTACCGCCGATATTCGCGAAGTCTATTCCGAGGCCAAAGGGCAAGGTTTCGACACCAAGATCATGCGCCAGGTAGTCAGGATGCGGAAATTGGACAAGGCGGATTTCCAAGAGCAGGAGGCAATTCTGGATCTCTATCTTAACGCCTTAGGGATGCGCTAGGCTCACGTCCACGCTCGTGAACGGGTCACCCGGTTCTACGGATCGTGTCTTCCAGCGCGCCGCTTTCTTCGAGGCCGAATTCCTTAAGCTTGCGATAAAGCGTGGAGCGGCCAATGCCCAGCCGTCGCGCCACTTCCGACATATGGCCTTCATACCTGCCGATGGCCATCCGGATAATGTCGGATTCAATCGCTTCGAAACTGCGGAATTGGCCTGTGTCGTCGGTGAGTGGCAGCGCGAAAGGCGAACGGTCGGACATGTCCCCGACGGACGGGTGCGGCGGCACGACGGATGCGGGCGAACGAGCGCCGGAATCCATCCCCATGGCTGCGGCAATCTGTGGAAAATCACAAAGATCAAGCACCGGGCCATCGCACAACACCACGGCGCGGAAGATCGTGTTCTCAAGTTGGCGCACATTGCCCGGCCAGGAGAAACGCTCGATCAACTGGGCGGCTTCCGGTGAAAGTCCGGTCACGGATTTGTGCTCTTCGGCCGCGAAGCGGGCGATGAAATGCTTTGCCAACGGCGCGAGGTCGAGGGCGCGCTCGCGCAAGGGCGGCACGAGAATAGGAAAGACGTTCAGGCGGTAGTAGAGGTCCTTGCGGAAACTGCCCTCGCGCGCCATCTCGCCCAGATCACGGTTGGTGGCTGAGATGATGCGCACGTCCACCTTGACGGGCCGTTTGGAGCCAACCGGATCGACTTCGCCTTCTTGGAGCGCGCGCAGCAGCTTCACCTGCATGTCCAGACGCAGCTCACCGATCTCGTCCAGGAACAAAGTGCCGCCATCGGCTTCCTGGAATTTGCCCAGATGCTTGTCCGACGCGCCGGTGAAGGAGCCTTTCTCGTGACCGAAGAGCAGGGATTCAATGAGATTCTCCGGTATCGCGCCGCAATTGACGGTAACGAATGGCTTGCCGGCCCTGGCCGAGGTCCCCTGTATGGCGCGTGCGATTAATTCCTTGCCGCAGCCGGACTCTCCTTCGATCAGGATGGGAATGTCTGACTGCGCCGCCCGCGAGCCCAGCTTCACTACTTGTCTCATTTCCGGTGAGGCCGCGATCAAGTCGTCGAAGGTAAGGCGGTTATCGGCCTTCTTCTTGAGCTGCTTCACTTCGCCGGAGAGCGTGCCGATCTTGAGCTGGTTGCGGATCGACACGTTAAGGCGTTCGGGACTGGCGGGTTTGACCAGGAAGTCGTTGGCGCCCGCCCGCATGGCCTGAACGGCCGCCTCGATCCCACCCCTGGCGGTGAACACGATGACAGGCAGATCGGGATGGGTAGGCCGGAGCTTGGCGAGCACTTCCAGGCCGTCCATGTCGGGCATCACCAAGTCGAGCAGGATCAGCGAAATCTCATCGCCACGGGGACCTCTGACCAAGTCCAACGCCGGTTGACCACCCGGCGCTGTGACCACGGCCATTCCGCTGTGGGAGATCACGGTCTCCAGCAAGCGGCGTTGGACTGGATCGTCGTCCACCACAAGAATCGTTTGCGCCATGGCCATTTTCCTGAATTGGAGGCGCATTGTGCTGCCCTAGAGGTAAATGGTGCGTTTATACTTGTCCTTTTGCGGCACAATTCGCCTCGGCGGGAAAGGCGCGATTTCGGCCCTGGCTGATGCTTATGCCCGAACTGAAATGAACACTCTGTCGCACCTTTCCAGGGGGCCATAACCGGTTGCCGGGAAAGCGGTCTTTGCTATATTGCCCCCGCTTCATCCTTAGGCGAATCCATCCCATGGCCACAAAAGACGACCACTACACACCCGGCTCGATGGATATCAGCCAGCATCAGCGCGCTTATTCGGGGTTCTTAACCTTTGTCAAATATTCGCTGGGGTTCATCCTCCTGGTGATGGCGTTTCTGGCCATTTTCCGGACCCACGGCTAAGGGGGCGGGGGGCGGGGGGTTATGAAACTCGCGGTCCCCAAAGAAACAGCGAGTGGTGAGACGCGCGTCGCCGCGACTCCAGAATCCGTCAAGAAATTCAAGTCTCTGAGCCTCGACGTGACAGTCGAGACCGGAGCTGGCGAGGCGGCTCATATTCGCGACGCGGACTATGTCGCGGCAGGAGCCAGCATGGCGCCCAATGCCGGGTCCCTGCTCGGCGACGCCGACATTGTGCTCAAGGTGCGTGGTCCCAATGAAGCCGAGAGCAGCCAGATCAAGAAAGGCGCGATCGTCGCGGCATTGCTTGCGCCATACAGCGAAAAGGCTGCGATCGCCGCATTGGCCGATCGGGGCGGGGTTGCCTTCGCTATGGAATTTCTGCCGCGCATTTCCCGCGCCCAGGCGATGGACGTGCTGTCGTCGCAGGCCAATCTTGCCGGTTACAAGGCCGTGATCGATGCCGCCGCCGAGTTTGGCCGCGCCATGCCGATGATGATGACCGCTGCGGGCACGATCGCGCCCGCGCGTGTCCTGGTGATGGGCGTGGGCGTGGCAGGACTCCAGGCCATCGCGACGGCAAAGCGATTGGGTGCGATTGTGAGCGCCACGGATGTGCGCCCGGCCACCAAGGAGCAGGTGGAAAGCCTGGGTGGCACTTTCGTGGCGGTGATGGATGAGGAATTCAAGAACGCGCAGACCGCGGGCGGCTATGCCAAAGAAATGTCGCCGGAATATCAGGCCAAGCAAGCGGCCTTGATCGCCGACACGATCAAGAAGCAGGACATCGTGATCACCACCGCGCTCATTCCGGGCAGGAAAGCGCCCATCCTGGTGAGCGAGGAGATGGTCAAATCCATGAAGCCCGGCTCGGTGATCGTAGACCTGGCGGGAGAGCAGGGTGGCAACACGCCTCTCACCAAATCCGGCGAAGTGGTGACTGTGCACGGCGTCACCATCATGGGCCATGCCAATATGCCCGGACGGCTGGCAGCGGATGCCTCGGCGCTTTATGCCCGCAACCTTTTCAACTTCGTCTCGCTGCTGGTGGACAAGAAGACTGGCCAACTCGCCATCGACTGGAATGACGAGATCATCAAAGGCGCACTGGTTACAAAGGACGGTAGTGTGGTGCATCCAGCAGCGAAGTCATAAGCGCGACCTTTCGGGGGATGGTCTAATGGAAGCGATTGATCCTTTTGTTTTCCGGCTTTCGATTTTCGTGCTGGCGATCTTTGTGGGCTATTTCGTGGTGTGGGGTGTAACCCCCGCTCTCCACACACCACTGATGAGCGTGACCAATGCTATTTCCTCCGTGATCATTGTGGGCGCCCTGATCGCGGTATCGGTGTCGGCGCTATCAGCGGACTCTTGGACTTCGAAGACCCTGGGCTTTGTCGCGCTGATCCTCGCATCGGTGAATATCTTTGGCGGCTTCCTGGTCACCGCCCGCATGCTGGCCATGTATAAAAAGAAGGGCGCGAAATGAGCGGCCCCTCTTTTTTTGCCGCCCTCATACCGAGCTTGTCGAATCATGAGGTGGCGGTATGAAGGCCGACATCGCCGCGCTGCTTTATCTGATCGCGGGCGTCCTGTTCATCCTAGCACTGAAGGGATTGTCGTCGCCGGCGTCCTCGCGGGCAGGCAACCGCAACGGCATGATCGGCATGCTGATTGCCGTGTTGACCACGCTATGGGTTGCGGGCGTCTCCGATCCGCTCACCTGGGGCTTGATCGTAGTCGGCATCGCCATCGGGGGGATGATCGGCGCAGTAACTGCCAAACGCATCGCTATGACCCAAATGCCGCAATTGGTGGCCGCCTTCCATTCGCTGGTGGGCTTGGCGGCGGTCTTGACCGCGGCGGCCGCGCTTTATTCGCCGGAGGCTTTCGGCATCGGGGCGGAAAACACCATCCGCGCTCAAAGCTTGATCGAGATGAGCTTGGGCGTGGCCATAGGCGCCGTCACCTTCGCCGGCTCGATAATCGCGTTCGCCAAGCTCAACGGCAACATGTCGGGCGCTCCGATCATCCTTCCCGCACGGCATCTGCTCAATCTCCTGATCGGTTTGGTGATCATCGGATTGATCGTTTATTTCACCATGGACCAGCCGCATTGGACCTTCTGGGCCATCTCCGGACTATCATTCCTGTTCGGCATTACGCTCATCATTCCCATCGGTGGCGCTGATATGCCGGTGGTCGTCTCGATGCTGAATTCCTATTCGGGATGGGCAGCGGCCGGCATCGGTTTTACGCTGGAGAACACGGCGCTGATCATCACCGGAGCGCTGGTGGGCTCGTCCGGCGCGATCCTGTCCTACATTATGTGCAAAGGCATGAATCGCAGCTTCATCTCGGTGATCGCGGGCGGCTTTGGCGGCGAAACCGTGGCAGCGGCCGGGGCCAAGGAAGCGCGTCCCGTCAAGCAAGGCTCGGCTGACGACGCCGCCTTCATCATGAAGAATGCCGCCAGCGTGATCATCGTGCCGGGCTATGGCATGGCTGTGGCGCAAGCCCAGCACGCGGTGCGCGAGATGGCCGACAAGCTCAAGGCCGAAGGCGTCAAGGTTTCTTATGCCATTCATCCCGTCGCGGGGCGCATGCCGGGCCACATGAATGTGCTCCTGGCGGAAGCCAATGTGCCTTACGACGAAGTGTTCGAATTGGAGGACATCAATTCCCAATTCTCTCAGGCCGACGTCGCCTATGTGATCGGTGCCAATGACGTCACCAATCCTTCTGCCAAGACCGACCCCAAATCGCCGATCTATGGTATGCCAGTGTTGGACGTGGAAAAGGCCAAGACCGTGCTGTTCGTGAAGCGCGGCATGGGCTCGGGTTATGCCGGAGTGGAGAACGAACTCTTCTTCCGCGACAACACAATGATGCTGTTCGGCGACGCCAAGAAGATGACCGAAGAGATCGTCAAAGCCTTCGGGTAGAAGCAGCGTCATGCGGACGGTGAGGCGAGCCGCGACGAAAACGAGACCCCATCGCGCCAAGGGCGATGGAGTTCTGTGGCATCGCCAAATTCTCGACCTTAAGTCCGTCGCGGCATGGCCAGGATCGCGAGTCCCATCTCGGCCAGGATGCGCACGACCATCAGCGCAACGAAGCTGCCGACCAAGGTACGTACGATGATGAAGATACCTGCCTGCAGGGGATGACGCCGCATCATGAAATAGCGGCGCTCAAAGCCGCGGCCATAGAAACCGCGCGGACCCATGGGGCGCGCGGCCTGGGCGCCCTGTGACGGGGCCTGTCCCGTCGTGGCGTTGGCTGGCGGATTGACGTTGCTCGATACTGCGGGTGGTGTGGTCATCGGCGCGCGCGTGGCAAGCGAAATGCCCCGCCAAAGACCGAAGATCAGGCCTAGCGTTATCAACACGAGGGCAAGCGCATAAAGCCAGCGGATCGCCCGCTCGCCCATGGATGTTCTGAAAGAGAGAATATCGGTTGCAGGCATGATTTCCTCCGTGCCACCCCTAAAACGAACGGCAGATCATACCACTGGGAACCGGCTCAACCTTGTCATTTGTATGTCAGAGCCGCGGGTCTTCGGCCCCCAGCATTGTCGCTACCGACCGCTCGTCGCTCAGGCCTTAATGCCGCCCATGGTGCAGACGATCTTCCATTCCCGCGGCGTGACCGGTTGCACCGAGAGGCGCGCGCTTTTGACCAGCACCATGCCGGACAGTTCGGGATTGGCCTTACATTCGGCAAGCGTTACCGGCCGGGGCACATCCTTGACCGCCTTCACGTCCACCAGGCCGAAAATGCCTTGTTCGTCTGTGGGATCAGGCCGGTATTCGCCAATCACTTCAACGATGCCGACCACCGCCTTCTCATCACCAGTGTGATAGAAGAAGCCGAGATCGCCCTTCTTCATGGCCTTCATGTTCTTTTTGGCGATGTGGTTGCGAACGCCGCTCCAAGGCTCGCCTTTGGCGCCTTTTTTCTTTTGCATGTCCCAGGACCAGGTCTCGGGTTCGGTCTTGAACAGCCAATAATTCATTCGCTTTTCAACCTCCTGCTCATCAGTCTGGTGAGCGCTTCGGAAAGCTGGAGTTCGCCCGACAAAAGATCGGCCATCGCCTCGGCAATAGGGAGCTCAATCTTGAGCGCGCGGGCCCGTTTGACAAGAGCCGGAGCGGTCGCGACGCCCTCTGCCAGGGGCCGACCCGGCGCTTCCAGTTGCGCGAGCCCGTTGCCTTGGCCGAGGCTCATACCGAAGGAGAAATTGCGCGAGCTTTTGCTGGTGGCGGTGAGAACCAAATCCCCCAAGCCGGAGAGTCCCATCAAGGTTTCGCGCTTGGCGCCAAGCGCTTCACCCAGCCGCGCCAGCTCGGCGAAGCTGCGGGCCAGCAGGGAGGCGCGCGCATTCTCGCCCAGGCCAAGGCCGTCGACTACGCCGCAGGCGATAGCATAGACATTCTTCGCAGCGCCCCCCAGCGCAACCCCGATCACATCGTCACTGGCATACGGCCGGAAAGTGGGCGCGCTCAGGCTTGTTTGCAGCCTGGAGGCGACGGCTGCATCCGCTGCGATGGTCACGGCCGTGGGAAGCCCCATTGCCACCTCGCGCGCGAATGAAGGGCCAGAAAGAATGGCGCAAGAGGCGCCAGGCATGGCGTCCGCCACCATTTCATGGACCAGCCGGCCAGTGTCCTTCTCGATACCCTTGGCACAGATCACCAGCGGCGTGCCGGGTCGCACCAATGGCGCGAGTGTGCGCGCGAAGTCCCCCAGCACCTGAGCGGGCGCTGTCACGAGCAATGCATCGGCCTGGGCCGCCTCCTTGAGGTCGCCGGTCACAGCGAGGTTTTCCGGCAATGTCACGCCGGGCAGAAAGCGCTTGTTTTCATGATCCCGAGTGATGCCCGCGATCACATCGCCTTCGCGCGCCCACAAAAGTGTGGTCCGCCCCGCGGCATTTGCGGCGACAGCCAGTGCCGTGCCCCACGCGCCGCCGCCCAAAATGGCGATGCGGGAATAAATTTGTGCCGTCATGGGACCAGATCGGGACGCGGTTGCGCGGGCGAAAGTGAGATGATTTGGTGCATCGGAAAAGTCCAAACTAGCCCGATCATGCACCGTTCCGCCATATTCGCCCTTTTTGTGCTGGCCTTTTCGATGCCGGCTGCCCAAGCCGCGCGCTATCCCGGCACCTATAACGAAACCGAGGGGGCCGAACTCGACAAGCTCACCTCCTATCTCAATGCCATCCACACTCTGAAGAGCAATTTCGTGCAGCTCGGGCCGGAAGGCGACCTGGCGCAAGGCGAGTTCGACCTCGCCAAGCCGGGCCGCCTGCGCTTCGCCTATAATCCGCCCAGCCCAATCCTCATCGTGGCCACGGGTGGCAACATCTATGTCAAGAATTCCAGGCTCAATACCCTGGACCGCAGTTCAACCGCGGACACGCCGCTGGAACTACTGCTGAACCAGGCTCTGGATCTCAGGCACGATCCCATGATCACGGGGATCGAAGAGCAGCCTGGCGTCTTGATAGTCCACGGTCGCGTCGCCACCACGCGCAACCAGAGCAATATCACCCTGGTCTTTTCCTACCCGGCCATCGAACTCCGCCAATGGATGGTGAAAGACAACCAAGGCGGAGTAACGACTGTGGCCCTCACAGGGCTTCAAACCGGGGTCAGTCTGCCGGACTCTGTTTTTGCCATCCCGCAACAGGATGCGACACCGAAGCCGAAATAGGTTGATTTACGGTAAGCAGTTGCTTACCGTAAGTTGTGACTTACGAAAAAATTTTGACCGCTTTGGGTGATCCGACCCGCAGGCGGATATTTGACCGGTTGCGAGTGGGACCCGGATCGGTAGCTGCACTGGCGGCCGGCCTTCCAGTGAGCCGTCCTGCAGTGTCCCAACATCTCAAGGTACTTAAGGAAGCCGGTCTAGTGACCGACGAGGCCATCGGCGCCCGCCGAATCTATCGGGCGGCGCCAAGCGGACTGGCCGCGCTTCGAGCTTGGCTGGACGATGTGTGGGAGCAGGTTTTCGCCGCCCATCAGGCCGAGATTCAACGGCAGATCGAGGAGAGGAAAAATACTTAACGCCTTGACTGGCAGGCAAGAAGACTGATTTTGACTATGACAAAAACACAACTGTCACGCTGAATTTTTTGTAAAATCGCATCGAGGTAAATAATCTTGAAGAGTGTGGCTTTTAAGCATAACGTGAAGGCGGAAAACGGTATGGTCCGGCAGGCTCTGCCCCCCCGCTCGCATGCCGGATCCCGTTTTCCGCGGGTGCCGGTCATCCCCTCCAGGCATCCAGGCGCGTAACGGCGCATTCACGCCCAGCCTAAATTGGCTGGGCGTTTTTTTTTGCTGCTCGGCGGATTCACAGCCTTCGCCAAATCAATCCGGTGGAGAAATTTGCCTGCTTTGCTCGCGGGCGGTTCGTATCCCGGCAATAGTTCTGTGCCGCACGGCCAGTCAGCTAAACGCGGTTAGGCATTCACACGCCGCAAAGTGAGATTGATCCGACCGCCGCCCGGTATGAGGGACGAACTTCCCGCACGGACCCGATCGATGCCGTGGTAGGCCAGCCGCGCGGATCCGCCGAACATCACCACATCGCCGGAGGAAAGCACTACGCTTTGCGTAGGTCCGCGTCGCGTCTCGCCGCCGATGCGAAACAAGGCCTCGTCGCCCAGCGACACTGACACTACCGGCGCGGCAAAATTGCGCTCGTCCTTGTCCTGGTGCAGGCCCATGCGCGCGCCGTTACGATAAAGATTCACCAGACAACATTCCGCGTCGGGTGCGTCGGCGATCCCGCGCCATAAATCCATCAACGCGGGCGGAATGTCCGGCCAGGGCGCGCCGGTCACCGGGTGGTTGGCTTGATAGCGATACCCGGTTTTATCCGAGATCCAACCGAGAGAGCCGAAATTGCTTTCCTCGACGGAAAATTCCTTGTCCGACCCCGGCATGCGCGGCCGGTAAAAGGGCGCCATCTCAAGGCGCGTCAGCACCGCCGAAAGAAGGTCCTGCTGTCCGGCGTGGGAGATTTTCTCCCGCCACACCATGACGCCGGGTAGCAGTGCCAGAGTCGTCACCATTGAAACGGGCTGCGGGTGGGAATGGCGAAGATGCCGGCATAACTCTGCGCGTGCCCGCTTTTGTCGAGCCACAGTTTCAGCCGTTCGGGGGTGTAATGGTCCCGGGTCCACTGCGAGAGCGGCACGCCGCCCGCGTCCTCGGCGGCGAAATCCAGAAATGGCCGAAGCCAGCGCTGATGCTTCTTGGGAAAATGCAAATAGGGAAAACGCGCATATTGCCCCTTGGCCTCTGCCATCGCCGCCCAGCCGCCGCGATGGATCAGATAAAGCGCGGCCGCGAAGCTGGTGCGATCCTGCCCGCCCGAACATTTGAGCATGAAAGGCCTGGGCGCACTGTCAAAAACTTCGACCAGTCGCATCAGCATGGGCTGGGTGGGGAGTTTGCGGGAATCCAGCATCGCATCGAGATGGGCGATGCCGCGCGCCCGTGCCGCGCCAGTCTCATTCCTCCACCAGGACAGATCGTCATTGCGGCCCCTGAGATTGATCACCGCTTTGATGCCGCGCTTTTCCAGAAACGGTCCGACGCCGCCCGCCCAGGCTTGGGCCGCGCGCGCGCATTCGCCAGGCACGACCCAATGGAAATTGTAGAGAATATCGCCCGGGGACCGCATAATGGCGCGCTTATAGCAGAGCAGGAGACCGGATGCGCATTTCCAGGGCGGCGCTTTATCGCGGCTGGGTCTGGGCCACCGGATTGGCCGTTATCGCATATGCGGCGCTTACCTTGCTCGACACTCAGCTCAAATCTCTGACCGGTGTTTCCACTGCCGATCTCGAAGGCCTGGCGAGTGCGGCGCAATTTCGTATCGCGTTCCACGCCTGGGCGCCGGAACCTTATGCCGCGCGTGCCGGATTCCTGTTGGGTTTTTCCTATCTTGTGATGCCGCTTTATGGGTTGAGCTTCTTTTTCTCCGGCGTGATCGTGGCCGAGCGTTTCACGCCCGGCAAAAACCCGCTCCGCCGCTGGGTGCTCCTGGCGGCCATGGTGGCACCGGTGGGCGCGCTTTTGGATGTGGTCTTGAAGGCCCTGCAATTCGCCATGTTGCTACGCGGTGCCGATGAAATTTTTGCCCGAATTGCGGTCAGCCTCGCCCAAGCCAAGACGGTGGCCGTACTGGTGGGCTTTGTCCTTCTGGCGGGGGCCGTTCTGGCCCGATTTGAGGCCCGCAAAAAGAAAGAATGACCTCAAAGCGCCCCGTGCTTGACGGGCGGGCCTCTATCCGTATAGTGCGCCGCTCTCCGGAAAAGGCTGTTTTCCGGAAAATCTTTTAGTTTCAAGGAATTAGACCATGTACGCGGTCGTCCGCACCGGCGGAAAACAGTATCGGGTGGCCAAGGATTCGGTCCTCAAGGTGGAAAGCCTTGCGGGCGATGTGGGCGCCAAGCTCACCCTGGGCGAAGTCCTGATGCTGGGCGGCGATAAGCCCAAGCTGGGCGCGCCTTTGGTCGAGGGCGCTTCGGTCGAGTGCGAGATTCTCGAGCATGGCCAGGGCGAGAAAGTGATCGCCTTCAAGAAGAAGCGCCGCAAGAACACGCATAGGAAGCGCGGTCATCGCCAGCACTTCACCAAGGTGAAGGTGCTCTCGATCTCGGCCGGCAAGGAATAAGCGATGGCACACAAGAAAGCAGGCGGTTCTTCCCGAAACGGGCGCGACTCCAATGCCCAACGCCTAGGCGTGAAAATGTTCGGTGGCGAGAAGATCGCCGGCGGCAATGTGATCGTGCGCCAACGCGGCACCAAATTTTGGCCGGGCGAGAATGTCGGCATGGGCAAGGACCATACGCTTTTTGCCCTTTGCGACGGCAGCGTCGCCTTCAAGACCGGTTTCAAGCGCCGCACCTTTGTATCCGTGATCGCGGCGGCGAATCCGGCCAAGACGGCGGCGGAATAAGGCGGCTGAAGACATAGGCCGCCAAGAAATTGGCGGCCCATATATGCGAGGGAGATGGTCCGCCATCTCCCTTTTTTGTTTCCCTCGCAAACAGGAGCGAGGGAACGTGTCATGTCATTGGTGGAGAGTGAGAGACTGATATTGCGTCCACCCAGGCACGCTGACATCCAGGCGATGACAGTTTGGCTGGGCGATTTTGCCGTGTCGCGCAACTTGGCGCGCGTGCCTTATCCTTATGGCGAAGGCGATGCGGAGGATTTCGTTGCTGCGCGCGGACGCCATGGCGACGGCCATTATTCCTTTTGCATTTTGCGCAATAACGACCAGTTGTTTCTGGGCTGCATCGGCCTCCATGTGGAGGATGAGGGCTACGAGCTGGGCTATTGGCTGGGTAAGCCTTTCTGGGGCCTGGGCTATGCGACTGAGGCGGCGCGCGCCGTGGCACGTTTCGCATTCGAGACCCTGGATGCGCCCTTTCTGCAGGCCGGATGGTTTCACGACAATCCGGCTTCCGGTCATGTCTTGGCCAAACTGGGCGCGCGCCACAATGGCAGCCAGATGCGCTATTGCGTGGCCCGGGGCCTGGAAGTCCTCTGCCATGAGATGCTGTTGACGCGAGAGGTGTTCCTCTCGAAAAAGGCGGCGTAGGGAAGCGACGGCTAGGAAAAGTGTTGCGCGCCTAACGATGAAACGGGGGCACCCCGGGGCGGTTTTCCGGCCGCGCGACTAATGAAGAGATCCCGATGAAGTTTTTAGATATCGCCAAAGTCTATGCCTCCAGCGGCGCCGGCGGAAATGGCTGCATCGCGTTTCGGCGCGAGAAGTTCATCGAGTATGGCGGTCCGTATGGCGGCGATGGCGGCAAGGGCGGCGACGTCTGGGCTGAAGCGGTGGACAATCTCAACACCCTGATCGATTACCGCTTCCAGCAGCATGTCCGGGCCAAGAATGGGGAAGGCGGCAAGGGCAAGGTGATGACTGGCGCCGGCGGCTCGGACGCAGTGATGAAAGTGCCGGTCGGCACCCAGATCTATGAGGAAGATGGCGAAACCCTGATTGCCGATCTTTATGAGAATGGCCAGCGGGTGAAGCTTCTCAAAGGCGGTAATGGCGGGTTCGGCAATGCCCATTTCAAAAGCGCCACCAACCGGGCGCCGCGCCATGCCAATCCCGGCCAGCCGGGCGAGGAGAAAATCCTCATTCTCAAGCTCAAGCTGATCGCCGATGTGGGATTGATTGGGATGCCCAATGCGGGAAAGAGCACCTTTCTTTCCCGCGTTTCGGCTGCCACACCCAGGATCGCGGACTATCCTTTCACCACGCTCGAGCCGCAATTGGGCACGGTGAAAATCGATTCCACCGATTTCGTGCTGGCCGATCTGCCCGGCCTGATCGAAGGCGCGCACGAAGGGGTGGGATTAGGCGATCGGTTCCTGGGTCATGCCGAACGCTGCGGCGCCATCCTGCATTTGGTGGATGGTACGGAAGACAACGTGGCCAAGATCTACAAGGTTATTCGTGCCGAACTTAAAGCCTATGGCCATGGCTTGAGCGCCAAGCCGGAGATTGTGGCGCTGAACAAGATCGATGCCATTCCGAAATCGGTTTTGGCCAAAAAACGCGCGGCCCTGGAAAAAGCTTGCAGACGTGACGTCTATGCCATCTCAGGCGTTTCTGGCGCCGGAATCCCCACGGTACTGCGCGCGCTGGCGAAAGAGATCCAACAGCGGCGCAAACAGAAAAGGCCCGCCAAGGCAATCAAAAAAATGAAAGAAACATGGGCGCCATGAGCGGACTGTTCTCCAACGCCAAGCTGGTAGTAGTGAAGGTGGGCTCGTCGCTCCTGGTGGATGCCAAGAGTCGAACGCTTCGCCGCGACTGGCTGGTCTCGTTGTGCGCCGACGTCGCGACTTTGCGGCAGCAAGGCACCGGGGTGATTCTGGTTTCTTCCGGGGCGATTGCGTTGGGCCGCAATCTTCTGAAACTCGCGCAAGGGTCCTTGCGCTTGGAAGAGAGCCAGGCGGCAGCCGCGGCCGGCCAGGTGCGGCTGGCGCATGCCTATTCCAATCTGTTGGCGGATCAAAATTTGGTGGCGGCACAAATTCTTCTCACCTTGGGCGACACGGAGGAACGGCATCGCTATTTGAATGCCCGAGCCACGCTCAAGACTTTGCTCGACCTGGGAGCGGTCCCGGTGATCAACGAGAATGACACGGTGGCGACCGCCGAGATCAGGTTCGGAGACAATGACCGGCTGGGCGCGCGGGTCGCCTCCATGATGGGGGCCGACAAGTTGGTTCTGCTCTCGGATGTGGATGGCCTTTACACGGCCAATCCGGCGCACGATGCCAATGCCAGTCATATTTCCGAAGTCCCCGCTATCACCGCCGAAATTGAAGCCATGGCCGGCGGCAGCGTGTCGGGATTGGGCCGGGGCGGCATGACCTCCAAGTTGATTGCGGCCAAGATCGCCACTGGCGCGGGTTGTGATGTCATCATTGCCAAAGGTGAAACTCTTCACCCGGTGGCGGCCATCGCCGGTGGCGCCCGCACCACGATTTTCCGCGCCAGCCTCTCGCCCGCTTTGGCGCGCAAGCGGTGGATCGCAGGCGGCCTCAAACCCGAAGGCACGCTAGTGATCGATGAGGGCGCGGTGAAAGCGCTCTCAGAAGGCAAGAGCCTGTTGCCGGCGGGCGTACGCCAGGTGGACGGCCGCTTCGACCGCGGCGACCCAGTGCTGGTGAAGGACCGGCAGGGCCGCGAAGTCGCGCGCGGGCTGATCGCCTATAATGCGTCTGACGCGGAACGGATTGCCGGCAAACGCACGGTCGAAATCGAGACCATTCTGGGCTATCGTGGCCGAGACGAGATGATCCACCGCGACGATCTGGCGCTCTCATGACCTTGCACGACAAGAATGACGCCCTGGCGGCGGAGATGATGGCGATCGGGACTGCGGCGCGCGAGGCAGCGCGGCCGTTGCGCGAAGCCGATGACGCAGTCAAGACCAAGGCGCTCATGGAAGCGGCGCGCGCCATCCGCGACCACAAGACAGAAATCCTCGCGGCCAACGCGCGCGATCTGAAGGCGGCCAAGGTCAATAACATGCCCGCGCCGATGAGGGACCGGCTGGCCCTCAATGATGCGCGCATCGAAGCCATGGCCAAAGGCGTGGAAGAAGTGGCGGCGCAGCCCGATCCCAATGGCCGCGAGTTGAAGCGCTGGGCAAGGCCCAACGGCCTCGACATCGCGCGGGTCTCCACGCCCATCGGCGTAATTGGCATTATTTATGAGTCCCGACCCAATGTGACCGCGGATGCGGGCGCGATAGCGCTCAAGGCGGGCAATGTCGCCATCCTGCGCGGCGGTTCTGATTCGCTTCTTTCGTCCGGCGCCATTCATGCGGCCTTGGTGGAAGGATTGAAGGGGGCGGGATTGCCGGAAGCGGCAATCCAATATGTGAAGAATCCCGATCGCGCCGCGGTGGGACTGATGTTGGAAGGTCTTTCCGGCGCCATCGATCTGATCGTCCCCCGGGGCGGCAAGGGGCTCACTGGCCGGGTGATGCGCGAAGCCCGCGTGCCTGTGCTCGCCCATCTCGAGGGGATCTGCCATGTCTATGTCCACGAAAAGGCCGATCTGACGATGGCGCGCAATGTGGTGGTGAACGCCAAGATGCGGCGCACCTCTATTTGCGGCGCGGCAGAAAGTCTGCTGCTGGACCGGGGTGTGCTCGAAAGCCACGGCCTGCCCATTCTGCAAGACTTGGCGGAGGCCGGTTGCGAAATCCGCGGCGACGAGGCGGTGCGCGCGCTCTTCCCCGCCGCCAAGCCGGCCAGCGAAGAGGATTGGCAGACCGAATATCTGGACGCCATCATCTCGGTACGTGTGGTCGACGGGCTTGAAGCAGCGATCCGGCATATCGAGCATTATGGCTCGCACCACACAGATTCCATTCTCACCGATGACGAGACCGCGGCGGAAATGTTCTTGAACGCCCTGGACAGCGCCATCGTGCTGTGGAACGCCTCGACCCAATTCGCTGATGGAGGCGAATTCGGCATGGGCGCGGAAATCGGCATCGGCACCGGCAAGCTTCATGCGCGTGGGCCCGTGGGCGTGGAGCAGCTCACCACCTTCAAATATGTGGTGCGCGGCACGGGGCAAACGCGCCCGTGATGGTTACTTTCATGCCCGTCGCTGCTTGAGGGCTTTTGCTTATGCCCTATCGCCTCGCTGCTTGAGGGCTTTCATTTATGCCCTGCCGCTTCGCTACTTGAGGGCTTTTGCTCATGCCCTACCGCTTCGCTACTTGAGGGCTTGTGCTTGACGTGGATTCGTTCCCCCGGGCCGGTGGGCCAAGGATTGCGCATCGGCCTTCTGGGCGGTTCCTTCAATCCGGCGCATGCCGGGCACCTTTATGTGACCGAGACGGCACTTAGGCGCCTCAAGCTCGATTCCGTATGGTGGCTGGTAAGCCCCCGCAATCCGCTGAAGCGGGATGCGGCCATGGCGCCCTTCGCGGCGCGGCTTGAAAGCGCGTGCGCGATCTCCAAGCATCATCCTCGGATTCATGTGAGCGGCCTGGAGAAAAAGCTTCGCACCCGTTACACGATTGACACCGTGACGGCTTTACAGCGGCGCTTTCCGGGGGTCCATTTCGTTTGGCTGATGGGGAGCGACAATCTTGCCCAATTCGCGCGCTGGCGGCGCTGGCAGGATCTAGCGCGCAAAATCCCCATCGCGGTCGTGCAACGCCCTGGCAGCACGCTCGCGTCGCTCAATGCGCCCCTGATACGGCGTTTTGGCAAAGTGGTCGATCTCACCGAGCCGCCGGCCGTCATGGTACTGGACGGAGCGCGCAATCACGAAAGTGCCACGCGGCTTCGCGCGCTTGCTCTTGGGGCGGCGCGCCACCCATGGTAAATATTTTCCTTCCGTTGGAGATACGCCCCTGACACGCAAGGCCATAAAGAAAGCTGCGAAGGTCAAAAAGAAAGCCATCAAGGCTTCGCCCCAAAGAGCCGCCAATAAGAAATCCGCCAAGCCGAAATCCAGAAAAGCGGTATCGAAGCCGCGCAAACCGCCCCCGCAAAGCGAATTGCTGAAGCGGATCGTGGCCTCGCTGGAGGATGACAAGGCCGAAGCGATCGTCACCATCAACTTGGAAGGACGTTCGTCGCTCTGCGATGCGGCCGTGATCGCCTCGGGCCGCTCGTCGCGCCATGTGATGGCGATTGCCGAGCATTTGGCGCGGCGCTTGAAGGATGAGGGCTATGGCAGCCGCCCGGTCACAGGCACCGCACAGGGCGACTGGGCGCTGGTGGATGCGGGCGACGTGATCGTGCACGTTTTCCGGCCTGAGGTGCGCGAATATTACGATCTGGAAGGCATGTGGAACGTCGCCTCGCCCAGGCGGGCCTGACGGCAGATGCGCCTCAAAATTCTAGCCATCGGCGGCGCGCGAGGAACGTCCGAAGGCGCATTGTGTGACGAATTCCACGACCGCGCCATCAAGCTGGGCCGCAATTTGGGTTTCACCCAGATCACGGTTGAGGAATCGAGCAGCAGCAAGTCGCGTGATGCGGCCTCGCGCATGATCGATGAAGCGGAGCGGCTTGCTAAAAAAGTGCCCGATGGCGCGCATGTGGTGCTGCTGGATGCCAAGGGCAAAGGAATGACCTCGGAGGATTTCGCGGAAATGCTGGGAAGCCTGCGCGATGTAGGCACCAAAGATTTGGTCTTTGTGATCGGTGGCCCGGATGGCCTGAAGCCCCTGCCCGGTCAGAAAGCGGGCCGGAGCCTTGCCTTCGGGCCCCAGACCTGGCCGCATCTTTTGGCGCGTGTGCTTTTGCTGGAACAGATCTACCGGGCGATGACTATTCTCGCGGGCCACCCTTATCATCGCGCATAAGGGCAATCGCACACAAAAGCGCGGTTCTTATCGTCCCTGGCGTTGTCGCGCGGTCGAGCTGGCGAAGCTCGAAGTGATGGACAAGCGCGTCGCCTGACGCGCGCCTCGCTCTAAAGCCCCAGGAAGGGCTTAAACCCGCCAAAGATCATGCGCTTGCCGTCAAAGGGCAAACCTTTGTCGAACTGCTTGAGGCGGGGGTCCTCGATCGCCTTTTTCGTGATTTCCTTGCGTGCTTCCGGCGAGTCGTAGACGATCCAGGAAAAGATCACGACTTCATTTTCTTTGGCTTGGACCGCGCGCGGAAATGACGTCATTTCCCCGTAAGGTGTGTCGTCGCCCACGCATTCCACATAGTCCCGAGCGCCATATTCGCGCCAGATCGGCTCGCAGACGCGTGCCATCGTCTTATAATCCTCCAGCCTGTCTTTTGGCACGGCAATCACAAAACCTTCGACATAGGCCATAGCACTTCTCCTGGTGTTTGTGTGCGGAAGGATTTCGAGCTTAGCACCGGGAGAAACAAAAAGGGCGGCCATCGGCCACCCTTTTTCCAACTTGAAGCTTATATCTCAAACATCGAGAAGGAGGCGTCCCGGGTCTTCCAGATTTTCCTTCACCCGCACCAGGAAGGTGACGGCGTCGCGCCCATCGACCAGGCGGTGGTCATAGGACAGCGCCAGATACATCATGGGGCGGATCTCTATCTTGCCGTTGATCGCCATGGGGCGTTGCTGGATCTTGTGCATGCCCAGAATGCCCGACTGAGGCGAATTCAGAATCGGCGTGGACATCAGCGAGCCGAAAACACCGCCATTGGTGATGGAGAAGGTACCGCCCTGAAGTTCTTCCAGCTTGATCTTGTTGTCGCGAGCGCGGGTGCCGAAATCCATCACCGCCTTTTCGATCGCCGCCAGCGACAATTGGTCGGCATCGCGCACCACCGGCACGACCAAGCCGCGGTCGGTCGAAACGGCAATGCCGAGGTCGTAGTAATTTTTGTAGATGATGTTGTCGCCTTCGATCTCGGCGTTGATGGTAGGCAATTCCTTGAGCGCGGCAATCGAGGCCTTGGCGAAGAAGCCCATGAAGCCCAGGCGCACGCCATGCTTCTTCTCGAAGCTATCTTTATATTCAGCGCGCAGAGCCATGATGCGCGTCATATCCACTTCGTTGAAAGTGGTGAGCTGGGCAGCGGTGTTCTGAGATTCCTTCAGGCGCAGCGCGATGGTCTTGCGCAGCCGCGACATCGGTACTTTTTCCTCGCGGTCGGCATGGAGGCGCGGGCCCGAAGGCGCGGCCACCGCCTGGGCTGGCTTCGCGGCACGCGCTTCCAATGCTTCCAGCATGTCACCCTTGGTGACGCGGCCGTCGCGGCCAGTGCCCGGCACAGTGGAAGTGGGAACGCCGGATTCCCGGGCGATGCGCTGCGCGGACGGCATCGTGGGCGCTTCGCTTCTGGTCGCGGGGGCCGGCTTGGGCGCTTCGGCTTTTGGCGTTGGCGCCTCGCTCTTGGTTTGTGCGGGTGGCGCCGCGGGCGCAGCCACGGTCTTGCCGCCCTTGCCTTCCGCGATGGAGCCCAACACTGCGCCCACTTGCACGGTCGTACCGGCTGTCACCGCGATGGATTCGATCGAACCGGCGGCGGGTGCGGGCACTTCCACCGTCACTTTGTCCGTTTCCAATTCCAGCACCGGCTCGTCGCGCGAGACGCTTTCGCCTTCCTTCTTGAACCAGCGCGCCACCGTGGCCTCGGTCACGGATTCGCCCATCGCGGGCACTTTGATTTCGATGCTCATAGAATCCTCTCAGCCGGCGAAACGCGTCACAAAGTCAAAGCGTCGTTCAGGAATTGGGCCAATTCCGCCAGATGCTGTTTCATCAGGCCGGCGGCGGTCGAAGCATATTCGGGCCGCCCCACATAGCGCGGCCGCTTCTTGCCGCCGGAGAGGGCCGCGATCCTGGGCGCCACAAAGGTCCAGGCACCCTGATTTTGCGGCTCTTCCTGGCACCAGACCAACTCGGCCTCAGGAAAGCGGTTGAGTTCTTCGGCCAGCACCGTGTCAGGGAAGGGGTAGAGCTGTTCCAGACGCAGGATCTGGATGCGATTCTCGCCCCGCTTCTCGCGCTCTTCCATAAGGTCGAAATAGACCTTGCCGGAGCAGAGGATCACCCGCTTGACGTCGGCGTCCTTGACCAGCGTGACCGTGGTGGCGCCCGGCACCACTTCGGCCTGGTCACGCAGCACGCGGTGGAAGCTGTTCGACGCCTCCATGTCGGAAAGGAACGAGATGCAGCGTTTGTTGCGCAACAGCGACTTGGGCGTCATCACGATAAGCGGTTTCCGGAACGGGCGGTGCATCTGCCGTCTGAGCATGTGGAAGTAGTTGGCGGGCGTGGTCGGCGCACAGACTTGCATATTGTCCTGGGCGCATAGCTGCAGATAACGTTCCAGCCGCGCCGAGGAATGTTCCGGGCCCTGGCCTTCATATCCATGGGGCAGAAGCAAAACCAGGCCTGACATGCGCAGCCATTTCATCTCGCCGGAAGAAATGAACTGGTCCACCACCACCTGAGCGCCGTTGGCGAAATCGCCGAACTGCGCTTCCCACAGCACCAAAACCTTGGGCTCGGCCAGGGTATAGCCATACTCGAAGCCCAAGACGGCTTCTTCCGACAAAAGCGTATCCACGACCTCGAAGCTGCCCTGGCCTTCGCGGATATGGTTGAGTGGGAGATAGCGCTCTTCGCTCTCCTGATCGACCAGCGCGGAATGGCGCTGGCTGAAGGTGCCGCGCGAGGCGTCTTGACCAGACAGGCGCACATCCATGCCTTCGTCCAACAGTGTGCCGAACGCCAAAGCCTCGGCGGTAGCCCAGTCGAAGCCGTTGCCGCTTTCGAACATATGCGCCTTGGCTTCAAGCTGCCGGGCGATGGTCTTGTGGAGGTGGAAGCCTTCAGGAACCGTGGTGAGCGCCTTGCCCACTTGCTTCAAAATATCCTTCGGCACGCCGGTGAGGCCGCGCCGGTCACCGCTCTTAGGCGCGGTAGCAAGCCCCGCCCATCGCCCGTCAAGCCAATCGGCGCGGTTGGGGAGATGGGACTTGGACGCGTTGAATTCTTCGTCCAGCTTCTGATTGAAGGCCTGTTGCATCGTTGTTATGTCGGCCTCGCCCAGAGCGCCTTCCGCGACCAGCCGCCCGCTATAGATAGCCAGCGTGGTGGGATGGTCCTTTATGGCGCGGTACATCAAGGGCTGGGTGAAGGCCGGCTCGTCCGTCTCATTGTGGCCGTATCTGCGATAGCAGATCATGTCGATCACAACATCTTTGTGAAAAAGCTGGCGGAATTCGGTGGCGATGCGCGCGGCATGCACCACGGCCTCGGGATCATCGCCATTGACATGGAAAATGGGCGCTTGCACCATCAGTGCCACGTCGGTTGCGTAGGGCGAGGAACGCGAATAGATCGGCGCTGTGGTAAATCCGATCTGATTGTTGATGATGAAATGGATGGTGCCGCCGGTCCGGAAACCTTTGGTGCCGGACATGGCGAAACATTCCGCCACCACACCCTGACCCGAAAAAGCCGCATCGCCATGGATGAGAAGCGGCAGGACTGAGGCGCGGCTCTGCACATCGCCCAGTTGGTGCTGCTTGGCGCGCGCCTTGCCCAATACGACCGGATCAACAATTTCCAGATGCGATGGATTGGCCGTGAGCGACAGATGCACCTGGCGGCCGTCAAACTCGCGGTCGGACGAGGCGCCTAGGTGATACTTCACGTCGCCGGAGCCTTCAACTTCGGACGGATTGGCGGCGCCGCCCTGGAACTCATGGAAGAGCTGGCGATAGGGCTTGCCCATCACATTCACCAGCACATTGAGGCGGCCGCGATGGGCCATGCCAAGGACGATTTCCTTTACGCCTAATTGGCCGCCGCGCTTGATGATCTGTTCCAGCGCGGGAATGGTGGACTCCGCGCCGTCCAGCCCGAAGCGCTTGGTGCCTACGAAGCGGGCGGCAGCAAACTTTTCGAAGCCCTCGCCCTCGATCAGCTTGTTGAGGATCGCTTTCTTACCTTCTGGCGTAAAGCTGATTTCTTTGTCTGGGCCTTCTATGCGGCGCTGCAGCCAGTCCTTCTGTTCCGCATCGGTGATGTGCATGAACTCATAGCCGATTTTGCCGCAATAGGTGCGTTTCAGAAGATCGACGATCTGGCGTGGTGTCGCCGTCTCCATGCCCAGCACGCCGTCAATGAAAATCGGCTTGTCCATCTCGGCGTCATGGAAGCCATAGAAGCCGGGATCGAGTTGGGGATGGGTGGCCTTGGCCGATAATTTCAAGGGGTCGAGATCGGCCTCGAGATGGCCGATGATGCGATAGGCGCGCACCAATTGGACAGCACGGATGGAATCCTGCGCCACCGCGCGGCCGTTGGGCTTGTCTTCATCTCTGGCGGCCGGAGCAGGTTTGGCGGGCGCGGGCTCGCCGGTCAGATCATCCTTTGGGCGGGCGACATTCTGGTCGCGCCGCCAAGCCGGGCCGCGGCCCAACTGCGTGGGCGTGAGCCCTCTCTCGCCCAAGCTCTCGAAATAGGCTTGCCATTCAGGGTCTACTGACGCCGGGTTCGCCAGATATTGGGCATAAAGCGCTTCCAGGAACCGGGCGTTGGTGCCGGATAAAAAGCTGGTAGCCTCGAAGATGTCGTTGGAAGCTCGGTTGATGCGATCTGACGGAGATTGTTCTGTCATTTCAGATATTTATGGGTCAGCTTGTTGGGCCTTGACCTGTTCCTCAGACCGCTCGGTTGCGGTCGTTCCGAGTGGGTGGCGTGGTACCGGTTTTGCGGCGTCAATTCAACGGTCCATCCCGTTAACATGGGCTCAAAAAACGCGCAAAGCTGCTTATCCCGATGCTCCACGGGACCAGCAGCCATGCAGATTCAGGTGTGACGGCGCTTACTTGCCGGAGAGCAGGTCCACCATGGTGGTGCCTAGTGCGGCTGGACTGGGCGAAACCCGGATGCCGGCGGACTTCATCGCGTCTATCTTGCTCTCAGCTCCGCCCTTGCCTCCGGAAATGATGGCGCCGGCATGGCCCATGCGCCGTCCGGGCGGAGCAGTGACTCCGGCGATAAACCCCACCATCGGCTTCTTCACCTTGGAGTGCTTGATGAAGTCGGCCGCGTCTTCCTCGGCGCTGCCGCCGATCTCGCCGATCATAATAATGGATTCGGTCTCGGGGTCCTTCAGGAACATCTCCAGCACCTCGATATGCTCGGTGCCTTTGACGGGATCGCCGCCGATGCCCACGCAACTTGTCTGGCCCAGGCCCACCGCTGTGGTCTGCCACACAGCTTCATAAGTGAGCGTGCCGGAGCGAGAGACGATGCCTACCTTGCCACGGCGATGGATATGGCCGGGCATGATACCGATCTTGCATTCGCCAGGCGTGATCACGCCGGGGCAGTTGGGTCCGATCAGGCGCGATCTGGAGCCGCAAAGCGCGCGCTTGACCTTCACCATGTCCAGCACCGGAATCCCTTCGGTGATGCAGACGATCAGGGGGATCTCCGCGTCAATTGCTTCCAGGATGGCGTCGGCGGCGAAAGGGGGCGGCACATAGATCGCGGAGGCGTCGGCGCCCACCGCTTCCCTGGCTTCGCGCACTGTGTCGAAAACGGGAAGGCCCAGATGCGTGGTGCCGCCTTTGCCCGGAGTGGTGCCGCCCACCATCTTAGTGCCGTAGGCGATGGCTTGCTGGGAATGGAACGTGCCTTGATTGCCGGTGAAGCCCTGGCAGATAACCTTGGTGTTCTTGTCGACCAAAATGGACATTATTTCGAACCCTTGACGGCTTTCACCACTTTCTCGGCGGCATCGGCAAGATCATTGGCGGGGGTGATGGCAAGACCCGATTTGGCCAGAATTTCCTTGCCCAATTCGACATTGGTGCCTTCCAGCCTGACAACCAGCGGGACCTTCAGCGCGACTTCCTTGGCGGCGGCAACAATGCCTTCGGCGATGATGTCGCATTTCATGATCCCACCGAAAATATTGACCAGGATCCCTTTCACGTGAGGATCGCTGACGATGATCTTGAACGCTGCGGTTACTTTTTCTTTTGATGCTCCGCCGCCGACATCCAGGAAGTTTGCGGGCTCGCTGCCATAAAGCTTGATGATGTCCATGGTGGCCATGGCGAGGCCCGCGCCGTTCACCATGCATCCGATCTCGCCGTCGAGCTTGACGTAGGAAAGATCGAATTTGGAGGCTTCCACCTCCATAGGGTCTTCCTCATCCAGATCGCGCAGCGCCTGAATATCATTGTGGCGGTAAAGCGCGTTGTCGTCGAAATTGATCTTGGCATCGAGGCAGACGACTTTGCCGTCCTTGGTCACAACTAGGGGATTGATTTCGAGCAGGCTCATGTCCTTGGCGATGAAGGCGTCATACAAGCTCTTAACCACATGGCCCATCTGTTTGGCGGTATCGCCCTTGAGCTTCAAGGCAGCGGCTATTTCATTGCCCACATAGGGCGAATAGCCGGCGGCAGGCTCGATCTGGAAGGTCTTGATTTGGTCCGGCGTCTTGTGCGCCACAGCTTCGATGTCCATGCCGCCTTCGGTGGACGCGATGAAAGCGATGCGGCTGGTCGCGCGGTCCACCAACGCGGAAAGATAAAGCTCCCGCTCGATCGCCGAACCGTCTTCGATATAGAGGCGCTTGACCACGCGGCCCTGAGGGCCGGTCTGGTGCGTAACAAGCGTCATACCCAGCATCCGCTGGGCTTCCTTCTTCACGTCCTCAATGGACTTGACCACTTTGACGCCGCCGCCTTTTCCCCTGCCACCAGCATGGATTTGCGCCTTCACCACCCAAACGGGGCCGGGCAGGCTCTCCGCTGCCTTGACCGCTTCTTCCACCGTGAAGGCGGGCTTGCCGTTGGGCACGGGCGCGCCGAAGGAGCGCAGGACGTCCTTGGCCTGATATTCATGAATATTCATGGTTTTTCCGGGAAAAGGGTCGAAATTGCGCCGCACAATAGCAGCCGAAACCCAAGGTGCAAGGCGACGAGTTATGCCGGTATACGGTCATACGGTCATGACCGAAAATGCCGAGAAGAGCATTGCGGCCTCCACCCGCCGGGATCGTTTTTTTCGAGGCTTTGCCAATCTGGGACAGACAAGAATTTACGTCCCTCGATGAAATGGCCCCTCCAGCCGGACTTTGACCCCTCACTTACAGAATAAAGCGGTCGTTCGAGGGACGCGCGGGCGCTGCCGCTCAGTCCCGCCCTTCAGGGTTGCCACCAGACTTGGCACGGCTCCTGCTGCGTGTTCCAAAAAAAGGGGTTCTGTTCCGTCGTGGGGCAGTCAAGGACAGCATGGTATGAAGCACAGGAATTCGCATTTTCTGGTTGGATATTGGAGTCGGATCCGCTGCGGTCGCGAGATACCCGATCAAACCGATATCAATCCACGCGCCATCAAACGGCTCCTCGCCTATGCCTTCATCCTGGATTGCGAAAATCCCACCAACCCCGTCTATCGCCTGGGCGGCACGGCTTTGTGCGAGCGCTTCGGTTTCGAGTTGAAGGGCTTCGACTTCCTCACCCATTGGGATGCGCGCTCTTCGCTGGCGCTAAAGGGCATCTTGAAGCAATCGCTCAAAACAAAGAAGCCGCTTTGTCTCTCGTCGGTCGCCGTCACGACTGGCCATAACACGTCTGAACTCGAAACCATTCTCGCACCGGTCAGCTTCAATGGCTGCGAGCCCAGGCGTTTCTTCGGTCTGATGCAGTTCCTCTCCGATCCAGCCTCGCTTCTAGGCCGCGTGATCGCCTACGAAAGGCTCAAGGCGTTCAAGCTCATTCAGGAAGACGAGCCAAGCCAAGGCCAGGACGATCTCCCACCGCCATCCTGTTTTGTGCTTAGGTCGCATCCCAAGGCGCCTTATCTGGGCCTGGTGGTAAGTCAGGATCAGCCCATTCTCCCCACTTCGGAGGCGGGCGATTTCCTGCAGAGAATGTTCGAATGCCTGTAACGTGCGGCTCTGACGGCAACGGGCAGCCGCGCCTCGCACTCAGATGTTCCAGTAAAATTGCCTAGGGCTGCGGCTTGGGCGGCTGACGGTTGGGATCCTGGGTTTGGGCCTGCGGATTTTGACTCAGCGGATTGTCCACTTGGTCGTTGTGCATGATGTCGCGATGGATCGCGAGATCATACTGCTTCTGCTGAAGATAGGGCACCTCATAGCGTTCGATCTTGGCGCGATAATCCTCAAAGGTCTTTTCGTCTTCGGGCGTGCGCTTGTCGCAGCGATCCGCCGGCAAATGCGCCTGTTCCTGGCACCACATGTCGAAATTCATGGTTTTGACGTCGTAATTCTGCCCCGTCTGGGCGAACGCGCCGGATGCCAGCAGTAGCATCAGGGAAGCAAGCGTGGTCGACCGGGTCATCGCTTTCATAACGCAGAACATATTCCCTTGTGCCCAGTTTAAATAGCCCCCGACTTTTCCTGTCTTTCATCCGCTGTCATCAGAAGCAATTAAGTCACGCTTCAAAAAAGGCAGAGCGTGGGGTTCACCAAAATGCCAAGAGCGGAGAGATAGCGATCAAGGAACTAGCGTAATCACACTTCTACGATTTTTCGCTTCCTTTACACCGTCAGGCGTTGGCACAGCCAGATCGGTCTTGCCCACGCCGGACGCCTGAATGGCCTCACGGCGAGCGCCCAAATCCACCATCGCCTCGACGACCACGTTTGCGCGCCTGACGGACAGCCGCTGGTTGTAAGCAACCGTTCCAGACGTATCGGTATGACCCACTACAGCGATGTGCGACTGACCGCCAGCGCGAGCCGTGTTGATTGCATTGGTGATTACGGCCAGATCTTCCGCCGTCAATGTCCAGGAATCGAAGTCGAAATATACCGTGTAATCAGATGGCGCCGCGGGCGCCGGTGGCGCAATGACAGCCACGGGAGGCGGCGGCGCGGGACGCGATGCATTTTCCAATGCCGGGAGTGAGGAATTCAAAGCACCCCGGCAATCCTGCGCCTGGGCCGCGAGATTGGCGGCGCCACTGTCCAATACCCAGCAATCGTAATCGGCTTGGGCACGGGCGGCCTGGTCGGGAAATTGATTTTTCCCGCGCGCTACGGCGGCGACCAGCCGTGCGCGCAATCCCTGCGCGATTGCATCTGCAGGCGCCGGCTCGGGGGCGGGTTCATTGCCCTTGGCGGCTTCGTCGGCTTTGGCCTGGAAGGCCTTGGCCACTGCGTCGGCGGGATTATCTGGACTGCTAAAAATTCCGACCAGATCGCTGAAGAAGCCCTGCTCCTGCGCTTGAGGGGCGGGCGCGGACGCCGCCTGGGTGGAGAGATCGGTATAATTTTTGAACAGGGCCTGGCTGAAGGGCGAGCCCGCTGCCGTTTCTTCCTCACTGCCCGCGCAGCCCGCTACCATAAGGCTTGCGCCCAGAAGAAATGCGCTCATGAACCTGCGCGAGCCGCGGAAGCGGAAAGAAAGCTGCATCGATATTCCCCCGGCCCTCAAATCAGATGGGACATATAACGCCCAAGAAGGATTTCGTTAAGCGGGGGGTCCCGAGAACCGTTAGGAAACATCAAAGTTTGGTAACCGCCTATTGAGACGGGAAGCGTTACCAAAGGGGGCCACGAACCTTCGAGGAATCGGCCGCTCAGGCCTATCGCCGGCAATGACGGAAACCGACACCATCTCCAAGACTCGTGCCGAACGCAGACGGTTTCGCCGCGTGCGCCTGGACCTGCCCGGCCGGTTTTTTATCCCCGCAGGCGGCGAGGAAGCCCCCTGCCACGTGGCCGAACTTTCGCCGGGTGGCGCATCATTGGTCTGCGAACTCTCGCCGGTGACCGGCAGCCAGGTGGTCTTATATGTGGGCGGCTTTGGGCGCTTTGAGGGCCATGTGGTAAGGCGCGATTCGAAGGGGTTCAGCGTCCGTTTTTCCTGCACCACTTTTAAGCGCGAGCGCATTGCGGAGCAGCTCACTTTGTTTCTCAACAATGCGCTGGGGAGCGGCACATCATTGCGCCGCGCGCGGGCCAACCGCAAGGAATTCGCTAAATTCACTCGCGCCGACGGTCAGATCGTACATTGCGAGATGATCGACATTTCCGCCGGTGGTGTATCGCTTCGTACCGATGTCCGCCCCGCGCTGGGAGAATTCGTGTTGATCGCAAAGATGGCCGGCCGCGTCGCCCATCACCACGAGAAAGGCATCGATATAGAATTCGTGGGGCAGGCGGGAACGCCGCCGCCGACCTAGTTTCGGGAGCGTTTTGGCGCCGGTTTTCTTCCCTCGCATGGAGAAGAAATTGCGGGGGAAGATGTGCGCTTGCAGGTCTGCCCGCTCGGCACACAGACGGGGCAATAAATGCACCGAGCCCTTTTAGATATCGGCCAGCTTGTGAATCTGACTGTTGGCGAGCGTCAGCTTGGCGATGGAAATTTCACCCGTAGTCTCGAGCGCCGCGAGGAAACCCTTCGTGCGATCCAAGGCGTCGGCCTGCGACGTTGCCCAATTCTGAAGCGCATCCAGGGCATCCTGGGGCGTCGCCGCGCCGGTGAGCTTCGCCACGAGATTTTGCGACAGGGCCCGCTGGGCGGCGAAGAGATCGTCCACCAACCTTCTGATTGCCAACCGGTCCCAATGTTCTGACGCCGCAATTCGTGCCGCCAGCAAACGGAGCCGGTCCAGCCCCAATTTCGCCCCCACGCCGAAATAGAGCGCGGCCACGGTCGCGGTATTGTGCGACGTGGCTCGCGCCAGCTGGGCGATCTCGGGCGCAACTCCCAGAAGTGGCAAAAGCGCGATATCGCGCGACAACTCGTCCGGCACGCCGGGAGCGGCGAGGCGGGCTATGCGAGCCTCCAATTCGCTCTTCTGCTCGGCTGAAATAAATTGGCTATGGCCCGCACGCAACGTCTCGATGCCCGTGCGATAGAGTGCGATGCACGAGGCGAGATCTTCCTTGGCCGAGACGTGGCTCAAGAACCACAAGCCCAGGCGCCGCAAAATCTCTGCAATCTCGGTGTAGAGCGCGATTTGCGCCTGCGCCGCGGTCTTGCCGTCCAAGGCGTCGATCCGGCTTTTGAGCGCTTCGAGTCCAAACGCACCTTCGGCCATGGCAAAGGCGCGCGCCACTTCTGCGCCGCTCGCCCCCGACATTTCCTTCATCCGGGCGACATAGACTGGTCCCGCCAGATTGACGATGCGATTGGCGAGGGTCGTGGAAATGATTTCGCGCTTCAGGCGGTGTTGAGGAAGCTCAGCGGCGAAACTCGTTGCGGCTTGTTTGGGGAAATAAGCGGCGAGCGTGGAGGCGAAAGCGGAATCGTCGGGGAGTCTGCTCTCCAAAATTTCCGCATCAAGATCCAGCTTCGCATAGGCCATCAAGACCGCCAGCTCCGGCCGGGTGAAGCCTTTCTTGTCATTTTCCAGCTTCTGAATGTCGGCGTCGCCGGGCAAGAATTCGACCGCACGGTCAAGCTTCCCCTCGGCTTCCAAAACGCGCATGTAACGTGCCCCGGCGTCAATATCGCGCGGCGCCGCCGCTTCGGCCACCGACAGGGCCAGCGTCTGGTCATAATTGTCGGCGAGCACCAAGCTTGCGATCTCGTCGGTCATGCCCGCCAGAATTGCGTCGCGCCGGGGTCCGTCGATCTCACCCCGGCGATAGGGGCCCGAAAGCAAAATCTTCAGATTCACTTCATGGTCCGACGTGTCCACGCCGGCGGAATTGTCAACCGCATCGGTGTCGATGCGGCCTCCGGCGCGGGCATATTCGATGCGGCCCAATTGGGTCACTCCCAGATTGGCGCCTTCCCCTACCACTTTGGCGCCCACCTCAGTCCCGTTGATGCGCACTGCGTCATTGGCGCGGTCGCCCACTTCGAGATTGGATTGGGAAGCGGCCTTGACGAAGGTGCCGATGCCGCCGAACCACAAAAGGTCCGCTTTCGCCTTAATAAGCGCCGTGATCAGCGCCATGGGCGAAAGTTTGGCGTCTTTGGTTCCGATCAGCGCCTGAACCTCCGGCGTGAGGGGAATTTCCTTCAAGCTTCGGGCGAAGATGCCGCCACCCGCCCCCAGCATATCGCGATTATAATCGTCCCAGCTGGAACGGGGCAGGTCGAACATGCGCTTGCGTTCAATAAAGCTCTTGGTCACATCAGGATTGGGGTCGAGAAAGATGTGGCGGTGATCGAACGCCGCTACCAGCTTGATGTGCCTCGACAACAGCATGCCATTGCCGAACACGTCACCGGACATGTCGCCCACGCCCACTACGGTCAAGTCTTCATTCTGGATATCGCGGCCCATCTCGCGGAAATGGCGCTTGACTGCCTCCCAGGCGCCGCGCGCGGTGATGCCCATCTTCTTGTGATCGTAACCATGGCTGCCTCCACTGGCGAAGGCGTCGCCCAGCCAGAAGCCGCGGTCCTCCGCGATGCCGTTCGCGATGTCGGAGAAGGTTGCGGTGCCTTTGTCGGCGGCGACCACCAGATAGGGATCGTCTTCGTCGTGGCGCACGACTTTGGGCGGCGGCACCACCTGGCCGTCCGGCTTGAGATTGTCGGTTACGTCGAGCAGAGCGTTGATCAGCATCTTGTAGGCGGCCACGCCGACGCTCATGAACTGATCGCGGGTGGGATTGGCGGCCATGGTCTTGGGGAAGAAGCCGCCCTTGGCGCCCACCGGGACAATCACCGCATTCTTAACCTGCTGCGCCTTCACCAGACCTAGAATCTCGGTGCGGAAATCCTCCCTGCGATCCGACCAGCGGATGCCGCCGCGCGCCACTTTGCCGAAACGCAGATGCACGCCTTCCATTTGCGGCGAATAGACGAAAATCTCGCGCCAGGGCCTGGGCGCAGGAAGCTCGTCGAGCTTTCCTGAATCAAGTTTGATCGCGATCGCGCTGGCCCCCTCCTGATAATAATTGGTGCGCATGATATTCGCGATCACATTGCGGAAACGGCGGATGATTCGGTCGTCATCCAGGCTGGGTACTTCCCTCAGCGCAGTTTCGATGGATTCGGCCAGCCTCATGGCGTCCGCTTCAGCATGTGACTCTGGATCCAGCCGGGCGTGGAAAAGCCCCGTGAGAAGCGCAGCAATCTCCGGATTGCGAGCGAGCGCCTGTTCCATGTAATCCTGACTGAAAGGGAAGGCGGCTTGGCGCAGGAATTTCGCAACCATGCGCAGGATCACCACATCACGCCAATCGAGCCCCGCCGCGATCACCAGCCGATTGAATCCGTCGCTTTCCGCCGTGCCGCCCAGGACTGCGTGAAACACGTTCTGCAGCGGGTTCTTGATGTCCTCCAGGCCGGCAGCTTCGCCATCGGCGCGCTCCATTTGGAAATCCAGGACGGCGGCTTCTTCCGTCCATCCGTCATCGCGTTTGAAGTGGACTGCGTAGGCATCTTCGGCGATCACCTTTAAACCCAAATTCTCGAAGATCGGCAGCGACACCGAAAGGGGCAGCACTTCGCCCAGCACGTAAAGTTTGAGGCGAAGCGCGCTGTGCGCGTCATTGGCCTCGCGATAGGCGCGCGCTTCGACTTTGAGCTCGCTTTGGCGGCTAGCCAGGTTTTCCAATATATCCAGATCGGCTGCCGCTTCTGCCGGCGAGAAAACGCCGCGATAGCCGGCGGTGAATTGGGCTCCTCGGGCATTGAGTCGGCGCAGGCCTTCGGCCCGGCCATGGCGGGCCGACAAGGCTTCCAGGAAAGCATCGTCCCAGGTCTTGATGGCGTTGGCTATCTGCTGTTCCAGCCCGCGGATATCGACACGGGGCCGGGGGCCCAGATTGCGGCCGATGATGTAGTGGATGCGCACCAGAGTGCTTTCATCGTCGATTGCGGGAATGGCCGCCGACATCCGCCCGTCCAGGGCCCGGGCCAGGATCGCATGAATTTTCTCTCTGAGGCCCGCGGTGACATGATCGCGCGGTGCGAATACCAAAGCCGAGACGAAACGGTCGAAGCGGTCGAACCGCAGGAAGAGCTTGACCTTGGGGCGCCCGCCCAGTCGCAGGATTCCCATCGAGGTTTCGAACAATTCATCTTCGGAAATTTGAAAAAGCTCATCGCGGGGAAATGTATCGAGTATATGGGCTAACGCCTTTCCGTCGTGACTGGCGGGCGCAAATCCTGCACGCTTCATCACCGCGGCGCATTTCGTGCGCAACAGGGGCATGTCGCGCGTGGACAGGCTATAGGCGCTCGAAGTGAAGAGGCCGACAAAGCGACGCTCGCCGTTGAAGTGGCCCTCGGCGTCAAAGGTCTTGACTCCCACATAGTCCATATGGGCGCGGCGATGCACCAGGCTGCGGGCGTTGGACTTGGTGACGATCAGCGGCTCGGGCTGATCGAGATAGGTACGCGCCTCTGCAGTCAAGGCGGGTCGTTCCGCGCTCTGCCGGACTACGCGCGCAGCCTCGTCGGATAGCGCCCCCAAGCCGCTACCGGGCACTGGATCCAGCCTCCCAAACTCGCCGTCGGGATGCAGCGCGTAATCACGCGCGCCCAAGAATGTGAAATGATTGTCGCCCAACCAATCGAGAAAGGCTAAATCTTCGCTGGTATCGTCGTCGCCTTTGGGCGGATGGGCGGCTAGGCCATCGCGTGCTTCCTTGAGCCGGTCCATCATCGCTTTCCAGTCCCTGACCGCGTCGCGACCCTGGGTCAAGCTGGAATTGAGATTCTCGATCAACGTCTTGGCCATGCTTTCGTTCAGGCTGGCATCCACGACCAGCACGATCACGCTGAGATTCTTGCCACTCATTTCCACAATGGGATGGAAGGCGGCGCGGATGCGCGCGCCCGAAGCAACGGCGGCGGCCAACGCCGTATCGAACAGGAAAGGTCTGTCGTCATTGACGGCAATAACGATGCATTCCGGATCCTGGGCATTTTCGCCCTGGCGCAAGCTCACTTCGATCCTGCCCGGTTCGTGCCGCTCAGCCTCGGCAAGCGCCATTCGGGCCAGCGCAGCCAGCCCGGTCGCATTGTTGCGGGTGACGTCCTCGCTGGCCGCGCCCGAAAACAGCGCGTCGAAAAATTTCCACTCGCCATCCTTTTTCAGAAGCGCTCGGGCATCGGCAAGGAGTCCGCTAGCCATTTCATCTTCGGAATGATGGAGATCGTGAACGGTCATGGGGCATTCTCACTGGGCTTGGGAGAAGGATAGTGGGCCGTCATTGTGCTTCCGCGACAGGGATGCTGCCAGAAAATTCCGGCAACTTGACGGCCTCGGGACGCGCATCAGCCTTTGGGAAAAAAGGTAGGATCGGGCTCGCGCTTACGCATAACAGCACCCGTGAACAATCCCCATTGGAGGATCAAAATCAAGCTCATCTCTAGCATGGCGTAAGGGAAGCTTCGGATCAGCGCCGCGCCGATCACCATCAGGCCCGAAGGAACCAGGAAAAGAGTGAAGCTCGTGGTGTCGGCAAGAAGAAACGCCAGCGTGAGGCCGGGTAGGGCCGTGAAAAGAAGGACCGCCAGGATCCCTGAATCGGCGGGCAGGACAAGGAAGGCACCCGCGCCCCACGCAAGGCCCATATATAGAAACACCACGCGCAGCTCTTTTGCCGCGGACGTCGGCGCCTCGGAAAAAAGAGCGGCATGGGCGCGGACATGGCACTGCAAAATGGCCAGAACTCCGGCAAGGATCAACACCGCCCAAGAGAAATCGCGTCCGATGGATTCAGTTCTCGCCAGAAGAAACGCCAGGACAGTCATCAGCATGAAGAGGAAGGCGGCATGGACCGAAGACGCCAGGAACCGCGCCAAGTGGGTGGTCTGGCGCGTCTCACGATGGAGCAGAGCAAGGCGATCGAGCGCATCCAGTGGCAGGCTGGCCATAAGCGCATGATACTTATCCTGGTCCGTAAGCGCCATCGCCCACCAGCTCCGGGGAATCAAAGGCCTTTTCAAGGCTCGACGAGCTTGGTTAACAAGGCATTAATAAGCTCAAGCCAGCAGCGATTCACACCAACCCATGACGCGCGACCTGATAGTTTTCGATCTGGAATTTACAGCCTGGGAAGATTCCTTGGCGGGACGGTGGCTCGCTCCCGGTCAATACAAGGAAATCGTGCAGATCGGTGCTGTCCGTCTGGACAAAGAGAATTTCACGGTCGCCGCAAGTTTCCATTGCTTGGTGATGCCACGCGTCAACGGCCTGCTTTCCGGTTATTTCGAGTGTCTTACTGGCATCACCAATATGCGCTTGGCGAAGGATGGCATCGATTTTGCGACGGCCTATCGCCGTTTCGTGGAATTCGCCGGCGATGGCGCGATCGCATCCTTCGGTCACGACGAATGGGTGCTGGAAGAAAATATCCGTCTTTATGGCCTGAAAGAGATGCCGCCGCTTCCGCCTTTCCTCGAGCTGAGGGGCTGGTTCGCGAATCACGGCGTCGATCCCACTGGCCTCCACTCTTGTGACATCGGACCAAAATTGGGCGTGCCATTCGAAGGCCGCGAGCATGACGCTTTATGCGACGCGCGCTCGGTCGCGGCGGGAATGGCGATTCTGATCAAGCGCGGCGCGAAACTGCCAGATCTTGGTCGTGACAGGACGGCGCAACAAAATTGACGGAGGGCTAATCAAGTCAAGCTGGCTCTTGCAAGGATAACATCTTACCCAGCGCGTATGCGATGGCGCGGGAAGAGGCGCGGCCGGCTGCACCGGCGGATGGCACAAAGCTTACCAGCAGGGTACGGCCGGAAATCGCGATGGTGGGTTTATCGCCTTCGACAATGCGCACGGAATCGAAACGACTCGTGAAGGCCGCGCGGCCTGCCGGGGTGCCTATGATGCGTTCGATGCCCATCGCCGTATTCACCAGCGTATCGAAACCATAGGCCCGGGCTTCGTCGCTGCCACTGAGGATCGCCGCGTCCGCTGAAAAACGCAGCTTCAGACGCTGGGTGTAGGCGAGATGGCTTTCTTCGTCGGCCAGCGCGGCGGTGAGACTGGTGAGCGGAACGTTGAGCTTAGTAGGGACTGTGGCATCTCCCGTGCGGGTGGCCGGCAGGCCACCGGGCGCGTCCTGAGTGTAAAGAGTGATCCCGCCCCATACGGAAATCTTCAGCGCCAGTGCACCAGTGTCATATTTGAGTTCACGCCCGCCCAGCGCCACCCGGTCGCCGTAAAGAACGAAGTTCTCGGGGCTGCCGTCAAAGCGCAACAAGTATTTTTCGCCATATGGAAGCAGGGTGAAATTGATGTTGTCTGCTGCGCTATAGCTGCCAGCCGTGACATCGCTGACTTTCTCGGCTGACAGCCTGGCGGCCATCGGGTCTGCCGGTTCTTGTGCGACGGTTTGCCCGGAGCCCAAAAAAACAAGGCAAAGCGGAATGAGAACCGTGCGCGCTTTCATAACTTTCTTTGGCCCCGGCCCACTCCATCCCCACTACCCACGATGGCGCTCGAATCGGGCGATTTTAAGCCTGGATCGGCCGCAATGACCGCAAAACCGCTATCTTTTCGCGGCGATTTTGACTAAATCCGGCGCCTGCCAAAGCCCGCCAAAAGGGAGCATTCCGTGAAAAAAGAGACCGTGAGCCATCCCGACAGTTTCAAATGCCGCCGCACGCTGAAAGTGGGCAGCAAGACCTATGTTTATTTCAGTCTGCCGCATGCGGAAAAAAACGGTCTCAAGGGGATTTCCAAGCTGCCCTACTCCATGAAGGTCCTGCTCGAAAATCTGCTGCGCCATGAGGACGGCCGTACCGTCAAAGCAGACGACATAAGGGCCATGCATGCCTGGCTCAAGACCAGGACTTCCGACCGCGAGATCGCTTTCCGTCCCGCGCGGGTCCTGATGCAGGATCTGACCGGCGTGCCGGCGGTTGTGGATCTGGCTGCGATGCGCGACGCCATGAAGACACTGGGCGGAGAGCCTGAAAAGATCAATCCGTTGGCCGAAGTCGATCTGGTGATCGACCATAGCGTGATGGTGGACAATTTCGGCGGCCGAGATTCCTTCAAGAAGAATGTGGTCATCGAGTATGAGCGCAACAAGGAGCGTTACGCCTTCCTGCGTTGGGGCCAGCAGGCGTTCGCCAATTTCCGCGTGGTGCCGCCCGGCACCGGCATCTGTCATCAGGTCAATCTGGAATATCTTGCCCAGACGGTGTGGGCCCGCAAAGCGAAAGAGGGAAGCAAGAATGTTGAGTTCGCGTTTCCCGATACGGTGGTCGGCACCGACAGCCATACGACCATGATCAATGGATTGGCGGTACTGGGTTGGGGCGTGGGCGGCATCGAGGCGGAAGCGGCGATGCTGGGCCAGCCCATCTCCATGCTGATTCCCGAAATCGTTGGCTTTAAGCTCACCGGCAAATTGCGCGAAGGTGTCACCGCCACGGACTTGGTTCTCACTGTCACGCAGATGCTGCGCAAGAAGGGGGTAGTCGGCCGCTTTGTCGAATTCTATGGCCCGGGCCTGGATGAAATGGCGCTGGAGGACCGCGCCACCATTGCGAACATGGCGCCGGAGTATGGCGCGACTTGCGGCTTTTTTCCGGTGGATGGCGAAACCATCCGTTATCTCACGAACACGGCCAGGGCCAATGCGCGCATCGCGCTGGTAGAAAAATATACCAAGGCTCAAGGCCTTTATCGCACCAAGAAGAGTCCCGATCCGGTTTTCACGGACACGCTGTCCCTCGACATGAACGACGTCGAGCCCTCCATGGCGGGCCCAATGCGGCCGCAAGACCGCGTCGCGCTTTCAGACGTCCCCACCAATTTCGCGGGACATCTGATCAGCACCTATAAGAAGGAAGGTGTCGCCAACAAAAGGGCGAAGCTCGAAGGCTCGGACGCCTCGATTGGCCATGGCGATGTCGTGATCGCGGCAATCACCTCCTGCACCAACACCTCCAATCCGTCCGTAATGATCGGCGCTGGGCTGGTGGCGCAAAAAGCCATCAAGCGCGGGCTGAAGGTGCGGCCATGGGTCAAGACATCGCTGGCGCCAGGAAGCCAGGTTGTCACCGACTATCTGAAAAAGGCGGGTCTGGACAGGGCGCTCGACAAATTAGGTTTCACCTTGGCGGGATATGGTTGCACTACCTGTATCGGCAATTCCGGACCATTGCCCGACCCAGTGACCAAGGCCGTCACCGACGCCGATCTCGTGACCGCCGCCGTGATTTCCGGAAACCGCAATTTTGAAGGCCGCGTCCATCCCTTGGTGCGGGCCAATTATCTGGCGTCGCCCATGCTGGTGGTGGCCTATGCGCTGGCTGGTTCAGTGAATGTCGATCTCGCCAAGGAGCCGGTGGGCTACGACAAGAAGAATGAGCCGGTGTATCTCAAGGACATCTGGCCCAGCCTCAAAGAGATTGCCGCGACCATCAGGAAGGCAGTGAAAGCGTCCAGCTTTAAATCGCGCTACGGCGACGTCTTCAATGGCGACGCCAATTGGAAAAAGATCAAATTGGTCAAGGGCCAGACCTATCAATGGGACATCGGCTCGACCTATGTGAAGAACCCGCCCTATTTCGAGGGCATGAAACGCGAGCCAACGCCCCTCACAGACGTGCAAGGCGCTCGCGTGCTGGCTTTATTTGGGGATTCCATTACGACTGACCACATCTCGCCCGCCGGCAATATCAAGGCGACCTCGCCGGCCGGAATCTATTTGCAGGAGCGCCAAGTGAGCCAGACGGATTTCAATTCCTATGGCTCGCGCCGCGGCAATCACGAAGTGATGGAGCGCGGCACCTTCGCCAATATCCGCATCAAGAATGAGATGATGGGCGGCAAGGAGGGCGGCAACACCATCTATTATCGCGACGTCAATGGCGAAGGGCAGTCTATGTCAATCTTCGACGCCGCCGAGGCTTATAAAAAGGACGGCTGCGAGACCGTGGTGGTCGGCGGGAAGGAGTATGGCACCGGCTCCTCGCGCGACTGGGCAGCCAAGGGTCCCAAACTTTTGGGGGTGCGCGCCGTGATCGCCGAAAGTTTCGAGCGCATTCACCGCTCCAACCTCATTGGCATGGGGGTCGCACCCCTTTGTTTCGAGGCGGGCAAGGGTCGCAAGGACTACGGCTTTACCGGGCGCGAGACGGTGGACATTCCCAACCTGTCCGGCGAGATCAAACCCCGAATGCGGATCGAAGCCATTATCCATCGCCCCGATGGCTCGACCGAAAGGCTGCCCCTGGTCTTGATGATCCTTACCGCCGATGAGGTGGCGTACTTCAGGAACGGCGGGATTTTGCCTTACGTCTTGCGCAAATTGATTGCCGCCTAGGCGGGGCGGATTCAAAAAAAGCCAAGCGGGGCGCATAATGCTACGCATGGCTTTCTCCTTTGATTCGCTCTGCGGGTTGCTGCTGCTCGCCGTCACTATGTGTGGTTGGCGGAAGGCGCGGGGATTTCGGGTGGGCACACGTGTCCATCTCCGTTTTGCCGCCGTGCTGCTGGCTGCGCTGTCCGCTTCATTAATGGTCCCGGCGGCCGCCCTTGCGCTCAACGTGGCGCTGCTGATCTCGGGCGTTGCGAGTGCGGCTCTGGCTCTCGGCTCTGCCGATCGTGCAGCTCACTGGCTTTCCGCCACCGTGCCGACGATTGCCTTCGCTGCGGGATTGCGGCGTCGCTCACGGCCACTCCTCTTCTGGCGCTCATCTGCCAGAGTGGTGCCGGGGCCTATATCCTGGCGGCGAGTCTTCCGCGCGGTTTAAACGATCAACTTGCGGGTTTTGTCGCGATCGTGGGCGCGGTGTCGCTGCCGTTGGCTGGCTTGGCGATGGTGGATGGCGCACTCGCCCACGCCGCCCTGTTCCTCGCTTCCGCGTTTGGTTTTGTCGCGCGCGCCTTAAAGAAGCCGATCGCAGAGGCGGACACGTGCGCAGATCTCTTTGTAGGCGGAAAGCGCGCCTGAAAATTTCTGCTCCGGCTCTGGCATAAGTTGGCCCAGTAATTGGGTGATGAAAGCAGGTGTAGAGCACATATCCACCTGCGCGTGCCGGAACGGGACATCAACGTCTGTTCCGGAATGGAGCACTGCCTCAACCAGCTGTTGTTGTGCGCTTTGCGCCGGCGGGTCAGTCCGCTCCCTTAGGCTGACGTGCAAGCCACTGTTGGATTTGGTTTTTCGAGAGTTGCGGGGCGCGCTTCGCGGCCGCTCTAGCCGCATTGGTCGAAGACGAAACGATAGGGCCGATTAGGCTCATGGATACGTAGAACCCAAAGCCCACGCCATTGCCCGTGTCTTAATTCGCTTACGTCTTTTTTAAGCGGTGCTCCCCCATACTGATCCACGGGTAAGGCCAAAGGGCCGGGACGGTGGATTTGCTTCAGAAGACGCTGCATAAAGGAATGGACGCGCGCGCCCAAATGGGCGCCGTCCATGAGAATGCACGGCTCCGGTTGGCGTCGCAGGCCGCCCGCGTGGTGGTGATGGACTGGCAAGTCGCCGACGACCGCGTCCAATGGGATGGCGCCACGGATATTCTCCCCTTTTCGACGGAAAGTGGCACCGCGCAGCCGCTGCTTGAGACCCTGACGCGCGCAAGCCGGGACGAACTGACCGCGCTTCTCGAAGGCCGCTCGCCCAATTCCTCGCAATTCGAGCTTAACCTGGAAGTGGCCTCGGCCTTGGGTGCGGTGGGGTTCACGTTTGCGGGCACACGTGTGGCCGACAGTGAAGGCCGCGCCGAACGGATGATCGGCATGCTCCGGGAGACAACTGAAAAGCAGCGTGAGATACAGCGGCTTACCTATCTTGCCACCCGCGATGAGTTGACCGGCCATCTCAATCGCAACGCGCTTCGTATCGAGCTTCAGCTGGTTATCTCTCGAGCAATGCAGGAAAACCGGAACTGTGCCATCCTGGTCGCTTCGATAGACCGGCTGGCCATGATCAATGATGGTTACGGTTTTGATGCTGGTGATGAAGTCATCGTGGGCGTAGGCGAGCGGGTGGCCAAAAGCCTGCGCGTCAACGACGTTATCGGCCGCACAGCCGGCAATAAGTTTGGCGTGATCCTCAGAAATTGCACGGAAAGCGAAATCGCGAGTGTTGCAACTAGGCTGAAACGGGCGGTGCGCGATCATGCCATCGACACGAAGGCCGGCAAAGTGTTCGCCACCATTTCGGTCGGTGCGGTGTGGCTGCCCTTGGCCGCGGCCAACAGCCAGGATGCGATGCTTCGCGCCGAGCAGGCTCTGGAACGGGCCCGCGCCAACGGCCGTGACGGCTTTGCGGTCTATGCGGAATCCCGGCAGCGCGAGACCGCTCGCCTCAGGCAGATGGGCATTGCCGACGAGGTCGTGCAGGCTTTGAAAGAGGATCGTATCCGGATCGCCTATCAGCCCATTATAGAAGCGGGCAGCCGGCGGGCCACCCATTATGAATGCCTGCTGCGCATGCTGCGCCCCGACGGCAAGGTGATGAATGCCGGCTATTTCGTGCCCGCCGCCGAACAGATGGGTATTGTCCACTTGGTGGACCGGTTCGCGCTCGAAACCGCAGTGGACGCGCTGGCAAGGCATTCGGGCCTGGTATTGAGCGTCAATGTCTCGGGCACCGCGGCCTCAGACCCTGCCTGGCTCCAGGGCTTTGTGGATTACGTCAAGAGCCACAGCCAGGTGGCGAGCCGGCTCCAGGTGGAACTGACCGAGACCGCGTCGCTTTCGCAATTCGAAGAGAACGCCCATTTCGTCTCGCAACTGCGCGACCTGGGCGTCAAGGTGGCGATCGACGATTTCGGGGCCGGCTATACCTCGTTCCGCAATCTGCAATTGATGCATGTCGATGTGGTCAAGATCGACGGCTCTTATGTCAAGAACCTGTCGGCAAGCCTGGAAAACCAGGTCTTCGTCCGCACGCTCACTGGACTGGCCAAGAATTTCGACATGAAAGTGGTGGCGGAATGGGTGGGCTCGGACCAAGACGCAGCCCTTCTTGAAAGCTTTGGCGTCGATTACTTTCAGGGCTACTATTTCGGCGAGCCCGATCTCAAACCCACCTGGTCGCTGAGCTAAGAACTATTTGTTCCGCTGACTAAGCTCGGAGATCTGCCGCCGCATCGCTTCCATCTCGCGCTTGAGCGCCTCCACATCGCTTGAGCTTGGTTTTTCTTCCGCCGGCTCCCCGGTCTTGCGGCCGGGCGAAGTGACGCCAAAAGGCGAGAACATCTGCATCGCCCGCTCGAACATAGCAAGATTCTGCCGCGTGAGATTCTCGATCATCTGGTTGCCGCCGCCCATCGCCTCCGCGATGCGATCGCGCATGGCACCTTGGTTCTTTGTGAAACTCTCCATGCTCATGTCGAGATAGCCGGGCACGAAAGCCTGAAGGCTATCGCCGTAGAAACGGATCAACTGGCGCAGGAATTTGATGGGCAGCAGATTCTGCCCCTTGGCCTCTTCTTCGAAGATGATCTGGGTCAGGACCGAGCGGGTGATGTCCTCGCCCGTGCGTGCATCCTGGACCTCGAATTCGGTCCCGTCCTTTACCATTCCCGCCAAGTGATCGAGCGTCACATAGCTCGAGGTCTGGGTATTGTAGAGGCGCCGGTTCGCATATTTCTTTATGATGACCGGCTCATCCTTGGTCTTTTCTTCTGACACGCGTTCCCCGCTAAGCTGATGCTGCGCGCCCCGCCGACTTTGGGGCTGATACGGCAAAAGACAATATCATGGCGCGGGGCCCGTCCAGCGCGATTTTAGCATCCGCAGCATCGGCAGGCTGGCAAAAACGTCAATAATCCATTGGCAGGGCTGGAAAAATTCAACGCTGTTTACCAAACCTCGCATTCGCGGCATTTTGCCAATGAAGTTAAGCCTCGAGGTTTTGACGTGGAAGATGTGGTGATTGTTTCGGGCGCGCGGACGCCCGTGGGAGCGTTCAACGGAGCATTCGCGACTTTGCCGGCGCATCAATTGGGGCGGGTCGTAATCGAAGCAGCGTTGGCGCGCGGGCGCGTCGAGCACAGCGAGGTGAGCGAAGCGATTCTAGGCCAGGTGTTGACGGCGGCGCAGGGACAAAACCCCGCGCGCCAGGCGGCCATCGCGGCAGGCATTCCCATCACCACGCCTGCGTGGGGCATCAACATGGTGTGCGGGTCCGGGCTTCGGGCGGTGGCACTTGGCGCGCAAGCTATCAAGAATGGGGACAGCCGCATCGTGGTAGCGGGCGGCCAGGAATCCATGAGCCAGTCGACCCATGCAGCCTACCTTCGCGCCGGCCAGAAAATGGGCGACCTCAATCTCATCGACACCATGATCAAGGATGGATTGTGGGACGCCTTCAACGGCTACCATATGGGCAACACCGCCGAGAATGTGGCACGCGAATGGCAGATTACCCGCGAAGAACAAGACCGTTTCGCCGTCGCCTCTCAGAACAAAGCCGAAGTGGCCAGGAAATCCGGCCGCTTCAAGGACGAGATCGCGCCTGTTACCGTGAAAAGCCGCAAGGGTGACACGGTTGTGAACAGCGACGAATATATCCGCGATGGCGCAACCTACGAGACCACGGCCGGCTTGAAGCCGGCTTTTGCCAAGGATGGCACCGTGACTGCGGGCAATGCCTCGGGCATCAATGACGGCGCCGCCGCCCTGGTCTTGATGAGCGCCAAGGATGCTTCCGCGCGCGGGCTGACGCCCTTGGCCCGTATTGCGAGTTGGGCGCAAGCTGGTGTTGATCCCAAGGTGATGGGCACGGGCCCCATTCCCGCCTCGCGAAGGGCGCTCGAGAAGGCAGGCTGGCGGGCCGCCGATCTCGATTTGATTGAAGCCAATGAGGCCTTCGCCGCTCAGGCCTGCGCCGTCAATAAAGACATGGGCTGGGACACGGCGAAAGTGAATGTGAATGGCGGCGCGATCGCCATAGGCCATCCCATCGGCGCCAGCGGCGCCCGGGTGCTGGTGACCCTGCTGTATGAGATGGAAAAGCGCGGTGCCAAGAAGGGCCTTTCGACCCTTTGCATCGGCGGCGGCATGGGCATCGCCATGTGCGTCGAACGGTGAAGTTTTATCTGGACACCAAGACATTTACCGCCGCCAAGGCGTGGGGCGCTTGCGAAATCGCCGAGATCGAAGGCGCCGGTGTACGATTGCATTGGACCGACCAGCCCTATGTCTGGCACGTCAATGATGGCTGCGAAGTCTTTGCCGTGCTCGATGGTGTGATCGACATGCATTATCGCGCGGACGGAACCGAGAAAGTCCAACGCCTTCTGGCGGGGGACATCATGGCCGCCGAAAGCGGCGACGAGCATGTCGCTCATCCTGTCGGCCAGGCGCGGATTCTGGTAGTGGAAAAGAAGGGCAGCGTCTGACGGCGCAAATGAAGGGAGCACGACATGACGAGAGTGGCGGTGGTTACGGGGGGGACGCGCGGCATCGGCGAGGCGATTTCGGTGGCCTTGAAGGATGCCGGCTATGAAGTCGCAGCCAATTATGCCGGCAATGAGGAACGCGCCAAGGGCTTCAGCAACAAAACCGGCATTCCGGCTTTCAAATGGGACGTTTCGGTGTTCGAGGATTGCATATCGGGCATTGCCAAGGTCGAAGCGCAGCTCGGTCCCGTCGAGATTGTAGTCAACAATGCCGGCATCACCCGCGACGCCACCATGAAAAAAATGATCCGCGAATCCTGGGATCAAGTGCTGGACACGAATCTGGGCGGCTGCTTCAACATGTGTAAGGCGGTATGGGACGGCATGCTGGCTAGAGGTTTCGGCCGCATCGTCAATATCGGTTCGATCAACGGCCAGGCAGGCCAATATGGCCAAGTAAATTATGCCGCCGCCAAATCCGGCATCCATGGTTTCACCAAGGCGCTGTCCCAGGAGGGCGCCGCCAAAGGGATCACGGTGAACGCCATTGCGCCCGGCTATATCGACACCGACATGGTGGCGGCGGTGCCTAGTGACGTGCTGGACAAGATTGTGGCCCGCATCCCCGTCAAGCGCCTGGGAAAGGCCCATGAAATCGCGCGTGGCGTGCTGTTTTTGGTGCATGACGATGCGGGTTTCATCACCGGCTCCACTGTCTCCATCAACGGCGGCCAACATATGTACTGATCCGCGTCCGCGGGTTAGATACGCAAGCCATGATTGTTTCTCTCACCGCCGAAAAGCTCGCCTTGACGCGCGGCGACCGGCAATTATTCGCCGATCTGGACTTCACGGTGACGGCTGGCGAAGCGCTGGTGGTGGAAGGCGCCAATGGCGTGGGCAAGACTTCGCTGTTGCGCCTGATTGCCGGCTTTCTGCCACCGACCATGGGATTTGTCCGGATCGCCACCGATCAGCGGGCGGTCAGCGATGGTGAAGAGCGCGGTCGCTTTGTAGGCTGGCTGGGCCATCAGGACGGCATCAAGCCGCAGTTGAATTTGCGCGAGCAGCTGGAATTTTTTGCCCGTCTTTACGGCGCGGAAGCCGCCCTCGAACCGCTACTGGAGCGGGTGGGGCTTTGGCGTCAGCGGCTGCTTCCTTGCCGCTATCTCTCCGCTGGTCAGAAGAAACGCTTAGGGCTCGCACGGTTGATAGTGGCGGCAAGGCCCCTATGGCTCCTGGACGAACCGTTCGCGGCACTAGACAAGAATGGGCGCGCCCTGGCCGTGGAGCTGATGCAAGCCCATTGCATAGCAGGCGGAATCGTAGTCGCCGCCAGCCATGATCCGTTCGGGTTTCACGCGCGGTCGCTGCGCCTGGGGGCGGCATGAGCCCCGCCTTTGCGAGTTTATTGGTGCGCGATTTGAAGCTCGCCGCCCGCTCTGGTGGCAGCGCCGCGCTGGCTTTGGCTTTCTTCGCTTTGATGGCGACCTTGGTGCCCTTAGGCGTCGGCGCGGATTTGCGCCTTTTGGCGAGGGTTGCCGCGGGCGTTTTGTGGGTTGGTGCGGTGCTGGCGGCATTGCTTTCGTTGGATCGCCTGTACCAAGGAGATTTCGACGACGGCAGCCTGGACCTGATCGCCTTGTCGCCTCTGTCGTTGGAACAGGTGGCGCTGGCCAAATTCCTCGCCCATTGGCTGTCCACCGGCTTGCCGCTCACGCTGTTGTCGCCCCTGTTGGCGTTGTTTTTCGGCCTCCCCGGTCGGGGCACCGCGATGCTTATGCTCTCGCTTTTGATCGGAACGCCTGCGGTGAGTGCGGTGGGCGCGATCGGCGCCAGCCTGACCCTCTCGCTCAAGCGAGGCGGCCTAATTCTGCCTCTGCTCATCTTGCCGCTTTTGGTCCCGGTGGTGATCTTTGGCGCGGGCGCGGTTAGCGCAGCGCTGGATGGGCTTGCCAATGGCGCTTTGGGCCTGCTGGGTGCTTTTTCGTTGGCGGCGGTTCTGCTTTCGCCCTTCGTCACCGCCGCGTGTGTGAGGCTTAATCTCGCAGGGTAGGGTGAACAAAAAGGAATATACTTAAGCCTATGTTCCGCTATGCCAATCCTGCCCAATTCATGCGTCTTTCGGGCGCGCTTTTGCCTTGGGTGTCTCTTTTCGCGGTGGTCGCGCTGGTGTCCGGAACGATCCTGGGTTTCCGCGTGCCGCCGGATTATCAGCAAGGCATGACGGTTACTATCATGTTCGTGCATGTGCCGGCCGCTATCGTGGCGGAGTCGGCTTATGCCCTCATCGCGGTCGCTTCCATTTTCTCTCTGGTTTGGCGCCATCCATTGGCGGATACCGCGGCGCGTGCCGCCGCGCCTTTGGGCGCCGTGTTCACGGCTTTAGGCCTGATTACGGGATCCTTGTGGGGACGGCCGATGTGGGGCGCCTATTGGGTCTGGGACGCGCGACTGACCAGCTTCCTGCTGCTTCTGTTCCTCTATCTCGGCTATATCGCACTCTGGAATGCGATCGAGGATGAAACCCGCGCGGCGCGCGCCGCCGCAATTCTTGCTCTGGTGGGCGCGGTCAATCTTCCCATCATTAAATTCTCTGTCGATTGGTGGAACACCCTTCACCAGGGCGAAAGCATCCTCTCCGGCCAGATTGCACCGGTCTTTCTTTGGCCGCTCCTGACCATGGCGCTGGGCTATATGCTGACTTTCGCTGCGCTCTGGATGGTCCGCATCCGCACGGAAATCGTCGCTCGCCGCGCCCGATCATTAATGCAACGGGGCGAGGCGGCGTGACGAGCTTTTTCGCGATGGGGGGCTATGGTGCCTTCATATGGCCCGCCTATGGCGTTTCCCTGCTGGGCTTGGCGGCGATGGTCTGGCAAAGCTGGGCCGCCTGGCGCGCGGCCCAAAAGCGGCTGGCCGCGCTGGAAGAGGACAAGCAATGACCCGCTGGATTTATGCCGTGCCGGTGGCGGCGTTTTTGATATTGGCCGTCTTTCTCTTCCGCAGCCTTAGTGGCCAGGCCCCTGATGTCTTGCCCTCGGCATTGATCGACAAATCCGCGCCCGAAATCGGCCCCACCGCAATGGACGCAATAAAACCGGGCTTCTCCCGCGCCGATCTCGCTTTGGGTCACGTCACTGTGATTAATTTTTTCGCCAGCTGGTGCGTACCCTGCCGGATGGAGAGCGCACAGTTAATGGCGCTTTCCAAGATGCCAGGCATTACGCTTTATGGCGTGGATTATGAAGAGCGCCAGCCCGGTGCCGGGCGTGCCTTCTTGAATGAGCTGGGCGATCCTTTTTCACGCATTGTTGTCGACCCCCATGGCGCGACGGGAATTAATTGGGGTGTCTATGGCGTTCCCGAAACTTATGTAGTGGACGGCAAGGGTATCGTGCGGTTCAAGCTGGTGGGGGGGCTCACGGCCGATGCCTTGACCAAGCAATTATTGCCGGAAATCGACAAAGCCAAGCAGGCGACCTGAGGGCTTGTCCCCGACCAAGGGGCCTTTTGGCTCCACGTTAAGGATCAGATCCGCTTGCCGTTCCGGCGGCCTGCCTTGTGGACTTTCGCTGTTCCATTTGCAGCGTAAGCCTCAGCAGCCGAGGCAATTTGGGAGAGAGATCTCACGAATTTCTGCCGCTCGGGCGCAGGCAGAGCATCGAGCAGGGCGCGCTCCGCCCGATCGGCGGCATTGCGCGCGCCGCGCAGCGCCTTTCGGCCATTGGGTGACAAGGCGATGGCATTGGCGCGCTGGTCCTCCTCTGTCCGCTCCCTGGACAGCAGGCCCCGCTCCAGCATGCGGCGCACCATCTCCGCCAGAGTAGAGCGGTCAATCCCAGTGATTTCCACCAAAGTGGTCTGGCTCGCGCCTTCATTATGCTCCAGCGCGCACAACAAAGTGAATTGTTGCTTGGTAAGTTCGCTCGAACCCGCTTCACGAGCATAAAGGTCGCCATAGAATTGCTGGCAGCGGCGGATCAGGTGCGACGGCGCATCGGACAAGTCAAAGCCTCCGTTCGCCTTGCGCTGACCCTTGAACATTGAATGACCCCCAGAATGATATGGACGCAAGATACGGTCCTACAAGGCGATGTGGATGCCAGAGCCGTTGATGAATGGCGCACTAAACAGCAATGCGTGTCTTAACGCCAGTGCAAAAAATATTTTGTGCAGCGAAGTCCGCCATTTTTCGCGTATAGGATATTTTGTTTCCCGGTCGCTGTGACGTTCCATCACCTTTTGTGTCGCGACTACTGCAGCTCAAATCACAAGACGATACAAAGCGTTGTGTGTGCGACACAGATCCGCATATCTATTGCGGGCGAGGATATTCCCTAGGCGGAATGAGCCACGACCGTCTTCAGCGTCGGGCGCCCTCAGCTTTCCGGATTGATATGATGTTTGAGCAGAAAGGGGGTCTGTGCCAGCGCAAACAAAAATATCAAGGACATGATGCCCCATACCTTGAATGAAACCCAGGTAGCGGTTGAAGTGTTGCGCCATACCGCTTCATTGATCGCGGCCAGTGACAGGAAGAAAATGCCCCAACGCCAGGTGAGGCCGCGCCAACCTTTTTCCGTGAGGTCGAAGGCTTCGGTGAAGACGTACTTAATGAAGAGTCGATTGAACGATAGTCCGCCAATCAGCGTCACCCCAAAAATCGTGTAAAGAACCGTGGGCTTCATCTTGATGAAGACGTCATTGCGCAGATAAAGCGTAAGGCCGCCGAAGATCATCACCAGCACCGCGGTGATCATGGGTATGGGCGACAACCGTTTCTCCAGATGCCATGCGACGGCCAGCGCCGCCAGCACCGCGGCCATGAAAATCCCGGTCGCCCAAAAAATGTCGGCGAATTCGAAAGACAAGAAGAAGAGAAACAGTGGCCCGAGATCGAGCAAAAGACGACGGGCTTGCGGATTCATGCCGTTCCTATAAGTGCTTGGGCGAAAGCCTGGGCATCGAAGGGCTGCAAATCAGTTTCGCCTTCACCCACGCCGATGAAATGCACCGGTAAGCCGAACCGGGCTGCCAAGGCCACCAGAATGCCCC